>JBGQLS010000225.1:0-9818 GCA_041500205.1 Anaeromyxobacteraceae bacterium | reverse complement strand
TGGCGGGGTGTACGGGACTCGAACCCGTGGCCTCCGGCGTGACAGGCCGGCGTTATATCCAGCTTAACTAACACCCCAAGTGTTCTAGCTTGGGCGGAGCAGGTTTCGAACCTGCGACCCTCGCCTTGTAAGGGCGATGCTCTACCGCTGAGCTATCCGCCCTCAACCGGCTCGAGCAGGGCGGGTTTCTAGCTTGGCCTGCCACCCCTGTCAACGTCCGCGACCCGCGGCGCGCCTCCGTCGGAGGCTCTAAGTTCTTGGACTCCCCGGGTATCGGGGCCATAAAGGGCCGCATGGCTTGGGAACCCGGCATGAAGGTAGTGCATCGCGCCCAGCGGGGGTGGGGCGTGGGTATCGTCATCCAGGTAGCCGACGAGGGACGGCGCCTGGCCGTGCGCTTCGCGGGCCGCGAAGGGGTGACGGTGGTGTCGGGCCGAGACCCCGCTCTGGCTGCGGTCCCCAAGGACACGCCCATCGAGGAGGTTCGCGCCCAGGGCCCACTCGAGACCATCGCCGCCGGGCAGGTCGGCGCCGTTTCGGCTTTTCGGCTGCGTGCCGAGGTGGCGCGACTGGAGGCGCTCCGCCGGGCCGACAGCCTCGGGGCCCTCCTCTCCTCACGCGTCCACGTGCTCCCATACCAGGTGGGTGCCGCCGGCCGCATCCTCGCCGACCGCATCCCCCGCTTCGTCCTCGCCGACGAGGTCGGGCTCGGGAAGACGGTGGAGGCGGGCCTCGTCTTCGCTGGCCTGCGCCAGATCGGGCTCGCCGATCGCGTGCTCGTGATCGTACCCGAGCACCTCGCCTTCCAGTGGCTCGCCGAGCTCTTCCACAAGTTCAACGCCCTCTTCACGCTCCTCACCGAGGAGCGCATCGAGGAGATGGGCGGCCCGGAGGCGGCGCTCGCCCGCAGCCCGCTGGCCATCGTCTCGCTCGAGCGCCTGCGCGACGACCCCGATCTGGTGGACGCCGCCTGCGACGTGCCGCTGGACCTGGTCGTGGTCGACGAGGCGCACCACCTCGTGGACGACGCTTTCTACCGGGCCGTCGAGCCGATCGCGCGTGGCTCCTTCGGCCTCCTCCTGCTCACGGCCACCCCGGTGCGCCTCGACCCGCGCGAGTACTTCCGGCTCCTCGGGCTCGTCGAGCCGGTCGCGACGGTGTCGCTCGAGGCCTTCCTCGCACAGCTGACCCATCAGGATCGCTATGCGCAGGAGGCGCGCGCGCTCCTCGGCGGCGAGGACGTGGACGAGGCGGTCGCACACCTGCTTGCGCTCGAGCCGGACGATCCGGTCTTCGCTCGCGCCGCGGACGCGTCTGCCGGGAGGGACCATCGGCGCAGGGAACTCCTCGCCCACCTCGCCGATCGCTACAGCCTCTCCTCGCGGCTCATCCGCAACCGCCGCGTCAAGGTGGGCGCGTTCACGGAGCGCGTACTCCGGCGCGAGGACGTCGCCCCCGGCGCGAAGGTCGAGGCGGTGGCGGCGCTGTGCGCGCGGCTCGCCGGCGAAGGCGAGAAGGTGCTCGTCTTCCACGCCAGCCCCGACGCCCTGCGCGGCGTGCAGGCGGCGGTGGCGCGCGCGGGGAGGGAGGCGCTCCTCTACGACGACGCCGATACCATCGAGGCGCGCGACCGCCTGGTAGCCCGCTTTCGAGACCCCGAGGGGCCGATGGTCCTCCTCTCGGGCGAGTCGGGCGGCGAGGGGCGCAACTTCCAGTTCGCCAGCCACCTCGTCTGCCTCGACCTCCCCGAGTCGCCGCTCACGCTCGAGCAGCGCATCGGCCGCCTGGACCGGCTTGGCCAGCACCGGCCCGTCCAGATCCACGTCCTGGCCGAGCCGGGCGAGGAAGCGTTCCTCGCCGATCTCTACGAGAAGGAGATCGGCATCTTCAGCGAGCCGGTGGGCGGCCTCGACACGGTGCTGACCTCCCTGCCCGCCGAGCTCGCCGCGCTGCGCGCCGAGCCGCCCGAGGCGCGGCAGGGTTTCCGCGCCAGGCTCGCGGCCCGCGTCGCCGAGGGGCGGCGCGCCCAGCACGAGGGTTACGATCCCATCCTCGACCTTCGCTCCGCGGGGCTGCCGGAGCTGGCGCGGCTCATCGGGAACGCCTACCGCCGTCTCGGCGAGTCGCCGCCGGCAGATCCAGGCGAAGGCGCGGAGGCCGCGCAGGAGGCGCTCCTCGCGCTCTCGCGTTCGCTCGAGGAGCGGCTCGAGGATGTGGGCGCCGACGTCGCGCGGCGCGTCGGCGTGGACGTGGACACCGATCAGAACGTGCATCCGTTCGAGGTGTCGTTCACGTTGGGTGCGCACATGCGCATCGAGGCGCTTCCTGGCATGGAGATCCCGGAGGAGCCGGCCACGCACCTGGGCAGCTTCTGGCGCGAGACGGCCGTCGCGCGCGACGAGCTGGAGTGGTTCGCGACCGGCCACAAGCTGGTGGAGGCGCTCGTGGGGCTCGTCCGCGACGGCGAGGCGGGCCGTACGGCGGCGTTCCGGTCTTCCGCGGCGCCTCGACGCGGTGCGATCTACACCCGCTGGCACATCGCCTGGCCTGCTCCCGCCGATCTGGCTCCGGGCGCGCGCGTGCCCTCGCGGCAGGCCGCCCGCTATCTCGAGGAAGCGCCCATCGCCGTGGTGGCGGACCTGGGAGAGGGGAACCGGATCTTGATCGGCCTCGCGGAGTCCCTCGAGGACGAGGCCGGCGCCGAGGAGACGCGCGTCGGGGCGCCTCCAGCGCCGATGCTCGAGGGTGCCCGGAGCGCCGCCGAGAAGGAGGCGCAGGCGCAGCTGGCGCGGCGGCGCGACGAGGCGCTGGCCACCCTTGCGGCGCACGCCGAGGCCGAAGAGGAACGGCTCGTCACCGCGGCCTTCCGCGGCGGGGCCGGGCGCAAGGCGGTCGACGCGGCGCTGGCGGCCGTGCGAGAGCACCACGCCGCGACCGAGGACGCGCTCAAGCGAGTACGCCTCGAACTGGACGCGGTGGCCCTGGTGGTGCCGGAGTGATTTCTCACCTGGACGAGGCGGCCGTGGTGAGGGAGGCGAGCGTGGCTCTGGCGCGCATCCGCGGGTGACCACAAAAGGCTGCCGCGCAGCCGCCGTTGGCATACGCTGAGGGCGATGGATCTCGTCCCGCTGCTACAGAAGTTCGTCTCCATCGACTCGACCTCCTCCCGCTCGAACATCCCGGTGGTGGACCTCCTCGAGGAGCTCATCCGGCCGCTCGGGTTCGAGACGCGGCGCCTGGGCTGGCGGGACGGGAATGGCATCGAGAAGACGAACCTCGTCTGCCGGCGCGGCCCGGACGTCCCGGGTGGGCTGGCGCTGGTCGGCCACACCGACTGCGTGCCATTCGATCCGGACTGGGCCGACGCGCTCTCGGGCGCCGTCCGGGACGGCAAGGTGTACGGCCGCGGGAGCGCGGACACGAAGGGCTTCGTCGCCACCGCGGTGGCCACCGCGGCGCGCACGAAGGCGATGCCGAAGCCGCTTCACCTCTTGTTCACGAGCGACGAGGAAGTGGGGTGCTGGGGAGCCAAGATGCTCCTGCACGAGGGGCGCGTGAAGCCCCGGTACGCCATCGTGGGCGAGCCCACCACGCTCGTGCCCGTGCGCGCGCACAAGGGGTACTGCGCGATGGACGTGACGGTGACGGGGGTCGAGGGGCACAGCGCCTTTCCGGACGTGGGCGCATCCGCCATCCACGCGGCCGGAAGGCTGCTCGCAGAGGTGGAGCGCGTCCAGGAGGAGATGAAGGACGAGCAGGACCAGCTCTTCGCGCCGCCCTGGACCACCTTCAACGTGGGGCTCATCCGGGGCGGAAAGGCGCGCAACATCCTCGCGGGCCAGTGCACCTTCTCGCTCGAGTGGCGGCCCATTCCCGGCCAGGACCCGGAGCGCGGCCTCCGCCTCTTCGATGCGGCGGCGGCGCGTGTGGCCGAGGCGAGCAGGCCGGGGATCACCGTGCAGCACACGCCCATGCGCCTCGACGAGGCCGCGGTGACGCCGGCCGAGGCCGAGATCGTGCGCTTTCTCGAGGCGGAGAGCGGGAATCACTCCCGCACGATTCCCTTTGGAACGGAGCTGCCGGAGCTGGCGGCGATGGGCGCCGAGGGATGCGTCTTCGGCCCGGGCGACATCCGCGTCGCGCACCGCACCGGAGAGTTCGTCGAGATCGAGCAACTGGAGCGCTGCGCCGGAATCCTCGAACGCGCTGTCGCGCGCTTCTGCGCCTGAAACGCTACAATGCTCGTCGTGCCACTCGCCTTCTGGAAATACCACGGCCTCGCGAACGACTTCGTCGTGATCGAGGCGACCGAGCTCATGACGGCCGCGCGCGCCGTGCGGCTGTGCGATCGGCGGCGCGGCATCGGCGCGGACGGCGTGCTGTCGGTGCTGCCCTCCCGCCACGGCGGCGCGGCCTACATGCACATCTACAACTCGGACGGCTCGATCGCGGCCATGTGCGGCAACGGGATCCGTTGCGTGGCGCGACACCTGGCCGACCAGCACGGCCTGGCCGGCGAGCTCGCCATCGAGACCGACGCCGGGGTGCGGCGCTGCCTCGTGCACCGCGCGCACGCCGGTGACGTCGAGGCCGTCTCGGTCGAGATGGGACCAGCCCGCTACCAGGGCGAACAGGTGTTCGAGCTCGGGGGCGAGCGCCTCGGCGGACACATGGTCTCGATGGGCAACCCGCACGCGGTCTTCTTCGGCGAATGCTCGAGAGAGCGCGCCACGCGCCTCGGCCCGCTCGTCGAGCGCGCGGTTCCAGGAGGGGTGAACGCCGGCTTCGCCGCGCCGCGCTCGGGAGGGCTCGATCTCGTCGTCTGGGAACGCGGCGCCGGCCTCACCGACGCGTGCGGCACGGGGGCGTGCGCGGCCGCGGTGGCGGCGGTGAAGACGGGCATCCTGCCGGCGGCCTCGTCGCTGGAGGTGCGGCTCCCCGGCGGAACGCTCCAGATCACGGTCGCTCGCGACCTGGTCGGCGTCCTCATGCGAGGGCCGGCCGAGCGCGCCTTCGAGGGCCGCGTCGAGCTCGAGTCCTGATGCGCTGAATCATGCCCGCGCTCGAGCCCGGCCTGAGCCTCGTCGGCACGCTGGATCTGGAGGGGCTTCAAGAGAGGCTCCTCGCCGCGCTCGGGTCCGCGACGGACGCGCAGGGCGCCGCTGCATGGATCGCGGACGAGAAGGGCGAGCTCGTGCTGGGAGGCCTGCGCGGTCTCGTCGATCGCGAGGTGCTCCCCGCGCGCCTCGATCCCAGGTCCGGTGCGCTCGGGGCGGCGCTCCTCAGGGGGGCGCCCTTCGAGCCGGCCGGGTTCAAGCAGGGCGAGGCATGCGTCGTCCCGCTCGTCGCCGGCGGCGAGGTGGTGGGCATGGTGCTCCTCGAGCGCTCGTCGCGCGGCGCCTTCGGGGCGGAGCAGCGCGCGGCCGTCGCCGAGCTGGCCCGGTTCGGCGCGGTGGCGGTCCGCAACGCGCGCTGCTTCCGTGCGCTGGAGCAGGTCGGCCTGCGCCATCGCGAGACAGGGACCTACGACCTCGGCCACTTCCTCGACCACGCCGGCAAGGAGCTCTACAAGGCGCGCCGATACGGCCGGAGCTTCTCGCTCGCGATCATGGCCCTCGACGACCTCGACGGGCTGCGCCAGGAAGCGGGCCAGGAGGCTTCGCAAGCGGCCGCGCGCGGCCTCGTGTCGGCCGTGACACGCGTCGTGCGTGATTCCGACACCCTGGCGCGCGTCTCGGACGGCGAGCACCACCTCCTCTTGCCCGAGACGGACCACTTCGGGGCGCTCGTGTTCCAGCGGCGCGTGTCGGAGGAGATCCGGCGTGAGCCGTCGATGAGCACGCTCGGTGAGCGCGCCCGCCGGCGCCTCTCCATGGGCACGGGCAGCTTTCCGAGGGACGGCGACGACCTCGACTCCCTGCTGGAGGCCTGCCGGGCTCGCCAGGAGGAGCGGCGCTCCTCGATGCTGTTCCAGCCCTCGACCGCGGCTCTCGACGCGATGGCGGTGCCGTTCTGGGAGCTCGCTGACGCCCTCCTCGAGGGCGCTCCCATTCCCACCGGCTCTCCCTCGGCCCGGCTGCCCCTCGACCCGGAGCTCCTCGACGCCGTCCAGCGAGAAGCGGCGCGCGAGCTCGGACGCGACCTGTCCGCGCGCCGCGTGCTGTACGTGACCCGATCTGGCGGTGGTGCCTTTCCGGTGACGGCAGCGCTCTCGCGGCTCGAGACCGCGGCGCGGGGCGACGTCAGATCTCGCGTGTACGTGCTGGGACCGCGCGCGGCCGATCCAGGGCACGACGAGCGCGAGCACCCGCTCGTCACGCACGTGTCCGTGGACGGCGACCGGCGCTTCGACATGCACTTCTTCCTCCTCTTCCTCTCCGAGAGCGCCGCCTACGCGCTGCTGCGCGGCCCGGACGGCCGCGTCTTCCATACCGCCGACGCGCCACTCGTGGACGCGCTGGTGGCGAAGCTGCAAGCGCAGTACGACCTGCAGCCGCTGTAGGAGGGTTGCCCAGAATACCGGTCCCGGCGGCTGTGCCTTCGGCGCTCTCGCTCGCTAGCGCGAGCGGCCGCCGGCTTCGCCGTCATGGGTTCGCGGGCTGCGCCCCCGATGCCCCGCTAGCGATCTCGCTCACCTGCTCGGTCCCCGGTATCCTGACCAACCCTCTGACCATGTCGCTCCCGCGCCAGATCCTCATCGCCGACCCCGATCCCGCGACCGCGCGGGTGCTCGGCCCGGCCCTGCGCCGCCGCGGATTTCGGCTGCACGTGGCACGCGACGGCTCGCGGGCGCTGAAGCTCGCCATCCTGCGCGCTCCCGACCTCGTGCTCATGGACGAGCAGGCCGCCTTCGTGGACGGGCGCGCGTTCGTGAGCATCCTGCGCGCGAATCCACGCACAGAGCTCGTCCCCGTCGTCTTCACCGGCTACCGCGAGGATCAGGAACGCGGCCGCCTCGGCCAGTACCTGAGGAAGCCGCTGGACCTGGACGAGGTCCTCGCGCGGATCGACCAGGTCTTCCGGCGCCTGGACGCAGCGCGCGCCGCTTCGAGCGATGCCACCTTCCATGGCAGCCTGGCGCAGATCCCACTCGTGGACCTGCTGCAGGTCCTCGCCATGAACCGCAAGGCAGGTCGGCTCGAGCTCGCGCGCGACGGCGTGCGGGCCGAGATCGCGCTCCTCGAGGGACGCGTCACCGACGCGGCCGCTGGGCTTGCCAGGGGCGAGAAGGCGCTCTACCGGCTGCTCTCGTGGCGGGAGGGTCAGTTCGCCTTCGTGGCGGGGAGGGCAGCAGGGACAGGGACCGGGCGTATCGAGAAGCGCCTCGACGAGCTCGTGCTGGAGGGGTTTCGTCAGGCGGACGAGGTGGCCCGCCTCCTGCCGTCCCTGCCGGCTGCGGACGAACGACTCGCCCTGGCGGTCGCGCCCGCGGCCGTACCCGAGGGACTGCACCCGGTGACGGCGGAGGTGGTGTCGCTCCTCGCGCGGCCGCGTAGCTTGCAGGACGTCCTCGACGGCGCGGCCGCCACCGATCTCGAGGTGCTGCGAGCGCTCGCGGCCATGCTCGAGTGCGGCTACGCGCGGCGTGAGCCCCGCCCGGCCGGCGAGGCGCGGTCGCTCCTCGCCGGGCAAGCGCTGCACGCCCTTCGACGCCGCATCGAGCGCGGCGCGGGCAGGGGCGCTTGCGCGAGGGGCAAGGTGATCCTGGCCGGCGGCGGTCCGCTCGCCAGGCGTTCGGCGCTCGTGCGCTTCGCGACGCTGCCGGGCTTCACGGCGGAAGCGGACGGCGCTCCGGTCGCGTTCGGAACGCTGGGACGCTTCACGATGGGTGACGATGTCTGCGTCGACCTCGTCGCGTTGCCGTCCGATCCCGCGCATGCGCCGCTGTGGCGCCCATTCTCCACGGGGGCGGTGGGCGCGCTCGTGCTCCTCCCTGCGGAGGGGATCGTCGTTCACCTGGCCGCGCTGGCCCGCGAGCTGCGCTTCCCCGTGGGTGTGTGCGGCCCGCCGGAGACGAGCGTCGAGCCTGCGCTGGGCAGCGTTTCTGCCGGCTGCTCGTTCCTGGGAGGAGATCCGGCCGAGGCCCTTCGAGCGCTCCTGGCGATCGCCTGCGAGGCGGCGCCCTCGGGCCGGTAGGAATCAAGACCTGTCTAGAAATGTGACCGCTCTGCGGCGTGGCCGGGGTGGGGCCCCGATGGGCTTTGCCCGGCGGGGCGGGGGCGGCCTGCGCCCCCGGCGACTCAAGACCCGTCGAAGAATGCGGTCGCTCTGCGGCGTGGCCGGGGTGGGGCCCCGATGGGCTTTGCCCGGCGGGGCGGGGGCGTCCTGCGCCCCCGGCGACTCAGTGTGCCGGCTGAGCGGCGCTACGGCTGGAGAGCCACTCGCCGAGCGCGCGATCCGATCGCTGCACGTGCCGCACGAGCCAGTCGCACAGCCCGCTCTCCACGTCCTTGGCGAACGCGCCGTCGATCCCGTGCCGGGCGAACCTGCTGCGTAGTCGCGCGAAGGCGGTGGTGAACTGCTGGTGCTCGGCGAGCTGGACGGGGAGCGCCGGATAGCCGGCCTCCCGCATGAGCCGCTCCTCGTCCTCGAAATGGCGCACCACGTAGTCGCCGAGGAAAGCGAGCGTGCCGAGGACTTCCCGATCTCGGCCCTCACCGCCGATGGCCGCGAGCAGGGCGTTCAGCCGGTGAAAGAGCTCCTGGTGCTGTGTGTCGATTGGCTCGACGCCCACCGCCAGGGCCTGGGTCCAGACGAAGCTCATTGCTCCTCCTGACGAAACGCGCGGCGCTGGCCAGCATCGTGATGGACGCGCGCTCGCAAGACAGGTGCACGATCCGGGCCTGCCATGGGTGGGTTGGCTACCTGATGGCGCAACCCACTTCAAACGACGCTCGAGATGGGGGCGCGGGGGCGTCAGAGCCTGTGAGTCTATCTCCGGACCGAGCCAGACGGCCTAGCTGCGACACCCACGCCGCGCATGTTGGAAACGCGGCGCGGGTACCCGGCGAGGAGCAAGCCCGAAGCTGTCAGGCGCCCACGTTCAGCGCCGACCGCACGATCGGGTTCGTGCACAGGATCCGGAACTCGGCCTGGGTGAGCCAGGAGGTGCGCAGCCCCGACTTCGAGCGGAGCGTGAGCCGCACGCGGTCCGCGGCGCGATCGACGGTCGCGCTGGACGCCCGCGAGAGGTCGCGTTCGATCGAACGTAGCTGCCGGTGGATCTTGAGCGCGCGCTTCCCCTCGGGTGAGGAGAAGGTCAGGAAGTGACGGTTGCGACTGAATCCGGGCTCCTCCCGGAGGCGCCGCACCACGCGCTCTACGAAGTCTTCCACGGAGACGAGGTTAGCACCGCCGCGCCGTGCCAGGCCAGCGAGCTCGCCGTCCAGCAGGGGGCTTCTCCGAGCAACGCCGTCTACTGTAACACGTAGAATCACACCCATTTCCCGGGCTTGGACCATGCGTCCAGTGCGGCGGGCAGTGGGCGCCGCGCTACGTCCTTGCTGGGCCCCGATCAGGTAAGTGGTCTTCCGGACGACCCGGGTCTTGACTGCCCCGAGTCGACGACACCCCGGCGCCTTGCTCAAGACCTGTAGAAACCTGTGATCGCTCTGCGGCGTGGCCGGGGTGGGGCCCCGACGGCTCTGCCCTGGGCATTAGTCACAGCGCTGTCCAAGAACTTGGCACTGCTGGGGAATCATGGGTCGTCCGGTAAGTGAGAAACGTGAGGGCGGCGGTCTGGCCCAGGATGAGTTCGGTGGGGTGGAGTTGCAGGTGGGGTGAGGGGCCAGAGCATTACCCCCTCGCCCCCAGCGGGG
>JBGQLS010000224.1:0-9829 GCA_041500205.1 Anaeromyxobacteraceae bacterium | reverse complement strand
CTCGATGACGAACGTGGGTACCCGGCGCGCACGCCTGTCGGCGACCCATTTCGTCATCTCCTTGCCACGGGGACGGGCGCGCGCGACCCGCCTGCGAGACCGCCCGTCGAGGGCGAGCACCTTCCCGCGCTCCTCCGCGGCGAGCGCCGCGATCCGCTTCTGAATGGTAGGCGTGAAGCTCCGCACAGCGTCCGAAATGGTGCTGCTGATGATGTCCGCGATGGAGGTCTGGGCCGGTCGAGGCATGGGGTCGTCTCCCGATAGGTTGGTACGGTAATTGTCGCCCACGTTTGTGGCGCATGCCAGGAATATGCGGGCGGAGGCTTGAGTATTGACGAGCCGAGGGCTCACCTTTGTCGCGGCCCCGCTCCGTGCCGCAGCGCCTTGGAGAGCTCCCGGTCGAAGGCCGCCGCGAACAGCCGCGCCTGCCTGGGCCCGAAACCGCTCGGGCCGCCCGTCTCGACGCCGCCTTCGCGCAGCTCGTGATGGAAGTTGCGCAGCGCGAGCGCCTCGCCGACGTTCTCCGCCGTGTAGACGGTGCCGCGCGGGTCGAGCGCCACCGCGCCGCGGGCGACGAGCGCAGCCGCCAGCGGGATGTCGGCCGTGATGGCGAGGTCGCCGGCCTCCGCCGACTTGGCGATGTACCCGTCCGCGACGTCGAGCCCCATCGCGACCCGGACGGTCGAGACGTGCGGCGAGAGAGGCAACCGGATGTTCTTGTTGGCGACGAAGATCGCGCTCACTGCAAGGCGCTGTGCCGCCCGGACGACGATCTCCTTGATCGCCGCAGGGCAGGCGTCGGCATCGACGAAGATCCTCATGGGGCCAAGCTACGTGATCCTGACGGGCCCGGATACCGCGCGTGCGCCCTGTCCGGTGCACCGTATATACCTGTGACCATGTTCGACGCCCGTGTCCTCGCCTTCGCCGGCATCGCCGCCATCCTCACCCTCACGCCGGGCGCCGACACCATGCTCGTCGTGCGCAGCGCGCTCGTCCGCGGGCGGCGCGCTGGGCTGCTCACGGTGCTTGGCATCGGCAGCGGCCTCTTCATCCACGCGACGCTCTCGGCCCTCGGGCTCTCGGTCGTCCTGGTACGATCGGCGCGCGCCTTCGAGACGGTGAAGCTGGCCGGCGCCCTCTACCTCGTGTTCCTGGGCCTCCAGGCGATCCGGAGCGCGGCGCGAGGAGCGCCCGTCAGGGAGCGGCCGGCCGACCCGGCCGGCGCGCACCGCGCCTACGTCGAGGGGCTGCTCACCAACGTCCTCAACCCCAAGGTGGCGATCTTCTATCTCGCCTTCCTGCCGCAGTTCATCGGTCCCGGCGACCCGGTGCTGGCGAAATCGATCCTGCTCGCCTCCATCCACTTCGCCGAAGGCCTGGTCTGGCTGTCGCTGGTGACTGTCTTCGTCGCGCGGCTGCGGCCAGTGCTGGCGCAGGCCCGCGTGCAGCGCGCGCTCGAGTCCATCACCGGGCTCGTCTTCATCGCGTTCGGCGTGAAACTGGCCGTCAGCAGGCGCTGAGTCGCCGGGGGCGCAGGCCGCCCCCGCCCCGCCGGGCAAAGCCCATCGGGACCCCACCCCGGCCACGCCGCAGAGCGATCACATTTTTCGACAGGTCTTGACTGCTACCCACTGGAGGGCAGGCGACATGGAGAAGAGGATCCTCGTCCTCGACGTGGGCGGGGCTCACGTGAAGGTGCACCTCACGGGGCAAGACGAGACGCTCAAGATCCCGTCCGGCCCGGCGTTGACGCCGCGGCGCATGCTGACGGCCGTTCGCCGGGCGGTCGGCACGCGGGGCTGGCAGTTCGACGCGGTGAGCATCGGTGTCCCCGCCCCCGTGGTGCGGGGCAAGGTGGTGCGCGAGCCCGCCAACCTCGGCAGGGGCTGGATCGGTTTCGACTTCGCCCACGCCCTGGGAAAGCCCGTCCAGGTGGTGAACGACGCCGCGATGCAGGCCTTGGGTAGCTACCGGTGGGGGACGATGCTGTTCCTCGGGCTCGGCACCGGGCTCGGATCGGCGCTGGTGGTGGACGGTATCCTCGTGCCGATGGAGCTGGCGCGCCTGCCCTACCGGAAGGGCGAGCTCGAGGATCACGTCGGCGAGCGAGCCCTCCTGCGGGTCGGCAAGCGCCGCTGGCGACGCCGCGTGGCGGACGTCGTCCAGGCCATCGCCGCGGCGTTCGTCGTGGACGAGGTCGTGCTCGGCGGCGGTAACTCCCGGCACCTCCATGATCTACCCAAGGGGGAGCGGCTCGGATCGAATGCGCTGGCGATCGCCGGGGGTGAGCGACTCTGGCAAGAATCCAGCCCCGACCGCCCCCGAACCCCTCCGGCCTCTCGCGGCCGGCCAGGGGTCCGCCGGGCTCCGGTCCTGAAGTAGCGATCGAGCCCTGACGTTAGCTTCGAGGTGAACGAAGGAGGTCACGAATGGCCGAGACGCCCTCCACGATGCTGCCGCTGGACACGCCCCTGCCTCCGCTTCGACTCACCGACGCCGTCACGGGCCGCGACGTCGATGCCGTCGAGCATGCTCGGAACAAGAAGGGCCTGCTCGTGGCCTTCATCTGCAATCACTGCCCGTTCGTGAAGCACCTCCGCAAGGAGCTGGTCCGGCTGGCTCACGCCGCCCTCGACGAAGGCTTTGCCGTGCTGGCGGTGAACTCCAACGACGAGCAGGCCTTCCCGCAGGACGGCCCGGTGGCGATGCGGCAGCTGGCGCAGGAGGAGGGGTGGCGGTTCCCGTTCCTGTTCGACGGGACGCAGGAGGTCGCGAAGTCGTTCCGGGCAGCCTGCACGCCCGATCTCTTCCTCTTCGACGCGGAGCTTCGGCTCGCCTATCGCGGGCAGTTCGACGACAGCCGGCCCACCAACGGAAGGCCCGTGACGGGCGCCTCGCTGCGCGCCGCCATCGAGGCCGTGGCGGCAGGTCGCCCGCCTGCCGCCGAACAGAAGCCAAGCGTCGGCTGCAACATCAAGTGGAAGCCGGACAAAGCGCCTTCCTACTTCGGCTGACCTCGTGCGGCGGGGCCCCACCTGGCCGCGATAGCAGTTGCCGTTTTTCCCGGGAGCCCGGCGGCGGCCGCGTGTCGGCTCGTTGTATGCTGATGTCTCGGATGGTCCCTGGAAGCCAATGCTCGAGCGCGGCGCGCTGGCACGCGACAATCTCGCTCACGCTCCTGGCGTTGCTGCCGGCCACCTTCGCCCGCGGCGCCGAGTTCGAGCGCCTGGAGGTGACCGAGGACTCGGGCATGTATCGCATCGAGGCTTCGATCGTCGTCACCGCTCCCAGTGAATCGGTGGTGGGAGCGCTGCTCGACTTCGAAGGGCAGAAGGCGTTCGGGCCTCCCCTCAAGGAGGTCGAGGTCGTGGGGACCGCGCCCGACGGCGGGACGCTCGTACGGATCGTGACCGAGATCTGCATCGGACCCTTCTGCACAAGCGTGAAGCAGACCGAGATCGTCCGCTTCGTGCCGCCGAACCTGATCAGCGCCACGGCGCTTCCAGACGGTGGCGACGTCAAGTCTGGATACACTGCGGCCGAGGTTTCCACGAAGGACGGCAGGACGCGTCTCCGGATCGACTGCACGGTGCAGCCGTCGAGAAGGCGGCCGTTCTTCGTGCCCAGGGGATTGCTGCTGAACGCGCTGCGCCGTCAGGTGCGCCAGAGCGCAGCAGGAATCGAGGCGCTGGCGCTGAAGATCGCTTCCCGGAAGGAGCCTCCATGACCGCCAAGGAGCGCGCCAGGTACGAGAAGTCGCTCCGGCAGGCCCGGGAGCAGCTCCTTCGCTCGGGGCCGGCCAAGATCGAGCCCAACCGCACCGACCCGGTCAGCACCGGCGTCGCCGACGAGGACGCGCAGGCGCTCTCCGAGATGATGCAGGTGCTCGCCTCGCAGCGGAACAAGGGGCAGGCCGACCTGCTCGCTCGCATCGGCCGCGCCCTGCGCAAGCTCGCCACCGAACCGGACGACTACGGCCTGTGCGAGCAGTGCGAGGAGCCCATCGCCCCGAAGCGCCTCGCGCTCATGCCGTACGCGCTCCTCTGCACGGTCTGCCAGGCTGCGAGCGAGCCGAAGCGGGCCCAGACGCGGCGCAAGCTGAACGACGTCGAGTAGCTCGGTGCGCTGGCCCTACCTGTAGGTGGCCCGGCGCACTGGTGTTCAACCGATCCTCGTGCATGTGCGAGCACGCGCCACGGTCGGCGCCGTTGCACCGACGACGAGAGTGTCGGTGAGGCGCGGGACCCGGGTGGGCGCAAGCAGCCCGGGATGTGACTTGACCTGGAAGGGGGCACTTCGGCAAGCTTGCGCCTTTTCCGCTTTCCCGGAACGAGGTGAGAAGATGCTCGCGCTGGCCGCCTGTCTCGCGCTCCTGACTGCTTCCCCGGAGGCCGGGCCTATCAAGATTGGCGGGTACTACCCGCTCACGGGCGGGTCGGCTGCCATGGGTACTGCCCTGCGCAACGGAGCCCACCTCGCGGCCGAGGAGGTCAACGCCGCCGGTGGCGTCCTGGGCAGGAAGGTCGTGATCGTCGACGCGGACGACGAAGGGAAGCCGGACAAGGGCGCGCAGATCGTGAAGGACTTCGCCGACAAGGAGCGCGTGGTCGCGATTCTGGGTCCGGGTAACACCGGCGTCGCCAACGTCTCGACGGGGATCGCGAACGAACGGCACATCCCCCAGATCATTCCCTGCGCGACCGGCAACAAGGTGAACGAGCTCTTCAAGGAAGCTCCCCAGAACTACGTCTTCCGGCTGGCGGCGAGCGACATCATCCAGTCGCAGATGATGGTGACCGAGGCCTTCGCGGCGCGCGGCAGGAGAAGACCGGCGATCCTCTCGGACGAGACCCCGTACGGAGCGCAGGGGCGCGCCCGTCTTGTCGACCTCCTCGAGCAACGTGGGGTGAAGCCGGTCTACCAGGGGACCTTGAAGGTGGGGGAGAAGGACATGACCGCCCACGTCAAGGCGGCGCGGGACGCGAGCGCCGACGTCCTCTTGCTCTACGCCCTCGGCAACGAGGGCGCGGCGGTGGCCCGATCGCTCGAGAAGATCGGGTGGAAGCCGGAGATCATCGGGACCTGGATCCTGTCGAGCGCCGCCTTCACCAAGGCCGCCGGCCCGTTCGGCGAGGGGACCGTGATCCCGCAGACGTTCATCGAGTCTGGAGTCAGCGACCCCACCCAGCTGCGGTTCATCGAGTCGTACCGCAAGGCCTACGGGACCGCGCACATCGAACCCGCGCCCGCCGCCGCGCAGGGCTATGACGCGCTCCACCTCCTCGCGCTCGCCATCCGCCAGGCCGGCACGACGGAAGGACCCAAGGTGAAAGCCGCGCTCGAGGACATCAAGGACTCGTTCGTGGGGGCCACCGGCGAGTACTTCAAGCCGTGGAGCTCCGGCGACCACGAGGCCGTCACGCCGGCGAACGTGGTCTGGGGCATGGTGAAGGACGGCGGGGTGGTCCCCGCCCCGATGGCGAGCGCGCGCTGAACGGCGGTTCGTCATGTCCGCCCGCGTCCACTCCCTGCTCGCGGCGAGGTGAGGCCGCGCGGGAGCGCCTACTCCACCAGTCCCTGCTCCCTCGCCATTTCAGCGAGGCGCGTCTTGAGGCGTTCGAAGCGCTTCATGAGCGTGGCCGGCTGGACGGGCTGACCCTCCGCGGCCATGACCTCGGCGACCTCGGCCCAGGAGAGGGCCTGATCGATCCGGAGCGCCAGGAGCGATTGCTCCTCCACCGTGAGGGACCGGCGCAGGTTCTCGAGCGCGTCCTCCTGGCGGGCCCGCCGCACGACGGTCCTGGTGCGGATCTCGTCGGCGAGCAAGGAGAGCTCTCCCGTGGCGAAAGGCCGCCCGCGCCGGTTCCAGGCCTCGTTGCGCAGGTTGAGGGCGGCGTTCCAGGCGATGCGATACGCCCACGTCCGAAGCGACGACTGCTTCTGGAAGGTGGGTAGGCCATTCCAGAGGTTCTCCGCGAACTGCGAGAAGGCGTCCGCCGCGTCGTCCTCGTCCCGCAGCACCGAATGCAGGTACCTCAGCACCTGCGGCCCGAGGCCGCGGATCGCCTCGGTGGCCGCGCCGCGCAGGTCGCCCGCTTCGACGAGCGTCAGGACGGCGGTGTCGAGTGTCACGAGCTGTATGCTAGCCCGCCCCGGGGGCCGAGTTCGAGAGCGTTCACGATGAGGTGGTGAGCCGTCGCCTATCGCACACCTTTGGCGGTTGCCGAGGCAGGCGGCCGCCGGCTACCATCCACGGGCCGGGAGGAGAACCGCGTGGAGCCGCTCGTCGTCCGCGTCGAGGACACCGAGGCCCGCACGCGCGCGGACTACGCGTTCTCGCGTTCGCCGATCCGGATCGGACGCAGCGTCTGCAACGACGTGGTCGCCCCGCAGCTCTTCGTGTCGGCCTGGCACGGGCTCGTCGAGTTCGACGAGGGCGGTGCCCGGTACACCGACCTCGGTTCCACGAACGGCTCCGTGGTGGACGGTAGACCTCTCGCGCCGCGCTCGCCGGTGCCGCTCCGGGAGGGGACCGAGGTCTCGATCGGGAGCCTGCGCGTGACCTTCCTGCGAGGTCAGGCGGACGAGAGCGCGATCCGCGAGACCACGCCGCTCGCGAGGCCCGGCGCCGGCGCGGAGGTGGAACCGCAGCCGGTCCGGCCCGGGACGATCACCGCCCTCTTGCGGCAGCTGGCCCGTGCACCCGTGGCAAGCCTCGATCAGGTGTGGAACCGGGTGCTGTTCCCGGGTGCGGTCATCGGTCGTTTCGAGCTCGTCCGTGAGATCGGGAGGGGCGGCTTCGGCGTCGTCTTCGAGGCCCGGGATCGGCAGCTCGGACGCCTGGTGGCGTTCAAGGCCGTTCGACCGGGGAGGCAGTCCCAGGTCAGGCTGCGCGGGGACCGCCTGCAGAAGGAGGCGGAGGCGGTGGCGCAGCTCAGCCATCCCAACATCGTCACGCTGTACGACGTGGGCACGTGCGAGAGCGGTCCCTTTCTCATCCTCGAGCTGCTCCGGGGCGAGACCCTCCACGCGCGGATGAAGCGCGCGCCCATCGCTTGCTCCGATGCGCTCGACGTCGCCATCGAGATCGCCTGGGCGCTAGACCACGCGCACAGGGCCGGCGTCGTGCACCGGGACCTGAAACCGTCCAACGTGATGCTGTGCAAGGAAGGGATCGTGAAGATCCTCGACTTCGGGATCGCCCATGTGTTCGGCGCCGGAGACGCGCGGACGGTCGGCACGCCGTCGTACATGGCGCCCGAGCAGTGGCGCGGCGAGGCCCAGGACTCCCGCGCCGACATCTTCGGCGCCGCCGCCATGCTGTTCGAGAGCATGAGCGGCCGCTTGCCCTACCGCGTCGCGCGGGAGGGGAGCTCGGTGCTCGCGCCCGGTGCACGCCCGGACCTCGATGTACCCGACCTCGATCCGGACCTGAGGCGGCTCCTCGAGCTGGCGCTTTCGCCGGATCGCGCCTCGCGGCCGCGCGACGGGCACGCCTGGCTCACGGCGCTGCTGCAGATCCGCGAGCGCAGGGACGCGATCAGCTCGCTGCGGCCCCTCCCCGTCGACCGCCGTGGCCGCCGGCGGTGATAGCGAGGAGGATGCCAAGGGGGAGCGGCTCTTGGCATCGAAATCAAGGGGCCCCCCGTCTCCCATATCCCCGCACACGACGCGGTCGGGGCGCGCCTGGTCCGACCGGGCCGGTCACTTCTCCCCGCGTGCCATCGCCTCGGTCAGGAACGGCGCGGACTGCTGTCGACCCAGAAACAGCCTGGGATGCTTGACGAGGCGAGGGCGGTGTAAGCCTTTATCAACAACCCAAGAAGTAGTGAATGTGTTGAGGCAGAACGGGTTTCTGGTGTCCGACAAAGGGCGAAACACGAAGGGGTACACATGGCAGCCGATCTTCCCGGCGTGCGCGGTGGCGGGGCTGCGAAGCCCGCCGAGAGCGCCAAGAAGAGCGCCGAGGGTGCGCCCGCCGGTGGGGTCGCGAAGGCTGCGGAGAGCGCCCAGGCGGCCGGTGGCGGCGGGCTCGCCGAGAAGGTCGGCGGCACGGTCGCGTCCGGTGTCGGCGTTGCGGCGTCCGGCGTCGGGTTGGCATTGAGCGCGGCCGTCGGCTCGAAGATGGGCATGGCCACCTCGGCCGCCGGCCTGGTCGGAGGCGGTGCCGGCCTGGCCGGCGCGGTGGGCGGGAAGGCCGTCGGGGAGGTGACGGGCGAGATCGGGAAGGCGATCGAGATCGGTCGACCCTCCGAAGAAGAGCGGGCCCGAGAAGAAGCTGACCTTCGGGCCGCTCGCGAAGACGAAGGAGCCGAAGGGGGCGGTCTACAGCAGCAAGGACAAGGAGAAGGGGAGCGAGACCAAGACCTACGTCTCGGTGCTCGAGGGGAAGGTCGGCGCCGAGCTCGTCTCGGGCTCGCTCGACCTGACCGAAGCGAAGGGGAAGCTCACCCTCGTCAACGTCAAGGCGGAGGGGTCGGTGGTCCACGGGCAGGCGGACCTCGTTGACCTGGTGAAGCGCCTGCTGTTCGGAAAGGAGCCCGAGCCGGCCCCGCCGCCCCCTCCACCGTCCGCGCCGATGGCCGCCCGCATGGGCGACCTGACGGTCCAGGGCTTCCCGCTCGTGGGAGGCCCGGCGAGCCCCAACGTCTTCATCGGCGGCCAGCCGGCCTGGAGGGCGAAGCTGGACCTCCACGCCTGCCCCCAGCACGGCTGCGGGCCGACGGCGCCAGGGGAGGCCACGGTCCTCGTCAACGGTGCCCCGGCAGCGAGGGCGAGCGACTTCGTGGTGGAGATCTCCGGTGGGCCGGACGTGATCGCCACCGGCTGCACCACCGTCTTCATCGGGAAGCTGACCCCGCTCCCGAAGGAGGCGGCTGCGGAGAAGCCGAAGGACGACCCGTGGGTGATCTTCGAGTCGGTCGCCTCCGCCGACGTCGGCAAGGGCAGCGCGGAGATTCAGGCCTTCGCCGAGGGTGACCTGAAGAAGCTGAAGGGGAAGATCGACCTCAAGGGCGGCGCGATGCTGGCCGCGCTCGAGGGAGAGCTCCCCCTCAAGGTCCGCATCAAGATACCCTTCACCTCCCACTACGTCGGCCTCGGCGTCACAGTCTCGGGCACCCTCCTCAGCGCCGGGGCCGAGGGGCACATCGGCGCGAAGATCAACGACGGAAAGAAGCTCATCGACACTACCTGGGGCGCCAAGGTGGGCGCCGGCCTCGGCGGGGTGGGGATCAAGTTCGGCTTCGACATCGCGAAGAGATAGGAACGACCATGGCTGCAGCCGACCTCGACATCCCCGTGACCGCCCCAAGCGTGCTCGCGGCCATCCAGGAGACCCACGTCAACCTGAAGGTCACGCCCAACGACAACGACCTGTTGGCCTACAGCCTGGCCATCCCCAAACCGTGGGCCTACTCCCGGCAGTTCGGGCCGGTCGCCACCGGGCTCCTCGAGACCCAGGGGCTTGGCTTCTTCGCCGCCTCGGCCGAGGCCGGGGCCCCGCTCATCGCGGTCACGGTCACCCCCATCCCCTTCGAGATCGCGCTGCACACCTGGGCGCGGCTGGCCATGGCCGACGACGGCTGGACGGTGGTCTCGGCGCGGTACCTTCCCGGGCCCTACGGGCTCCTCTTCGACGTCACCGGCACGCGGCTGGCCGGCGAGGTGGAGGAGGTGCGCCGCACCACGGCGCGGGTCGACGGCGGCAACGTCTTCTGCGTGAACGCCATGTGCGCCCGCAGCCGCTGGGACGCGGCCAAGGAGATCTTCTGGGCCGCCCACGTGACCTTCGAGCTCCTTGGCGGCGCCCGGGAGGACAGGATGG
>JBGQLS010000223.1:0-9831 GCA_041500205.1 Anaeromyxobacteraceae bacterium | reverse complement strand
GGCAAAGCCCATCGGGGCCCCACCCCGGCCACGCCGCAGAGCGATCACATTTTTCGACAGGTTTTGAGTCGCCGGGGGCGCAGGCCGCCCCCGCCCCGCCGGGCAAGCCCGTCGGGGCCCCACCCTCGCCCCCCGGCCGGGCGATCAATTTTTCGACAGGTCTTGATTACCCGGGGCTCGCGCCGCCCCGCGCCCCGCCGGCATAGCCGTCGGGTCCCCACCCCGGCTAAGAAGCCAACGGCATTCTTCGACAGGTCTTGAGGAGAGGTCCAGGACCAGACAAGTCGGTCCTCGCTCGAGACCCGGCCAGCCGATCACTTCGCGCTGGCAGCCGTGGCCGGTGCGGAACGCGCAGCAGCCTCGATGCGCGGCAGGGTGATGCGGAAGGCAGAGCCCTTTCCTGCTGCGCTCTCGACGGTCACCTTGCCGCCGTGAGCGTCCACGATCCGCTTCACGTTGGGTAAGCCCATGCCGAGGTGCGCGCCCGTTCTCTTGGTGGAGGCGAAAGCGTCGAAGAGGCGCGGCAGGCGCTCCGCCGCGATGCCCTGGCCGGAATCGACCACGGCCAGCTGCGCTTCGCCGTCGCTCACCGAGACGACGAGGCGCACCTCGCCCGCGCGCGGCGTCGCCTCCACCGCGTTCGAGACGAGGTTGAGCGCGGCGCGCTCGAGCAGGTATCGATCGGCCTTCACCCAGGCCGCGCCGCCGGACAGCGTCACCGCCAACTCCACGCCCATCTGCTGGGCATGCGCCGAGGCGGTGCGGCGCACGCTCTCGGCGAAGGCGTCGAGGTCGAGCGGGAACATGTCGGTGACGCGGACGTCGCGCGAGAGATCGGCGAAGTCGGCGACGAACTTGCGCAGCGTCGCGACTTCCGAACGCAGGTTGTCGCGGATGCGCGGCAGGAAGGCGATGTCGCCCGTCTCGGCCAGGCCCGCCGTCTGCTGCAGGATCGCGACGCGGTGACCGAGGTCGTGCGTGATCCCGGCGGCGATGCGGCCCGCCGTGCGCCAGCGCTCCTCCACCTCCAGCTCGGCCAGCACGCGCTGCGACTGGCGCACGCCGACCGCGATCGAGAGCGCGAGCGCCATCAAGGCGATGACGGCCAGGACCACCTGCGCCGTGCGCGCCGGCCGCAGCGCCTCGGAGGCGGGCTGCTCCACCACGACGGCCCAGCCGCTGTCGGGGAGGACGGCCCAGCCGGCCAGTACCTCCTCGCCCAGCGGACCCGCGTAGCGGGCCGGCGCGGCCCGTGGATCGGCGAGCGCCCGCGCCACGAGCGGGCTCTCCGGCACGCGCTCTCCGGTGAGGATGGCTCCGCGCAGCGCTCCCGCACCGGAGGCGACGAGCCGGCCGGCGTGGTCGAAGGCGAGCGCGTATCCGGACTGACCCACCCGGATGCGCTGCACGAAGCGCCACAGCTCGAGCAGGTCGAAGCGGGCGCACACCGCAAATCCCGGGCGCGAGCGCGCCGGAATGCACGTGTCGAGGGCGGGCGTGTCGTCGGCGGCGATGTAGATGTCGGAGGACACCTCGCGCCCGCCGCGCGCCGCGGCCACGGCCTTGGCGTCGAGCTGGGGCGGGAGGTCCGCGGCGGGGGTCTCGGGGCCGACCAAGGACACCCGGCCCAAGCTGGGCGCGTCGAGCGCGACCTCCTCGAGGCGACGCTCCGCGTCCGGCTCCGCCGCCACGGCCGCAGCCACGGCGCGCAGGGTCTCGCGCTGGCCCGAGACGTAGGCGCTGATCCGGGCAGCGGCCTGCGCGGCCACCTGCCGCAGCGCCTCCTGGGCGCCGCTCTCGCTGCGCCGTCCCAGGACTTCGAGCGCGATCGCGCCCACACATAGGATGGGCGCGACGCCCGCGAGCGCCACCAGCACCGCGAGGCGCATCGCCATGCGGCGGCGGTTCATGGGGACACCTCCCAGTCCGGCAAGGTGTCGAGGTAGCCCCAGGAGCCGAGCGTGGCGTTCTTGATACGTGCATCGACCGCTGCGATGCGCTCGCGGCGGCAGAGGAGCAGGACGGGGGGGTCTCTCTTGAGCTCCGCCTCGGCGCGCTCGAAATCGCCGGCGTCCACGGCAGCGTCGTAGGCCGGGTTCGCGTAGCCGGTCCAGTTCCAGGGCCCATCCGTCTTCCAGTACAGCGCGCCCACGGCCGGTGGCCACACGAGCGCGCTATCGACCGTGAGATCGTGCTGGGCGCGCGCGGCCCAGGGGTCGCCAGCGCTCACGCGGGCGATCTGTCCGGCCCGTCTTCCCAGGCTGCGCCGCACCGCGAGCCCGGCGCGCTCGACCGGTGCGTCCGCGGTCATGACCAAGATGCTGAGCGGACCACCCGCAGCGAGGGGCGCCGCCTGCCGGCCGCTTCCGGGCAGCACGCAGGTCTTCCCCATTGCCAGCTCCCCGATCTCCGCGAGCGGCAAGGCGCGGGAGATGTCCTGTCGCAGGCGCATGTCGAGCCGGCGGGCGTTCAAGACCACCGCCAACGCATGCGGTCCGCGGGACCGGGCGATGCGGAGGGTGGGAACGCCTTCCACGAGCTCCACCTGCCGGTCGTCGAGACTGGTGACGGCGTTGACCTCTCCCTTGAGGGCTCGCGCGAAGGCCTCTCGGCTCGTGGCACAGGAGACGAGCTCCACGCGCCCTATCCGTCCCGGCCTGAGGAGGGCGCGCTCGACCACGAGCCGCTGCGAATCCTGGCTCACGAGGCGAAAGGGACCGGTTCCGAGGTCGCCGGCCGGCGTCGGCTTGAAGAGCGTCGAGGTCAGCAGGCCGGCGTTGACCGGGAGGCCGCCGCGGCCAGGCCCGATCTCGAGCCATTTCCCCTCGGCTCGCACGCTGAGCCCCGCGGCCTCGATGGAACGGGCGACGTCCCCGGGTTCGACGGACGAGCCATCCGAGAAGCGACGCCCATCTGCGACGAGCGCCCGCAGCCCATTCCCCGCGCTGCGCTCCCACCGCGCGAAGACCCTGGAGCCGAGACCGCTCCCTTCAGGTCGGAAGATCGTCTCGTAGACGAGATCCTGCGCGAAGACGGTCGCCGTGCTGCTCGTGTCGTGGCGCAGCGGCGCCAGCTCCCCGACCACTGCAATCCTGAGCGAGAAGTCGCCGCGCGGTGGCGGCCGGCCGCACGCGATGAGCGCTGCGGCGAGGATGAGAAAGCGGCGCACGCGCGAGCTATCGCACGGCGCCGCTTCGCGCTCAAGGACGCGGACTTCGGTCTCAGGTGTGGAAGGTCGCGCAGGGCATCACGGCACGGGTCGACTGGCGGGCGCTGATCTTGATCGTCATGGCGGGTTCGTCTCCATCGGATTGCGGGGGTGGACCTGCGGCCTACGCTGCTGCGCTCACTTCGGGGACTGCGGCGGCCGCTTCGGCGGCGCCAGGGTGGAATTCTTCGAGGTAACGGCGCGCGATCTCCGCTCGGAAGCGCTCCTCCAGAGCGGCGCAGTCGCACAGGACCTCGCCGGCGCGACCGAGCTGCAGGTAGCGGCCGCCCAGACAGCCGCCCAGGCAGACCGGCACGAAGGGACAGTCTCCGCAGCGCTCCCACGGCCGATCAGCCGTCAGCGGGTCAGCCGCCAGCGCGTCTGCATGTACGGTCCCGAGGGCCAGCTCGGGGCGGCCGGCCACCGCCAGGCACCGGTAGACGCGGCCGGCCGGGTCGATGACGAAGCTGCGCTTCCAGTGCAGCTCGCACGGCGTCACCGCGTCGATCCCGCTGGGCACCTTGCGCGAGATTCCGCGGCGCACCGCGAGCTGCGTGAGATGGTCGGCGTCGGCAGCCTGGGCGCCGCACGAGCTGCCGCAACCCGCGTCCGCGTCGACCACCGGCTTGAACCGGACCCATTCGAATCGCCCGGCGAGGCCGGCCGACTCGAGCCGCTCGAGGAGCCGCTCACACGACGCGTCCGCGCCGGGGCGAAGGTTTCCTCCGACGCGAAGCGCCACGTCGGGACAAGCGCGTGCCACCGCCAAAAGCGACTCGAACACCGCGTCGAAGGTCCCGCGGCCGTCGCGAAAGACGCGTGCCGCGTCGTGCGTCTCGCGGTCGCCGTCGAGCGTGACCTTGACGGTCCCACGCCCGAGCGCGGACAGCTCCCGGAGCAAGCTCGCCTCGAGACCGACACCGTTGGTCGTGATCTCCCATTCGAACGCGACGCCGAGCGGGCCCAGCGCGCTCGACAGGGCACGGGCGGTCCGGACGAGGAAGTCCTTCCGCAGGAGCGGCTCGCCGCCGATGTAGAGGACGAGCAGGCGGCGCGCGCCGCTCGCGATCACCTGCCGCTCTATCCAGGCGAGCGCTGCGGCCTCCGTCTCGGCGGACATCCGACCGATGGCGGGGTGGTCCTTCTGGAAGCAGTATGTGCACGCGAGGTTGCAGGACAGCGTCGGCATGAGCGAGACGTACGCGGTGTCCGGCATGCCCTCGGCCGTGGCGGCGCGCGAAGCGGCCAGGCGTGCGTCGTCCTCCGCCGCGTCGCGGACCAGGAAACCCAGCTCGGCCAGCGCGCTCGCGGTCTCGGCCTCGACGCCCGCGGAGGGCGCGTTCGCGCTCCAGCGCGCCACCGCCTCCAGGGTCGCGCCGTCCACGCCCACGTAGCGGTCGCTGATGACGTCGTAAAGTACGTGCTCGCCGGGCGCGACGTCGCGCAGCGAGAAGACGAACCGGGAGAGGTGCATGTGCCTTCACGCAGAGCAATGCGGATGCCAAGCGCTATCGCGCGAGCGCCCGCTGGTCAGGCCCCCAGGCTCAACCACGCGCCGAAACGGGCCATCTGGTCGCGCCCGGGCTCTGTTTCCGGCCACTGGCCCGTTTCAGGACCGCCTGGCGCGACGCCCTGGACCGGCCCGCTCGCGAGCCGACGGCGCGCGGGACACGAACTCAATGCCCGCGCGGCGCTCCCGGTTCCGGGCACTTAGCTGGCCGGGGCTCGGATTCGGGCCATCCGGGCTCGACCCGCGGATCGAGGCGCTCGTCCGCCTCATGCAGGGTGGTCCATCTCTTGCTGCACCAAGCGTGTATGAACCACACGAACTTCATCGCGGTCCGCCACGTGCGGATCGGGGATCGCTTGGTCACCGTGGAACTGTTCCGGAACGAGGGGACGTCCGTGGCCGCTCGCTGCGTGCTCGCCTCGGGGGACACGCCCATCATCGACGCGCCCAGCGCCGAGGAGGCGTTCGCCGCCGTCGAGGATGCAATCGAAGGGCTGCTGCTGGCCCGGGAGTCACCCGCAGCCTGATGGCGCAACCCACTTGAAAGAGCGCTCGAGATGGGGGCCGCAGGGTCCGGCCGACGATTGTCGGCCGGACCGGGGGAGAAGAGGGCTGGGGCGCGCGCGCCGCAGCCCGAGAATCTCCCCTCTCCCGCTCGAGGCGCCGCAAGGTGCCGGACATCGCCTCACGGCAGCGGCGGTGGCGCTGCAAGATCACATGAACCGGGCGGCGCTGTGAGAGGTGCCGTCCAAGACGCCGACCCCGTCGCCACGGAGAAGGATCCGCGGCGCGTCGCTTGCGTCTTCCCTCACATGGCCGCGCAGGTACCGCGTCTCGGCCGCCCGCGGATCGGTCCAGGGAGGATTCACAGCCCCTGATCGCGCCCACGCGAGCGTGCCGCAGCCTGACCACGCGCGGCGGCGATGGCGCAGGGCGCCGTCGCCGGGCCGTGCAGGCAGCGCTACCTCGGCTTGGGCAGCGGCTTGCCCTTCTCGAACACGGCGTCGGCGCCGAACTTGGCGACGATCTTTTTCTTCGTGTCGAGACCATTCGTCAGCTCGATGACGAACTTCGGCACCCGGCGGGCACGCCGATCGGCCACCCACCGCGTGATCTCGCTGCGGCCACGGGACGGACGCACCGAGCGTACGGCGCGGCCACGGCGGCCGCGAGCGCGCGCGAGCCCGCCCTGGAGCTCGCTGTCGAGGCGCTCCACAGCCATGTCGGCGATGGCGCGGGCGATGGTGGCCGAGGCGCGCTTCAACACCGGTTCCATGGCATTGCGCAGGATCTCGTCGATGGAGCTGCTGGTAGCAGGCCTGGGCATGCGGTTCTCCTCGGGCGAAGATTGGCTCGCGGAATTGTGCGCCTCGCCCCGCGGTTAGTGGCTGATTACTATCGAAGATGCGGCATGCACACAATTTATTTTTCTGCTAGGTTGTGTCCGGCGAGGGCCCTCTGGCGAAACGGTAAACGCGCTCGACTCAAAATCGAGTGGGGCAACCCCCCGTCCCGGTTCGAGTCCGGGGAGGGCCAACTTCAACCGCCGCCGCGCCATCCGGGAGCGTTTTCCCTTGCGGCGGCGCTCCGCCGCCGTGTATCTGTCCCGCCCTGACCTCCGGGTGAGCGCATGTACAATCTCGTCATCAGCCTGGCAGCCGGCCTCCTCATCGCTGCCGCCGTTCGCTTGGGAGGATTCGGCTGGGCGGCCGTCATCATCCCGGGCGCGCTCGCGGCGGCCATCGCCTACATCGCGCTGAACCTGCGCGCCCAGAAGCGCCTCTCCGCCCGGATCGAAGCCGCGGTGGCCGAGGCGCAGGCGCGCCGGTTCGACCGCGCCATCCAGATTGCGAAGGGCACCCTCGCCATGGGGCCCTGGCTCTTCGGGACACAGGCGGCCGTCTCCGCCCTCATCGGCCAGTTCCTGTGGTGGAAGGGCGAGAACGAGGCGGCCCTGCCCTATCTGGAAGCCGCAGCGGCCGGCCAGTGGCCGGCGCGCGTGATGCTCGCCATCGCACGCTGGCGAAAGCGCGACATGGAAGGGATGAGGAAGGTCTTCGAGGCCACGCTCAAAGGACGCGGCAATCGCAAGCAGGGCCTGTTGTGGTGCGCCTACGCGTGGCTGCTCGAGAAGGAGGACCGCCACGAAGATGCGGTCCGCGTGCTCGCCCGCGGCGTCGGTGCGAACCCCTCCGACGAGAAGCTCAAGTCCGCGCTGCAATCCGTGCAGAACGGCAAGAAGCTCAAGGTCGGTAAGCTCTACATGGAGTGGTACAACTTCGGCGTCGAGGCGCCGCCTCAGATGACTCCGCCCGGATTCCGCTCCGGCAAGCGCGCCCTCTATCGCTGATGGCGAAACCCTGTTGAAATGACGTTCGAGATGGGGGGCGCGGAGGGAGAGTCTCTACCCCCGCTCGAGGCGCCGTAAGGCGCCGGACATCACCTCACAGCGGCGGTGGTGGGGCTGCGCAATCACATGAACCGGGCGCCACTGTGAGACGGGCCTTCCGGGCGGACGAGTGCTTGAGCGCCTCGCCCTGGGCTCGGCTTGGACCCCGACCGGGGTCCTTACACGCCTCAGGCCCCGTTGAAGCCCGTGGTGGTCATCCCATCCTGCTCGATGAGGGGGACCCGGCGGTCGCCCCCCGAGAGCTCAAGGAAGCGCTTCATCGCCTCCGGGTCGCTCTTCACGTTGAAATACTCGACCTTCATCCCTCGCTTGCCGAAATCCTCACGGGCGGCGGTGGTGTAGGGTCAGGTATCCTTTCCGTAAATCCTAACCGATCTCCCGGTCATGCGGCCTCCGCTGCCTATCATGCCGCAAGCTGGGACGGAAAACACCGATTTCGCCCATTCGCTTGCGCTCGTGACGATGCCGCTGACACGCTCCACTTGGGCGCTCCCGTGCGCCCGCCGCAGGCTGGCATCATGAGACCAAGGATCGGGCGAGTGGATTGGCGTCGCTTGGTAGCGGCGCTGCCGTGTTTCCACTCGCGCGCAGCGGGCATCTTGGAGGTCCATGGTCGACGATAGCACGCGCGGTGAAGAGCCCGAGTGCGGCGGCGAGGAAGACGTTCGCAAGCAGCGCGCGGAGCCCGTTCACGCTCAGGCCGACACCTCTCGGCTCCTCGAGACCGACCGCCACCTGCGCGAGTCCGCCCAGCGTCGGGACGAACTCCTTTCGCTCGCGGCAGAGGATCTCCGTGCCCCCTCGGCATCCCTCCTGCGCCAGGTGAAGCGGCTCCGGCGCCGTACTTCCGCGGCGTCGAGCAAGACCGAACGCCGCGCGCTCGACGCCCTCGAGCGGCAAGTGCAGCGTGTCGCCGCCGTCGCGCAGGGGCTCCGCGCCATCAGCGGGATAGAGGGTGGTCAGGTCCAGCTCCGGCTCTGTCCCACCGAGCTGGGCGCGTTCCTCTCCCGCCTGGTCGAGACGCGCCTCCCTGCAGCGCAGGCGCGCTCGGTCGAGTTGGCGCGTGAGATGCCCCCCTACCCCCTGGTGGTGTCCGTCGACGCTGACCGGCTGGGTGAGGCCGTCGGCATGCTAATCGATTCCGCTCTGACAGTGACGCCTCGCGGCGGCTGGGTGCGGCTCACCCTGGAGGCGCTGCCCGACGGGGCGCGCATCACGGTGGCAGACGGCCGCCCCGCCTTGCCTCGTGCGAGCCGCCGTCCGGATTGGTTGGCCGGGCTCGGGATACGGCTCGCCGTGTGCCGCGGACTGGCCGAGCTCCACGGGGGCTCGCTCGAGGTCGCCGTCCGCGGAGAAGGCCAGGCGGCCCTGCTCACCGTCCGCTCCGCCGCGGTGGGCGCCTGGCCCGAACCACAGCGCGCCGGCACCGGACAGGGAAGGGCGCGCCTCCTCCTCGCCGACGACGACCAGGACGGGCGCGAGGCGTTGGCCATGATCCTCGGCGACGACTACGAGGTCCACCTCGCCGGGGACGGCAGGGAGGCGGTGGAGACCGCGCTGGTCACGCGACCGGACATCGTCTTGATGGACCTCTACATGCCGCGGATGGACGGACTGGCGGCGCTGGAAGCCATGCGAGCCGATCCGATCACCGAGGACTTGCCGGTCATCCTCATCTCGGCGCGCGGCGACGACCTCACCCGCTCCCGTAGCCTCGATCTGGGCGCGGTCGACTTCTTGCAAAAGCCCTTCTCCGTCCGCGAGCTCAAGGCACGCATCGATCGGACGCTCAGGCTCACCCGGCGGGAGACCCAGCTCCAGGTCCTGGCGCGCACCGACCCGCTCACCGGGCTCGCCAACCTGAGGGCCTTTCGCGCCCGACTCGAGGAAGAGGTGAAGCGGGCCCGCCGCTACCGTACGCCCCTCGCTTGCGTGATGGTGGACATGGACCACCTGAAGCCGATCAACGACGAGCTCGGCCACGGCGCTGGCGACATCGCCATCGGTGCGGTGGCGGAGGTGATCCGCCTGGAGCTGCGCGAGACCGACTTCGGCGCACGTTACGGCGGTGACGAGTTCGTGATGTTGCTCCCCCACACCAGCGCCGCGGAGGCGCGCGTCTTCGCCGAGCGCGCCTGCGCCCGCCTGCGCGAGACGTCGATCGACGTCGGGAACCGGCGGCTGCCGCTCTCGGCATCGTTCGGCATCGCGGCCCTGAGTGAAGAGCCGATCGACGATCGTGGGGAGACGCTGGTCCGGCACGCCGACGCCGCGCTCTACGCCGCCAAGCACGCAGGGCGCGGCCAGGTCGCCGCCCATTCCTCGGCCGCCAGCGGGCTGCCGGCGCAGTGAGAACAGCAGGCTTCAGGCCTCAGGCTGTCATTCGACGAGCCGGCAACGATCGGTCGAACGCGCATCGAATCCCGAGAGAGCTGCCCGGACGGTCTGCGCAGCCCATTCTTCACTTCCGCGAGGTAACCCTGGTTGCGCACCCGCCCGAGGCCCAAAGCCCGGGGCCCGAGTACCCGGGGCTCGCGCCACCCTGCCCCGCCGGCAGAGCCCTGGGCATTGGTCACAGGAAGGTTCGAGGGCCTCAAGCGCGCGGGCAGTCGGCTAAGCACGCCTCCACGAGAGGGGAGGCCAAAGGGATCCCGTCTCCCTTCTCCCTCCGCGAGCTCCGCGAGGGAGAGGGTCGGGGTGAGG
>JBGQLS010000222.1:0-9859 GCA_041500205.1 Anaeromyxobacteraceae bacterium | reverse complement strand
CCCGCGTCCACCGCCGCCGAGGGTGCTGTCGCCACCGGAAGCGGTGGCCATCGCCACGCAGTATGCGCGCTCGCGCGGGCTCGTCATCGACCAGACCCGCAATGCCTGGCTGGGACGGTCTGGTCGCTGGCACGTTGACCTCGCTGGAGCCGGAGGTCGCGACCAGGCAGTCGTGGTTCTGGACGGATTCTCCGGTCGCGTGCTCTCGGCGCGACTGCGCGGGCCGAGAGGGGAGTACGCGCCGGGACTTCCACCGCCACCGTCTGGCGGCGCGCCGGAACCACCTTCAGCGATGCCACCGGAACCAGGCGCGCCGCCACCGGCGCCGCCGGCCACGCCACCACCGCCGCCGGCCGCTGACTGAGGCGGGACGTCCGCTCCCGGCCGGGTAGGTGGCGGCGCGACGATGCGGTAGGATTCGCCTCCCTCGATCAGGTGGCAGAGGACGGATGAGTTCAACTGGGGTCAACCGCTGCTGGATCGTCCGTTCGACGATCCGCGCCTCGGTCGCTGGTCCGGCGCGCCGGTCGGCAGCAGCCCCGCGTCCCGGCGGCGAGCGGCTCCGCTCCACTGGATCTCTCAAAGAACGGCAGGGCGCGTAGTGGCTTTCATCTTCATCAACGTCAATCATGATGTGGGCTTCGAGTCTTCCGAGAGCATCCCCATTTCCTTGGGCTATGTCCTCGCCAGCCTCAAGTCACACGGTGGCGACGGCGTCATCCTGGACGATCTGCAGGACAGGCCCTTGGGCCTCACCACTCTGGAAGAGTGGATCCGTCGCCTCGATCCGAGCGCCATCGGTTTCACCGCATACCAGAGCACCATGCATCGGATCCGCTATCTGTGCCGGTACATCAAGTCCCGGCACAGGGGAATACACGTCATCCTGGGTGGACCTCAGGCCGCGCCGATGCCCTCGCAGGCGCTCGAAGACCTGGTGGACGTGGACGTGCTGGTGCGAGGAAGCGGCGAGCTGGTCATACCCGATCTCGCGAAGGCCATCGACGGCGGAGGATCGCTGGGCACGGTCGAGGGGATCGCGTGCAGGTGCGACGGCCGGGTCGTGGATACGAAGGGACGGCCGGAGCCGCCGGAGGATCTGGACGTCTATCCCTCTCCTTACCTCACCGGGGCGCTCAATCTGGAAGGCAAGAACACGGCAATACTCCTTTCTTCCAGGGGCTGCGAGCACGCCTGCCGGTTCTGCATCACGCCGGGCCTGTGCGGGGGGAGGATTCGTTATCATTCCATCGAGCGCGTCGTCGCGGAGATGGAGCTCCTGGCGCGAAGCGGGATCGAACGGTTCTGGTTCGCCGATCCCAACTTCACCGCCGACCGTGCACGGACCGAACGGCTTCTGGAAGCGAAGACGAGGAGAGGCATCGCGACGCCGTTCTGGTGTCAGACGCGCTCGGATCTCATCGACGCCGATCTCCTGAAGCGGCTCAGGGAAGCCGGCGCAGACACCATCGCCTTCGGATTGGAATCAGGGAGCCCGGGCGTACTGGACGACACGAAGAAGGGTCTCGAGCTGCACCAGCTGCGCGACAATATCAAGACAGCCCGATCGCTGGGAATGGACACGGAGCTGTTCTCCATCTTCGGGCTGCCGGGGGAGACTCCCGAGAACGCGCGAGAGACCCTGGAGTTCGTCCGCTCCCTGAGCATACCGATCCAGTCCAATTCAGGCTCGCAGCAGATGCAACTGTACTTCGGGTCCGTGTACGAGAAGGCGCCCGAGCGATTCGGCATCAAGCCCATGCCCCGTCACCGGCCGGCCTATCTGTCGGTTGGAGAGCAGTACGAGACCTCCGCCATGTCCAGGCAGGACATGCGAAGAGTCCGGAACATGTGGGCCCTGGCCAACAAGCAGCTGGAACGGGACGTCTACTACAAGGAGCGGGTCTTCGAGGTCCTGGACTTCTTGCTGACCAGCCGTGGGGATCTGGAGGGAGAGCCGGCATTTCACCTGTACGGAGCCCTCGCCGCTTCGGCCGTCGAAGAGTGTTCTCTCTTGCAGGGGTTCCTGGAGGGCCTTGCGCGCGTGCAGACCGAAGATGGTCCCTCCGTGGAGAAGCTCATCAGGTCTCTCGGGTTCTTCCTGGAGACGGATGAGCCTGCCGGTCCCACGGGCCGCGTCATCTTCGACTCGCGAGGCTGGATCGAGGGCGTCCCGTTCACGGGGATCTCGGGAAAGTACTGGGACGTGCTGCTTGGACGCGGGTTGCTGCTCCCTGCATTCGAAGAGGGGCTGATGTCCAGCAGGCACGGCGAGGAGAGCCGATTCAAGTTCGTGTTCCCCGACGACTATTCCCAGGAGGAGCTGCGGGGCAAGGAGGTGGAAGTCCAGGCGAAGATCCACAAGGTCTTCCGCTCCGTGCAGCTCAGCACGCTGGGAGAGGTCAAGAGCCTCACCATCCGGAACCGGTACGCCTTCCCCGACCTGGACCTGTTACGGGAGCAGAACGAGATCCTCTACTACTTCGCGCTCCGCGATGCTGACCCGCGGGAGCTGCTGAAGACGCCGAGCCACTTCCTGACGCTGGTACACAGGCTGGCGAAGCTGGGCAAGCGGGAAGAGGTCCGCAGGCTCGGGGGCCTGCTCGAAGGGAGACCAAAGGCTCTGACCGCCTTTGCGGATACGCTCGCGGGAAGCGGCAAGTCCGAGTGGGCGCTCGAGTACTATCAGGGAACGTCGGACGGCCTTCGGTCTTCCGTGCTCAAGCGGGCCCGGTGCCTGCTCAGCATGGAACAGCCGGAGCGGGCCATGAACCTGCTCGAGACCACGCCGGAGACGCCGGACCTGGAATCTCGGGAGATGTTGCTCGGATGCCTCAAGCTGGTGAGGCCTGAATCAGATCGTATCCCGTCTCTCGATCGTGATTGCCTGGACCTCCGGGTGAAAGCGGCGCTCGAGCGCGAGACGGCCTTGCGAGGTGGCGCTTCGCCGCCGATGCCGCCAATCGTTCACGGGGTGTCTCCGACGGAGCGTGGAGAGGCGTGATCACTCCAGAAAGCCCTCGCGCCGCGCCACGCGCTCCAGCTTCTGCTTCAATCGCTCGAAGCGCTTGCGCAGCGCCACGGCGGAGACCGGGAGACCCTCGGCGGACAGCACGGTGGCGATCTCGCCCCAATCGAGCTCCTTGTCGATCCGCAGCACGAGGAGCGAGCGCTCCTCCGGCTCGAGCGACTCGCGGATCTTCCCGAGGCGCTCGTACCGCCTGCCGGACCTGAGGCGGGATTCCGGGCTCACGGACGCGGCGAGGCGTGACGCCGCGGTCGTCGCGAGCCGTTCCTTCCGCTGGCGGTAGGGATCGCGGCGGAATCTCGAGGCCGCGTGCCAGGCGAGGTGATAGCCCCAGGCCCGCGCCGTGCACTCCCCCCGGAAGTCCCCGAAGCTACGCCACAGGTCCTCGGCGAAGATCGAGAACACCTCGCGAGCGTCGTCCTCGGGGAGGAGCGTGCACAGGAATCCGAGGATGGAGGGACCATACCCCCCGATCGCCGCGGTGGCCGCCTCGTCTATCTCTCCGCGAGCGAGGTGCTCCCGGATCTGCCGCTCGAGCTCCACGAGTCTAGGATTCTCCACGCCGTGGCGGGCGGACGCGCGCCGACGTATCTTCGCCCTGGAGTGAACGGGAAGACTGTGCGCAGCCGGTTTTTCTGGCATCGCTACCGCCCCGTTCTCGGGAGCGGTGGCCTTCTCGCTCCACCCGTGGCCCGTTGCGCGCCTCGCGAAGCGCCCTGAGAGTCCGATGTGGCGGCGCCGGCGCGCCTCGCGATGCCCCTGAGCTCCGCCAGGACCTTGCCTGCGTCGCGCGGCCGCGCGATCGGATCCACTTGCAGCATCCGCTGCACGAGCTCCTGCAGCCCTGGTGCGCCAGGCACGTGCAGCGCCGGCGCGTGGTCCATCTCCGCGTCAGCCGCGTCGCCGAAGGGGAGCGCGCCCGCGACCATCTGGTGGATGAGAACGCCCAGCGCGAACACGTCGGTCCGCTCGTCCTCGGGAGCGCCTCGCCGCTGCTCCGGCGCCATGTAGGCCGGCGTGCCGCCGGCGAGGAGCTTGGCGCTGCCGAAGGCGAGCGCGAGGCCGAGATCGAGCAGCTTCAGCTGGCCCGCCTCGCACAGGAACACGTTGCTGGGCTTGAGGTCCCGGTGGACGACCCCGTGATCGTGCGCGTGGGCGAGCCCCGCGGCGATCCGGGAAGCGATCGGCAGGACCTCGTCGAGGCGGAGCGGCGGACCCGTGAGCCGGTGCGCCAGCGTCTCACCCCGCAAGAGCTCCAGGACCAGGTAGGGACCGGCCTCGGCGTGCCCGACGTCATAGAGCGTCACGATGTTCGGATGAGAGAGTCGGGCCGCGGCCTCCGCCTCGTGCATGAGCCGCTGTACCTGCAGCTCCGAACCGATCCCGCGGCGCATGGCCTTGAAGGCGACGTCGCGGTGGAGCTCCAGGTCATGTGCTTCCCAGACGACGCCGAAGCCACCGCGGCCGATCTCCCGGACGAGCTCGAAGCGCCCGACCATCGCGCCAGGCCGGAGCACCGCGTCCCAGCCCGAGGGGCCTTGCGTCTCGACACACAGCTCGCGGAGGAACGCGGTCACGGCGCCTGCGTTGAGCCGCGTCGGCGCGCCTTCGGCCGCCGGGCGCGGGCGGAGGGTTGCCGGAGCGCCGGCCCGCCGGTTGCGTTGAGAGAGGATCCCGCTCAGCCCGGCCGCCAGAGCGCGCCACACGGCCGGCGCGGCCGCCGCGACCGCGGCGAAGTCACGCTCCGAGATCTTCGCGACGACGGTCAGCTCCCGCGCCACGACCGTCGCCGAGCGCGGTACCGTGGGATCGAGGAGCGCCACCTCGCCCACGTGCTGACCCGCTTCGCGCGTCCCGACCTCCATCCCGCCGACCAGGACCGCCACGCGACCGGCGAGCACGAAGTAGAGGTCGTTGTCCGCCGCGCCCTCCTCGATGAGGACGTCGTCGGGCGCGAGCTCAGCCAGCGAGACGCGCTCGACGAGAGCGCGCGCGAGGGTCCGCTTGCGGCCGACGAGCTGCTGGGCAGTCATCGCCTCGAGCAGCAGGCGGCGCCCCCCCTTCCCCTCGAAACGTTCGATCACGAGAGGTCCCCTCGCATCGATCGAGGTCCCTTCATACGAAGCGCCTACATCGTACGCGTGCTCGCGTCCGGTCGTCCAGCTTACTTTGGCGGGGGACTGCGGTCGAGCGGACATCCGGGTGGCAGGGTTCCCGCTCCCGGGCCCATTGCCTCGTCCGACCAGGGCGCCCAAGAGGGCTGATCTACTCTTGCACCCGGTCGTTTCCTCCCATCAGTCCATCCCTTTGAGGGTTCCCAACGTCTGCTCGAACGCTCCATCCCACGTCTCCGCGGGCGGCGTCCTTCGGTACGCGCGGCATCGGTTCGCCATCGTCCGCGAGGGGCCGTCATCCGGCCGGATCGCCAGCGCCTGCTCGAAGAGCGCCAGCGCCTCGTCCCAGCGCTGCTGGCGGTACGCCTCCAGCGCGGCCGCGTAGAGCGCGACGGCGCCTTCCCGGCCGGGAGGCAAGGGCGCGACGGCGCTGGCCAAGAGCTCGTAGACGCGCACCGCCTGCTCCTTGCCCTTCACCCGGACCACGTCCAGCTCCCGGAGCAGGAAGGACGGCTGGACGAGGAGCGCGGTGCTCTCGCCGACGAGGATGTCCGTTCCGTACACTCGGTTGAGCCCTTCCAGGCGCGAGCCGAGGTTCACCTGGTCTCCCAGCACGCCATAGGCGAACCGGTACCTGGAGCCGAGGTTCCCGACGAGCATCGGCCCCGAGTTGATCCCGGTGCGGGCCCTCAAGGAAGGGCGGCCGATCGCCGCCCACTCGGTGTTCAGCGCGAGGCGCCGCTCTCGCATCGCGAGCGCCGCGGCGCAGGCCCGCTTGGCGTGATCCGCCTGGTCGATCGGGGCGCCGAAGAAGGCCATCAGCTCGTCGCCCACGTACTCCTTGAGCGTGCCCCCGTGCGCGAAGACCTGCTCCGTCATCCGCTCGTAGTAATCACCGAGGATGCCGACCATCTCCTGTGGCGTATGCCGCTCGCACTGGCTCGTGAATCCTTCCAGATCGCTGAAGAGGACCGTGAGGACCTTCTCCTCTCCGCCCAGCTTCAGCCGCCCGGGGCGCTTGAGCAGCTCCTCCACCACCAGCGGCGCCACGTACTGCCCGAACATCGCCTTCACCCTGCGGCGCTCGCGCTCCTCGGTGAGGTAGCGGTAGGCGGTGAGCCCGGTGTAGTTGAGGGTCAGGGCGAGGAGCGGGTGGACCATGCTGAGCCAGATGCCGTGGCGGGCGAAGAGCCACCCTGCCAGGAGGACGTACCCGCCGAAGAGCGCCACCGCGGAGAGGAGACCGGTGACGGCGCGCGTGCGCGTGACGGCGATCGCGACCAGGCCCGCCAGGAGCACGATGGCGAGCAGGTCGAAGACCCTCCACCACTCGGGCCGGTCCAGGAATCGACCCGTCACGATGTTGTCGATGACGGTGGCGTTGATCTCCGTGCCGGCATGCGCGGGGCTGAAGGGCGAGCTCCGAAGGTCGTGCGTCCCCACCGCGGTGGCGCCGACGAGGACGATCTTGTCCGCGAAGGTGCCGGGAGCGAACTTTCCCCGGAGGATGTCCGTGACGGAGACGCCAGGGATGGTCCTCGGAGGCCCCAGGTAGTCGATGAGCAGTTGGCCGGTCTCGTCGGTCGGGATGAGCGTGCCGCCCAGCTGGACGCCTTCGACGCCGTGCCGCTCCACCCGGAGTATCAGCTCCGCCCGGCCGAGGTACTGCCAGGCCGAGACGAGCGCCAGCGGCGCGAACACGTCCTCGCCGATCTGGACGGCGAGCGGCATCCGGCGCAGGACGCCGTCATCGTCGCTGGGGAGCGTGAAGTACCCGGAGGAGGAGGCGGCCTCGGTGAGGACGTCCAGGTTCGGCTGCGGGGCGTACGCCTTCATCAAGGGGACGCGGTGAAAGTCCGGTTCGCGTGAGCGGATCATCGGATACCGCGAACCGCTGATGAGGCTGGTTCGCCGCTCGAGTTCTCGCGGATCGAGCCGGTAACCGAGGTCGTCCGCGCGCCAGTGGAGGAAGTAGCCGAGGACGACGCGCGCCGGCGACCTCCGGATGGCGGCCGCGAGGGCGAGGTCGTCCTCGGGGGCGGCGGGCTCCGCGAAGGCGACGTCGAAGGCGATGACCCGGGCGCCGCCGCGCGAGAGCGCGTCGACCAGGGCGACGACCTTGGAGCGCGGCCAGGGCCAGCGGCCTTCGGCGTCGAGGCTGCGCTCGTCGACGGCCGCCATCACCACAGCCGGTGACGGCTTTCGCGCGCCGCGCGCCCGGACCCGGAGGTCGTAGGTCTTGAGCTCGGTGAGCTCGAGGATCGGAACGCGCAGCGCGAAGAGCGCGAAGACGAGCAGGATCGCGGCGAGCGTCAGGGTGACGGGGTTCGCGGAGGAGAGGGATCGAAGTGCGCGCGTCATCGTGTACGGTGCACCGACCGAGAGTTACGGTGAGCTGGCCGTGCGCTTCAGGCTAGGGATGGGCTCTCGCCGCGCGGACGAGCTCGCGCAGGATGACCGAGGCCGTGACACCGCGTCGCTTCGCTAGCGCCTGGAGCGTCGCCATTTCCTCGTCATCGAGGCGCACTCGATACACGTGCGCTCACGCGCGGCACACCGTAGCTGCGCGTCGTAGCGTGGTCAAGTGGACTACGCTGGGAGAGCACGGCCACCGCGGTCCGCGAACTGCGCAAGCGCCTCGGCCTGTCGATCCGCGACATCGCCGACCTGCTCGGCATCTCTCAGCAACGCGAGCGGCAGCTCGCGCGTGCGCGGTGAGGAGGCCTCGGCCTGTACCAACGCGTCACTGTGAACTGGAGCGTCGCCAACGATCTGCTTCAGCCGGCCGCGGGGGAACCGTCAACGATTCCACGAAGAGCCGCGCTCCTGTGGGGATGACCCCAGAGGGCGCGGAGGCTTCACCGGACTCGTATCCTGCGAGCTTAGGCAACCCCAGGCACGACGAACGGCAACCTACTTGTTGCGGAGCCCGCCCCGGTAACGGTTGAGGACATCCGCCACTGCCTGGATGTCCGCCGGGGCCACGCCCGCCTGCGCCGCCTGCTGGCCGGCGATCAGGATGAACTTGTCGACGATCGGGTCGGGGATGTTCAGGCCACGATGGATCTTCGACATCGAGCTACGGCACTCGTGGCCGTCTGCGAGCACCGCGCCGAAGTGCGGTGAATCACCGCCTAGATCATGGTCCAGCAGATTCGCCAGGCACTGGTTGATGTCGTCCGGCGTTTCGGTGAGCTGAGTGAAGAAGGCCGCGATCTCGGGATCGGCAAGCTCCGCGGGCACTACCGCAGTCTGGAGGAATCCGAGAATCCCGGCTCTTCCTCCCAGGCGCGACGAGACGGTCCCTGCCCCATCCTTGCCCGAGCCTCGCAGACTGTCCGCCACGGTTCCCGCCGTGTTCGAGGACTGCGACCCGCCGCAGCCCAGCAGCGTGGCGCCCAAGATGAGGACGCCAAGACACTCCCGCCACTTCGTATCGACGATCTTCACTTCTCTCTCCTCTCTACTTGTGATCCGGCTCCATCGAGCGCGGCCATGTAATGCTCTCGCAGCGCGTGCCCCCGACCAGGCAACTGCATCGCCGTCACGTCGGCCAGGTAGTCGGCGAACCGGTACGCCACGAATGCGGGGCCTGCGCCGGTGCCCGCTCCCGCCTTCTCCGCCGGAGTTCCGAGCAGGGCCTCGAGCCCCCTCGCGACGTCGCGGAGCCGCGCGCTGGCATCGTCGGCGGCGAGGCCGGTTCGCAGCGTCGTCAGATTCACCAGGCGTCGATCGGAGAGTCTGAACCCGAACGCCACGTCGTCATAGGTCCCGCTCGCGCCGGCAACCAGCGCGGAGGCCGGCACGGATCCGCATCGCAGGAGGGCGCCTGCACGCCTCACGTCGCAGGAGAGACCCCGCTCGCGAGCCCAGGCTTCGACCTCGGAGAGAGCAGTCCTCTCCAAGGTGAACCCGAGGGCCGGTCGCGCCGGCGCCACCCTGGTTCCGCGGAGGGTCCGCCAGGCCCGTCGCTGCGCGGCCTCCACCTCCTGCGGCGTCGCGCGCATGGCTGGGCAGCCTCCCAGACGCGCGAGCAGCGGGCGGCCCCATGGAGTGTGCAGGAGGGCGATCGCGCCGGCTCCGAGCGCCACGGCAGCGACGGCCGGGATGACCCATCGCCTCGGGCTCACCAGGTTCCTCGCGCTCATCCGAACCCCTCTCCCCTCTCCCCGGGCCAAGACGTCACACGCGGCTCGAACTTGCTGCGAGGTCACCTGGCGAGCCGCCGAGCCCGTACCCAAGTACGTGGACACGCGGCGGGTGGATGGGTCCACATGGGTGCGGACCTTTCCGTAGAAGGCCCCAGCCGCATTGGTAGGGCCTCAAACGATCGCGCCAGGACGCCGACGACATCCATCCGACGGTTCCCGGCGCGCCTGCTCCGCATCTGGAGGCGCTTCGATCGGCCCGGCAACGGTGGCGGGGTGCGGAACGACGTTCGAGCTGCTCTTCCCCCGCATCCCCGGCGCGGCGGTTGCGGCGGCAGCACCCGCTCCTGTCACCACCAGGCGCGGCACGGAGACCGTACTCGTCGTAGAGGACGATCCGCAGGTGCGCGACGTCACGGTTCGTTCACTTCGAGCAGGAGGTTACGTGGTGCTCGCTGCCAGGGACGGGCGAGAAGCTCTCGACCTCATTGGAGCTCGCGAACAGGGGCCGCTGCACCTTCTTGTCACGGACGTGGTCATGCCGGGCCTCCATGGGCGCGCGGTAGCTG
>JBGQLS010000221.1:0-9871 GCA_041500205.1 Anaeromyxobacteraceae bacterium | reverse complement strand
ACCGGGGACCGAGCCAGGCGAGCGAGACGCAAGCAGGGCGAGGCGCGACGACCGAGCATAGCCAGCGGCTATGTGAGGGAGGACGCAACGAAGCGATGCGCCGCGGATCGTTCGCCGCGCGGGGGATCGGGGGCGCAGTCCCCGAATCTAATGACGGCAAAGCCGGCGGCCGCTCGCGGCAGCGAGCGAGAGCGCCGAAGGCGCAGCCGCCGGGACCGGTGCTTCGGACAACCCTCTCGTCCCGCGTGGCCGCCGGCGGCGCCGTTGCTCTCGGGGGCTGCACCATGAGGCGGGGCTTCCTCCTGGCGCTCCTGGCGCTCCCTGCACTCGCGTGCAGCAGCGCCGGGCGCCGACTCGACGAGGCGAACGAGGCCCGGCACGCGGGCCGTCCGCGCGACGCGCTCCGCGGGTACCAGCAGGTCCTCGGCGAGCTGGGCGACGGCCGCCTCTCGAGGCGCGACGACGACATGCGGCGGCGGGCGCTCAAGTACGCCGCCGACGTCTCCTACCTCGAGATCGGAGATTTCGTGCAGGCGATCTCCTACTACCGGCGGATCGTGGCCCTTTACCCGGGCACCGCGGACGCGTGGAAGGCCCGCGCGACGACCGGCGACATCTACCGCGAGCGCTTCGGGGACCGGGTGGCGGCCATCGCGCAGTGGGCCGACATCGCGGCCGGTGACGCGCCCGACGCGGCCACCTACCAGCTCAAGGTAGCCCGCGAATACCTCGAGCTCGGGAACTGGGTACAGGCACGCACCGAGGCGCGAATCCTGCGCGAGCGCTGGCCCGCCTCGGAGCTCGCGGACGAGGCGCAGCTCCTCACGGCGCAGGCGTGGGCGCTCGAGAACCGGGGCGACGAGGCGCACAGGGCGTTCCAGGCGCTCCTCGATCGCAAGCCACGGCCCGACGTGGCGGCGATCGCGCTCGAGGGCCAGGCTCACCTGGCCGCCCAGGACGGCAAGCTCGATCGCGCCCTCGCGCTCTACGCACAGGCGCTCTCGGCGCACCCGAGCCCGCAGAGCATCCGCATGGCCATCGAGAAGGTGCGGGAGCGCAGGGACAGGTCGCGGCCGGCGTCGGACGCGTCGACGGCGAAGGGTCGAAGGGTCGAAGGGTCGGAGAAGCGGAGAGTCGAACCCTTTTGACCCCACGCTTCGGCTCTTCAACCAGAGAAGCACGGACGAGGACATGCCATGAAGACCGAGTACAGCGAGAAGCTCTTCGCGAGGGCGAACGAGCTCTTCCCCGGCGGCGTGAACAGCCCCGTGCGTGCCTTCCGCGGTGTGGGCGGCACCCCACGCTTCATCGCGCGAGGGCGCGGCTCGCGGATGTGGGACGTGGACGGAAACCAGTACATCGACTACGTCGGCTCCTGGGGCCCCCTCATCCTCGGCCACTGCCACTCGGCGGTGATGCAGGCGGTGCAGGACGCGCTCCGGGAGGGCGCCAGCTTCGGCGCGCCGTCGCCGCGCGAGATACGGCTCGGGGAGCTGGTGCGCGAGCGCATGCCCTGGATCGAGAAGATGCGCTTCGTCTCCTCGGGCACGGAGGCGACCACCGCCGCCATCAGGCTCGCGCGCGGCTTCACCGGCCGCGACGACTTCGTCAAGTTCGACGGCTGCTACCACGGGGCGGGAGATGCTCTGCTCGTCAAGGCGGGATCGGGCGTAGAGACGCTGGGGCTCCCCGACTCGCCCGGCGTGCCCGCCGACCTCGCCCGCCACACGCTCACGCTGCCCTGGAACGACCTCGCCGCGGTCGAACGACTATTCACCGAACGTGGCGATTCCATCGCGGCGGTCATCACCGAGCCGGTGGTCGGAAACATGGGGGTGCTCGTACCGAGGTCTGGCTACCTCGAGGGGCTGGCCCGCATCTGCCGGCAGCACGGCGCGCTCTTCATCGTGGACGAGGTGATGACCGGGCTCCGCGTCGCCCCGGGCGGCGCCTGTGGGTTGTACGGTCTCCGGCCCGACCTCGTCACCATCGGTAAAGTCATCGGTGGGGGTCTACCGGTCGGAGCGTTCGGCGGGCGGGCCGACGTGATGGATCGCATCGCGCCGGCGGGGCCCATCTACCAGGCGGGCACGCTCTCTGGGAACCCGATGGCCATGGCGGCCGGCACCGCAACGCTCGAGCAGCTCTCGGCGGCCTCCTACATCAAGCTCGAGGAACTCTCGGCCCGCCTCGCGGCGGGCTTCGCCGAAGCGGCGCGTGCCGCGGGCGCGGCCGTGCAGGTGAATCGGGTCGGCTCGATGCTGACGGTCTTCTTCTCGGGCGAGCCCGTCTTCGACGCGGCGAGCGCGCGCAAGTCCGACACGAAGCGGTTCAGCCGCTTCTTCCACGGAATGCTGGAGAGGGGGATCTATCTCCCGCCGTCTCAGTACGAGGCTGCCTTCGTCTCTGTCGCCCACTCGCAGGAAGACATCGAGGTGACCCTAACGGCGGCGAAGGAAGCATTCGCGCTGGCCGCGGTCGGCTGACGGGCAGACGTCGCGGGCTCGAACTCGTCCGCTGCCAGTGCGGTGCAGGCCGGGCGCGCAAGCGCGGCGCAATGCTTCACCCCAAGGAGGTCCGGATGCCCTCTCCTCGCGCGAAGTAGACCATTGACGACATTCGAGCCCCCTGCTATACGGCTTTGCCCTCCCGGTGCGCGGAAAGACGAAGGATTTGCGTTACGGGAGTGCTCGGAGGCGCCGTGCCGGACCCGGACGATCGAGAACGCCGGGAACGGGAGGAAAGGGAAGGGCTCTCGAACCTTGCGGACGGCTACCGCAAGGCGGCGCCGTACCTGGCCGCTTCCAGCCAGCTGGTCATCGCCGTGGGCCTCTTCACGGCAGTCGGCTGGTGGCTGGACAAGAAGCTCGGACACGAGGTGCCCTGGCTTCTCATGGTGGGTGCAGTGGTCGGGATGACGGGCGGCTTCTTGAGCTTCTTCAAGACGGTCCTGGGGAAAAAGAAACCGTGACGCGGCACCTGGTGTTGACCCTCGCAATCACCGCCGTCTCCCTGACGGCGGCTCTCGTTTCGGGTCCGCATCGTCGTGGAGCCCTCGTCGGTGCCGGTTCGGCCGGCCTCACCGCCATTGCCTCTCTCCTCTTCATGCAGCGGGGCGCCCGCGCGAGGAAGCCGCTGCAGGCCGCCATGGCCGTCATGGCGGCCATGTTTCTCTTGCGCATCCTCGTCGTCGCCGTCGGCACGGTCGTGATCGTGCGCGCTGGCGACAGCGTGGTCGCCTTCATCGTCGCCTTCTTCGTGCCGTACTTCATCTTCGCCGCGATCGAGGGGGCGTACCTACACGCCCTCAACCGCGGCACGGGAACGCCCGCATGACGAGCCTCGCAGCCACCCTCCTGCTCGCCCTCGCAACGACCCAGCACCCCGCCGCCGGTGGGGCCGAGCATCCCGCGCCCGCGGCGTCCGCCCAGCACGGCGGCGGCGCCGAGCCCGGAATGGCGACCGAGCAGTCCGCGCACCCCGCCGCCGAGGCGGGGGAGAGCGGCCACGGCGCCGCTCCTGGCGAGCAGGCACACGGCCACGGTTCCGGGGAGAAGGACTCGCTCTCCGACGTCATGCTCGGCCACGTGTCCGACGGCTACCTGCTCGAGTACCCCGGCTTCTGCCACGGCAGCCTGAGCGCGGAGTGCGAGACCGACCTGAAGGAGGTCTTCGGGGACCGGCTGGTCTTCCACCTCGGTTCGATGACGCTCGACATGACGCCCACCCGGCACCTCATCATGCTCTGGCTCGCCTCGCTGGTGCTCCTCGTGGTCGTGCTGCTCGCCGCCCGCAAGCGCAACCTGGTCCCGAACGGTGTCTACAACTTCGTCGAAATGATCGTCCAGCTGGTGCGCGACGAGATGGCGAAGAAGAACATCGGCCCGCACGACGGGGATCGGTTCCTCCCCTTCCTGGTCACGGCCTTCTTCTTCATCCTGTTCGTGAACCTGTTCGGCCTCGTGCCGTGGGCCGCCACCGCCACCGGTAACGTCGCCGTCACGCTGGCGCTCGCCTCCTTCACCTTCCTCATCACGCAGTATGCTGCCATCCGCGCGCAGGGGTTCGGCGCCTATCTGAAGCACCTCACCGGCGGGGTTCACCCGGCGCTGTGGGCGATCATGATCCCGGTCGAGATCCTGGGCCTGTTCACGAAGCCCTTCGCTCTCACCATCCGTCTCTTCGCCAACATGATCGCCGGGCACATCGTCATCCTGTCCCTGCTCGGGCTCATCTTCGCGCTCGGCTCGCCCTTCGTGGCCGTGGGCTCGGTGCCCATGGCGCTCGCCATCTTTGCGCTCGAGATCTTCGTCTCGTTCGTGCAGGCGTACATCTTTACCCTCCTCTCCTCGCTCTTCATCGGGCAAGGCGTCGTGTCTCACGGGCACGAGGAGGCGCACGGCGCCGCGGAGCCCGGCATGGGCCACGCGGCGGACCACGGTTCTCACGAGGCCGGGAAGGCTCCCGGCCACGGGTAGTCGAGCGTCGTACACGCCACGGGAACGGGCGGCCCGTCACACTTCGCCCCCCGCACCACGGAGAAGCTTCTCATGACCAGCACCGCACTCGCCTTCCTGTCCGCCGGTTTCGGCGCCGGCCTCGCCGTCCTCGGCGCCGGCCTCGGCATCGGCCGCCTCGCCGCCTCCGCCCTCGACGGCACGGCACGTCAGCCCACCGCCACCGGCGACCTCCGCACCACGATGATCATCGCCGCCGCCCTCATCGAAGGCGTGACCCTGTTCGCGATCGTGGTCTGCGTCCTCCTCGCCATCAAGGTCTAACCCGTCCCCGCCGCGCGGGCCGTCAAGCCTGGGAGCGCTCATGACTTCGTTCTTCTCGCCGGTGCTGGCCGCAGGGATCATGGATCTGCGGCCGGGCCTCACCCTCTGGACCGCCATCACCTTCCTCTTGCTGGTGGTCGTCCTGTCCAAGTACGCGTGGGGACCCATCGTCAAGATGCTCGACGAGCGCGAGCGGACCATCCGCGAGGCCATCGAGCAGGCCAAGAAAGAGCGCGCCGCGGCGGAGCGGATGCTCGCCGAGCAGACGGCGTCGCTCTCCGCCGCCCAGCGCGAGGCAGCGGCGCTGGCCCAGCGCTCGAGGCAGGAGGTCGAGGTGCTCCGCGCCGATCTCACGGCTCGGGCTCGCAAGGAGGCTGACGAGCTCGTCGCCTCGGCGCGGCAGCAGATCCAGGACGAGAAGTCGAAAGCACTCGCCGAGCTGAAGGGGCAGGTGGTCGACCTCGCCATCGAGGCCGCCGGCCGCCTCATCGAGGCGACGCTCGACGAGAAGTCGCAGCGGGCGCTCGTGGAGGACTACATCTCCAAGCTCCCAGCCGAGCGGGCCGCCTGAGAAGGCGCGCTGGCGCCTTCCGGCTGCGCTTCCGCGCGCGGCCACGGGCGCCGACCTCCCGTACGCTCCAGGCCGGTTTCGACCGGCCTGCCTTCGCTCTTCGCTAGCAGCCGATGGCCCCGCCCGCCGGGGCCATTTTCATTGGACAGGTGCACACCCATGGCGCTCGGCATCGGAATCGTAGGCCTCCCCAACGTCGGGAAATCGACGCTGTTCAACGCGCTCGTGGGCTCTCCCGCGGCGCAGGCGGCCAACTACCCCTTCTGCACCATCGATCCGAACGTGGGTGTCGTCCCGGTCCCCGACAGCCGGCTCGAGAAGCTATCCGCGCTCTTCAAACCGAAGAAGACCATCCCGACCACGCTCGAGTTCATCGACATCGCGGGGCTGGTGGCGGGCGCCTCGAAGGGCGAGGGCCTGGGCAACCAGTTCCTCTCACACATCCGCCAGATGGACGCGATCGCCCACGTCCTGCGCTGCTTCGAGGACGCGGATGTCGTCCATGTGGGGGGCAGGGTCGACCCTGCAGGAGACCGGGACGTCGTCGACACCGAGCTCATGCTGAAGGATCTCGAGTCGGTCGAGAAGCGGCGAGAGCGGACGCAGAAGAACACCAAGGCGTCCGGCAAGGCGGGGGAGACGGCGAAGGCCGAGCTCGCGGCGCTTGACCGGGTGGCGGCAGCGCTCGAGCAGGGTGTCCCCCTGCGCTCGCAGAAGCTCGGCGAGGATGAGCGCGGTGCGATCGCCGACCTCTTCCTCCTCACGAGCAAGCAGGTCGTCTACATCGCCAACGTGGACGAGGAGCAGCTCGTCCGTCCCGATGATCGGGTGCGCGCGGTTCAAGGGCTCGCCGCGGGCGAAGGTCACCAATGCGTCACCCTGTGCGGCAAGGTAGAGGCCGAGATTGCGGAACTGCCCGAGGCGGAGCGGCTCGAGTTCCTCAAGGGGCTGGGGCTCGCGGAGCCGGGACTGAGCCGCCTGGTCCACGCTTGTTATCGTGAGCTCGGACTCATCACGTTCTTCACGGTGGGCGAGGACGAGTGCCGGGCCTGGACCCTGAAGTCGGGCGCGCGCGCGCCCCGGGCGGCCGGCACGATCCACACCGACTTCGAGCGCGGGTTCATCAAGGCGGAGGTGACGCGCGTCGACGAACTGCTCGCGCTCGGGAGCGAGCATGCCGTGCGCGAGAAGGGCCTCATGCGCATCGAGGGCAAGGAGTACGTCGTCCAGGACGGGGACGTGATGCACTTCAAGTTCAACGTGTGAAGAGGCGGCCCGCGGCGGGCGCGAGTCCCGCTGCTACGGCTGGCGGACCAGGGCCCGGCTTCTCGAGCGCGCAGCGCGGCGGAGACCGTCCCGGCCGGACTCGACGCGCTGCGGCTGCGGACCCGCGTCCGGCTTCGCCAGCGGCGACGAGCACGCGAGCTATTTCTTGGGTCCCTTCGCCTTCCCCTGGCCGTGGACGGCGTCTTCCAGCCCGGGCGGGGTTCCCCGCGCGGTGTCCGGCCGCTCCGCGGGCCCGACGCCGTGGTCGGCGCCGTGCTTCCCCACGTCGCTGCCGGCGAGCCCTTCTCCGCTCGCATCCTTCTTGGCGCCGTGTGCGCCCACCACGCGATTGGGCGACTCGCCGAAGACGTCGACCATGTCCTCGAGCTTGCGCCCGCTCTCGATCCGGCGGGTCGCCTCGGACACGAAGGCGTTCGGGTCCTTCCCTCCCTCGGCGCGCCAGGCGTCGAAGAGCGCCGGGATCTCGCCGGCAGGCCGCGGTCCCTGGCGGGCGATGGCCCTCCCGAGCGCCATCGCTTCGGCCGGCGGGACGTCTCGGCGGGCCAGCTCGCCGACCGTGAGCCCGGCCGACACGATCGCATCCGCGCTGCCGCCGGGAGCTCCCCGGGCGGCCTCGACGAGGGATTCCATTGCCGGTCGGTCGACACCGGACGCGAGGGCCACCCCCAGGTCGAGGAGGGCCGCCTTGTGATCGGCCGCGGGCGCGAGCCCGGCCCCTTGTGCCTGGCGCAGCAAGTCGCCGGCGACCGCGAGCCTGCCGGTGAGTTCCTTGGCGACGGTGCTCACCCGCGCGACGGGGACGCCCTTGGAGATTCCCTCGAGCACCTTCGCGGCGATCAGCTCCACGGGGACGCCCCGGGCAGCTGCTTCACGAATGGGCGCGAGGGCCTCTGCCGCCGGGACGCCGCGCTCGGCTGCGCGCGCTGACACTTCCTGGACGAGTGCCGCCGGCACTGCCGCCGGCACGCTGGCGCGGACCGCGTCGCGTCGCGAATCGCCCCGCGCCGCGAGGGCGAAGCCGAGGGCTGCCAGCGCTGGAAGGATGAGCTTAGTCATGGGCCCACGGTTTCCTGATCCCAGTCCTTTCCTCATTGACAGACGACCCAGCTCCAAAGTCGTTACCGAACCCGCAGCACGGCGTTCTCGCCGCCAAAGCCGTCGGCTGTCCGCTCGACCCCCTCCGAAAAGACTACATGAGCCCCCGAGTCGTCCAGGATCTCGAGCCGATATTCGTGCCGGCCGGGCGAAAGGTCGAGCGCGAGCTCGAATCCGTTGCCATGCCGCTCGAGTGGCCGCGGGCGCCAGCCCGTCATGGTCCCGGACAGCACCACCGAGCGGGCGTCGGCGCGGACGCGGAAAACCGTCGGGTGCTCCCGGCCGCCCGGGCGCACCGTGATGGGAGCAGCGCAGCTGAGCCCCAGGGCGGCTGCCGCGGCGAAGACGCGACGCGCCCGCCTCACCACGTCGCCTCCGCGAAGCGCCAGCGGAGCGCGAGGAAGACGAGGTGCAGCGTCGCCGACGGGCGCGCCAGCTCGTCGGTGTGGTTGGCCGTGAAGGCGTAGACCCCCTCTATGGCGACGACCTCCGCGAGCGGATAGGCGGCGCTCATGGTGATCCGCCCGAGTTCCTCGCGTGCCCCCGTGCCCAGCGTAGCCGTCTGCAGCTGCAGCTGGGCCCCGAGCTCGAGGGTCCGCAGCCGCCATGAGAGGAGCCCGAACAACGCATGCGAGGTGAACGTGAAGTCGGGTCGGTCGCTGACCGTGCGCGCGAGCTTGTAGGTGAGCGCGACGGAGAGGGTCTCCGAGATAGGACGCATCGCGCCTGCCAGCACAGCTCCCTCGTCCTCGGGAACGGTCCCGGTGCTGGAGGTCGAGCTCCGCGTCCCGGCGACCCCCGCCGCGCGCCACTCGAAGCCCGCTGCCCGGACGCGCAGGAGGGACGAGAGACGCCCGGCGAGGGTGGACGAGACCGAAGGGCTCGAGACGAGCGCTGAATCGAGAGGCGCGCCGAGCGAGTAGCTGGCGTGCTCCCCGCTGCCCGCGAGCGAGACCTCCCAGCTGTCGCCACCGAGCCAGCGGCCCTCCACCGCGCCCGACTGGCTGAGGGAGCTGAACTCCGACGATGCGTACCGGCTGTAGGAGAGGTCGGCTTCCGCGGCGAGCTTCCACCTCGGGGCGAGCGAGAGGTCGAGCCGACCACTGGGAGTGACCTGGAAGAACCCGTCGTGGCCGAGGCCGGCGCCGACGAAGACGTCGCTCGCGTAGCCGCCCCCGGCGAGGAGCGAGAGGGCCAGGCGGCCGCGGGTGGCCCGGGCGGCGCCCGGCGCCGCGAGCACGAAGAAGATCAGGACGGCGCGTCCACGCACGCGCCGGATGATACCGCGCAAGCGAAAGCTTTCGGCGGTGGGCGCTGCCGCTGCTCAAAGATCCAGGACCGCGTTCCGGCCGCCGAAGCCGTCGTCGATGCTGGCGGGCGCGGTCGGGTCGGTCACCCAGCGCCCGTCGACGACGAACATGTACTGATAGCGCCTACCCGCCGAGACCGGGATCTCTACCGACCATACGCCGCCCTGGCCGCGGTGCATGCGCGCCGTTTGTGGGTTCCAGCCGTTGAAGTCTCCGGCCACAGCGACCTCACGCGCGAGTGGTGCGCGGTAGGCAAGCCGGGCGACCACCTCTGGTGCGATGCTTTGCGAGACGGCCGGCGCCCCTCGCTCGCGGTGGTGCCACCCGGCGAGCCCGAAGACCCCGATGGCGATGACCGCCGCTCCCGCCAGGGCGGTGAGCGGGGAGAGAGCGGGTGACCGCAGCCAGGTCCAGGTGCTGCGCCGCGGCGGGCGCCGGGCCCGCACCCGAGCCATGGCCCGCGCCGCGAAGTCCTCCGAGGGGCCGGCCGTGGGCAAGAGTGCCGCTGCTTCGGCCACGGACGAGAGCGCCCGCGCCTCCCGGCGCTCCGGCTCGCCGAGCGAACCGAGGAACGCGTCGGCCTCGGCCTCGGTCATCTCGCGGTCCAGCCATCTTCGCAGCAGCTTCTCGTCCATGGGACCCTCTCTTCAACCTGGCAACAGGTTCCCGAGCGCGCGCCGCAGCATGCGCCGCGCGCGGTGGACCCGCACCTTGAGCGCACCCACCGAGACGCCGGTGACGGCGCGGATCTGCTCGTAGTCCATGTGCTCGCCGTGGAAGAGGACGAAGGCCTCTCGATAGGCGGGCGGGAGGCGGCCGACCTCGGT
>JBGQLS010000220.1:0-9875 GCA_041500205.1 Anaeromyxobacteraceae bacterium | reverse complement strand
GGAGGAGCTGGAGTCGGCAATGGGCCCGGCGGCGGCGGGGGTGGAGGTGGGCGAACTGTTCGCGTACCAGGCGAAGGAGAAGGTGTCGATCAAGCGGGGGCAGGCGGCGCTGGTGCCGATCCTGTCGGAGCGGGTGGACGGGAGCGAGCGGGTGCTGTTCTACCGCCCGAGCGTCTCGTCGCGCCCGATGAACTCGCTGTACTTCAAGAACACGACGCCGCTGACCTTGGAAGCGGGGCCGGTGACCTTCTTCGACGGGTCGACCTGCATCGGGGAGGGGCTGATGCGGAAGGTGATGAAGAAGGAGATGAAGGACATGCTCCCGTACGCGGTGGAGGCGGGGGTGACGGTGGAGACGAAGGCAAACCACCGGAGCGACCCGATCACGAAAGGCGTGGTGGCCAACGGCGTCCTGCATCTCACGTACGTGCAGAACTACGAGACGGTGTACACGGTGAAGAGCCAGCTGGGGCGCGACACGGTGCTGTATCTCGATCACGCGAAGATGGGCGGCTACACGCTGTCGGAGCCGGCGAAGGCGGAGGAGGACGTGGACGGGCAGTACCGGTTCAAGATCGAGCTCAAAGGGGGCGCTTCGGTGGACCTGAAGGTGCGGGAATCGCAGCAGGTGACGACACAGGTGGCCCTGGTCGGGACGCCGGCGGAGACGATCCGGTTCTACCTGCAGCAGAGGTACCTGAGCGAGGCGGCGAAGAAGCTGCTGTCGGAGCTGATCACGATGCAGGGGGAGATCAACCGGCTGCGGGTGGAGGAGAACGAGCTCAACCAGGAGCGGGGCCGCCTCACGGAGGACGACACGCGCGTGCGGCAGAACCTGGGGGTGCTCCGCGACACGGCGGGGGAGCTGGAGATGAGGAAGAAGTACCTCCTGCGGCTGACGGACTCCGACACGCGGCAGGAGAAGATCCGCGAGGACCTTAAGACGAAGGCGCTCGACCGGGCCCAGCGCGAGCGCGACCTCTCGAAGAAGGTCCAGGAGTTCAGGGACGAGTAAGAAGCAGGAAGTTCGAAGTCAGAAGCCCGGCCACTGAAGGTCTACTTCTCGTATCGAGCGCCTCCAAAGATCCTGCGGCGAATCTCCAAGCCGTGGCTCTTCTCGACCTGGTCCGGAAGAGAATGAACGTACCAGACCAAGCGCCCCGCAACCAGACACGCGAGGAGGGCGACCGCCACCAGTGGCTTTAGCAGCCGATCGAGCGACCCCTTCCACGTCAGAAGGACGACGCCTCCGAAAGCAGAATCAGGAGAAGAATGAAGATGATCCGTCTCGCTCGAGGGGGTCGCGACGCGGTCTCTGGTTGGTCCGGAGTGGCTGGCATGACTTCTAACGTCTAACTTCCTACTTCTTCTGACTCTTGCGGTATTCCTCGAGGCGGGCGGCGTCTTCCTTCTCGAACTTGGCCTTGTTGTCGTCCCACCACTGCTCCCAGAGGCCGGGGGTCAGCTTGCCCTTGCCGAAGTCCTCGCCGGTGAACGCGTTCAGGATGCCGGTCACCTCCCCGCCGAACTTGTGGAGGTTGCGGTCCTCGTTGCCGATGCTGGAGATCGTCTCGATCATCGCGTGGGTCGGGCCGTGCTTGTAGGCTGACTTCGCCAGCGCTTTCGCGCACGCCAGGCGCACGTCGGGGTCGGCCTTCTTGTCGACGAGCACGGCGGCGAGCGGTTTGACCGCCGCGCCCGCGCCGTCGGTGGCGCCCTGGAGCGTCTCGGCGACGGCGAGCTGGACCTCCTTCGCCTCGTCCTTGAGATGCCCGGCGAGGAGGGCCACGGTCTTTTCCTCCTTCGCGCCGGCGAGCTTCCTGACCGCCTCGACCCGCTTCGCCGGCTCCTTCGCCTTGATCGCGCCCCCAAACGCGTCGCGGAGGGCGGACTCGTCGGCCAGGAGGAGCGCCAGGAGGGCGGCCATGGTCATGCCTCCGCCAGGTCCTTGAAGGATGGATCGTTCCAGTAATCGCGGAAGGCGGGGTCGTTGAGCGCCTCGTCCTTGAACTCGCCGTCGTTCTTGATCGCGAGCGTCAGAGTCTCGAGCATCTTCTCGCGCTTCCGCATGCGGGCGTAGGTCGCGGCCATGTTGTAGTAGGTCGAGGGATCGTTCGGGTCGAGCTCGGCGGCCTTCTGGTAGGACTCGAGCGCCTCGTCGTAGCGCATGAGCTCGCGGTACGCGGTCCCCATCTTCTCCCAGCCCACCTGGTGGTCGGGCTTGAGCGCGACCAGCCGCTTGTAGATCTTGAGCGCCTCCTCGGGCTTGCCGTGCGAGTGGGCGAAGTTGGCCTGCAGGAAGAGCGTGTGGGCGTCGACCTCGCGCATGAAGCGCTCGTGCTGCGCCTTGAAGTCCTTGTCGACCTTCTCCTTCTGGTCGGCGCCCATGCGGCGCATGTCGACCTCGATCGACTGTCGGAGCTGGCCGAGCGTCTCCTCGAGCTCCTTCTCGGCCTTCTGGCGGAGGCCCATCACTTCCTCGCGCATCTTGTGCTCGGTGTTCTGCTGGAGAAGGTCGTTGTACCGCTCGATCTCGGCCTCCTTCTCGTCCTTCACCTTCTTGATGAACTCGTGGATGTCGATCTTCTTGGCCTCGAGCTCCTCGAGCACGCGGTCGGTGCGCTTGGTGATCTGCTTGGACTCCTCGATGTAGACGCCCGCCTGCCGGACGAGCTCCTTCCACTCCTTGAGCTTGGAGGAGACGTGGCCGACGAAGTAGATCATGACGAGGACGAAGGCGGTGGCGATGATGGCGACGACGATCGTCAGGATGCGGATCTCGGCCTTGAAGTTCTCCGCCTTCTTCTCGACGTCGGCGATCTGGGGCTTGATGAGTTTCTCGACCTCCTCCTTGGTCAGGTTGGTGAGCGGGTAGAGCTTGCTCCCGGTGGTGGTCCACCACTCGTCCCACCGCTTGAAGTCGGGCCCGTACCCGCGGACGCCGGTGAGGCGCTCGAGCGCCTCGACGGCGGCGGCCTTGACGGAGTCGTCCGATTCGCGGCCGAGAAGTTCAATGAGCGGGCGCAGTGCCGTCTTCGCCCCCTTCTGGCCCAGGAGCGAACAGGTGTGGCGACGCACCTCCGGGTTGATATGCTGGAGGTCGCCCACTGGGTCGCCCTGCGCGTACAGAAGCAGCGACAGGAAGAGGTGCATGATAGTGCAGATTATATCGGCGCCCGCTCAGGCAAGTCAATCCGCGCCTCCCACTTGGCAAAAACAGACCGTCTGTTTTTGCTGTTACGGGGGGGTGCACATGTAACCGGGCAGTTACAGGGGAGGGGGGGTCCGCAAATGCGGCTCGAGTTGACGTTGCTAGTCCTTGTGGGTTAAGATCTTAGCGTCGACAGAACAGCGGGCGTGGCACCGCGCTTGCCTAGGGTAGGCTCGGAGAATTGGGCGTGGTCTGGCGATGCTCTCGAAAGGAGGGGTCTGTGCGCACAGTGGGTAAGAGGGATACAAGGAAAGGGGCCGTCCTGATCGTGGTTCTCGGGGTGCTGGCCGTACTCGCACTCCTGGCGACCACCTTCGCGACCCTCCAGGCCACCGAGAAGCAGGTCGCCCGCAACTACCTGGATACCATCCGCGCGAAGATGCTCGCCCAGTCGGGCGTCTCCGACGCCGAGGCGCGGCTGCGGGAGTCCTTCCCGTTCCGCTACTTCGACACGGTCAACCCCAACGCGCCCCGCCCCTGGAAATACTGGGGCATCGACACCCCTCCCTACGAGACCCGCGAGCCCAACTCCAAGGACAAGCTGGAGGACGCCACCAACCCCTCTTTCGCCATCGAGGCCGAGCCCATCCAGAACCCGCTCGACAACAACGTCACCCCCAAGCAGATCCTGATCGAGGGCAAGAAGCGCGGCCTCTCCGGCTTCTTCGGCACCTCGAGCTACGACGCGCTCCACGGCGACATCTACACGCTCAAGGTCTCCGACATCTCGGGCCGCATCTACGTGAACGACGGCCTCGACGGCGGTTCCAACGGCAGCGTGACCCAGAACCTCAAGCGCATCCTCAACGCCCTGGGCGACGCCCTCCAGATGACCACGCTGGGCGACAAGATCGTCGGCGGCCGCCCCACGACCGGTTACCGCAGCCCACAGGACCTTCTGAAGGCCCTCGGGTACGACGACTCCCTCTACCAGAGAATCAAGGACCACGTGACGGTCTACGCCTGGGTGGACCCGAACTGCGTCAACCCCGTGCCGCTTTCCGCGGCCACCGCAGCCAACTATCCCATCAAGTACTACCGCGGCAACCCGCCCGTCTACCGCTTCACGTCGAGCAAGGACGCTGCGGGCGTCGAGATCTCCGCGCCCGGCGGCCTCAACACGATCCCGAACGTCGGCACGCCCAAGCCCACCGAGAACCCGGCCGTCTGCATTTACGGGCTGGACGTCCTCAACCCCCAGTGGATCGAGGTCGTCGCCCGCGCCCCGGTGAACGTGAACGCCGCCTCGCGCGAGGTGCTCGTGGCGCTCCTGACGGACATCAAGGGCTTCTTCGTCTCGGACCGGCGCCGCAACAACCCGCGCTGGAAGGGCGACCTCTACCTCTCGTTCAAGCAGCAGAACAGCTTCTCGCCCGCGGGCAACGAAGGGGACGAAGTCGGCTACCTCATGGAAACGATCCCCATCGTCGGCCCCGGCGGCACCGCGGCCAACGGCATCTCGGCCTTCGAGATCGCCGACGAGATGATCTCCTGCCGCAACCGGCAGGCGGGCAAGTATGGCAATTACAGCTCCGAGCCCTTCGGCGGCCCGTTCCGCAACTGGGTCCAGTTCTACGCCTTCATCGACCACCTCGTGACGGCCGGCCTGATCAAGGACGACCGCCCCATCCACGTCGACTACGAGCAGGAGGTGGACGACCCCGCCGGCTTCGGCAACCTGGTGCCCTCCGACGTTCAGAAGGAGCACGCGTCCAAGGCCGTCGCCGACGCCATCAAGGCCAACTTCAACCCCAACTGCCACCTCAACGAGCTCAACCCCGACGAGAACCTCTTCCTCCGCGTCGACAAGACCGACCTGATCGTGATGTCGACCGAGTTCACGTTCGTGCCCACCGGCTACTTCGAGGTCGAGGCGCTGGGCCGCGTCCTGCGCCCCAAGAACCCGACCACGAAGGACTGCTACCTGGGCGACAACGACCTCGTGGCCCAGGCGAAGGTCAGCGCGACCTACAAGCTCTATGACCTATACCGCGAGACCAACCAGAAGCAGTTCTACGCCGGCACGCTCCCCGCGCGCACCGGCGCGTTCGAGACCAACAGCAACATGTCGCTGGAGATCGGCCCCGAGGTGGACAACGGGAAATTCCCGGGGAACACGGTCGGCGATACCCAGGACCCCGATAACGAGTGGGACGGCTACGTCGCCTTCCCCACCATCGGCGGCGTCGGGCACAGCGCGGGCAACAAGCAGAAGAACACGATGGTCCACACGGACCAGCTGTCGGGCGGCCCCCAGTTCAACGCCGTCGCCCACGGCCACTTCCAGTACGACTTCGACCTCCACCACCACAGTTTCGACGTGCACGAGATCGCCAGCAAGGACAACGCGGACGAGCACGTGTGGAACTACCCCAGCGCGGTGAATGGGACGGACCTGAGCTACAAGCGTCCCTACGCGCCCAACAGCGGCCCCAAGGGCGGCCAGGTGGCCGCCCACCGCGAGGCCAAGAGCTTCAAGCAGACGATGAACGCGGCGTCGGGAACCGTGACCTCGCCGGGCCTGCTGGGCTTCGCCCCGTCGGACCTCCGGATCGACGGCGGCTACAGCGAGCGCCACTCGTGCCCCTGCTACTACGCCTACAAGGGGGGGCAGGGCCTCTGGACCCTGTTCGGCGCGGCCCAGGGCGGCGGCAACAACCACGCCAAGGGCATGGCGAGCTACTGGTGGAAGCCCTCGTTCTACCCGAACCTGACGGGCAAGGTGCGCTCGACGTGGGACTTCTCGCGCTACCATGAGCCCTGCGGCCAGAACGTGAACGTGTGGCCCTTCGCGATGTGGTACTACCCCTCGCACTACAACGTCGCCACGGCGGAGTCGAACGGGCCCAAGTACTGGCACAACAACCAGGGCCAGTTCCTCCCCAGCTCCCTCGTGTGGGGCACGAAGGCGTGGCACGACGTGCAGATGGGCCACAACTGGGGCAACCTCTCCACCTCGCTCAACCACCTCGACCACGTGAAGGAGAACCCGGCCTGCGCCGCGAAGCCCAGTCCCCTGCGCGGGCACCACTGGATCAACACGACCTTCCTGTGGGAGGCCAACGGCGACGAGCAGAACATCACCACGTCGAAGTTCTACATCAACGGGAACACCCTCTACTGCCCCTTCACCTTCTCCACGATGACCGGCGGCTGGGGGGCCGGCTACGAGATCATGGATCAATGGGACAAGCACACGGGCGGCGAGTCCAACCAGATCCGCCTGGGCGCTCCGTCCCACATCGCCGACGCGGCCTCGAAGACCGTCGACGTGAAGGGCTCGTTCAAGGGCAACTACTCGGGCGACCACACGGTCGACGAGTTCTACGCCTGGAGCTCGCAGGCGGACGCCGACCCGCTCACGCTGTGGCTCCGCGGCCGTTATTACAAGCCGCTGGACACGACCTACGGCGAGGGCATCTTCGTCTCGCAGGCGATCTCCTTCGTGGGCGCCAACCCGCGCACCGCACCGCCCCCCTCGGCCATCGCGACGCCGGGCGGCACGGGCGGCTCGCCGGGCAGCGTGCCGGTGATCCCGCCGCAGATCCGCATCCTGGGTCTCTCGTGGACCTGGTACGGCGAGGACATCGACCCCAACACCGGCAAGCAGACGCTGTACGACTACAACTCGCCGCTCGGGATCGCGGTCAAGGACGTGAAGCCCTCGCTCCTCTGCGGCATCCGCGACGGCAGCGTGAGCTACGGGCCGTTCGACAACGACGGCTTCTCGGCGGTCCGCGCGCCCGACGGGACGATCCCCATCATGCAGGACCCCAAGAACGTCAAGTACTTCGCGCAGTTCAAGCTGGCCGACGCGAACCTTTCCACGATCCTGCTCGCGACGCCGGTGCTCGACGACGTGACGCTGTACTGGGACGATTCGAAGACGCACCTGCTCTCGTACGCGTTCGACAACCGTAGTTTCTAGCCAAGAGAGCCGATTCGCCCACCCCGCCGCCGCGAAGTCGCGACGGCGGGGTGAGGCTTTCCAGTGGGGGTGGATCGCATGAAGACGCATTGGACGTTCGCGGCGTTCCTCCTGTCGGCGGCCCTGGGCGCCGCCCAGGATCCCAAGCCCCAGGACGTGACCATGACGTGCAAGGCGCCCGCGCTGCGGGACAAGCAGCCGCGCCTCACGCTCAACGGCACGGCCAACTTCCCCGAGGGCACCGTGCTGAAGGTCACGCTCCAGCGGCAGTACGAGTCGTACGCGGGAGGCACACGGCTCTCGCCCACGCTCGAGCAGGCGGGCGGCCTGCTGCTCGAGGTGAAGGGCCGTAAATTCCAGGAGACCCCCGCGGTGCCCGGGCCGGGCGCCTTCGGGGCCGTGGTCACGTTCCTGGACGACTACCAGAAGCCCGCGATCATGGAGAGTCTCAAGGGCAAGATCACGACCCGCACCTGGCAGTTCCAGTTCGCCGCCTGGGGGGACGACCTCATCGCCACGCTCGGCCCCAAGCTGAACGAACTCGACCTGATCTCCCGCGAGTGCATCGACATCGCCGCCCGCATCGAGAAGCTCTCGGGCAGCGAGGGGAGCTGGGTCAAGGAGCGCAAGAACGTCGACGCCCGGGGCGCCGACCTCATCCTCACCAAGGAGGCGGACGAAGCCGTGAAGGAGCTCGCCAAGCTCATGACGCGCATCGACCGCTCCGACCTGAAGGCGTACTTCCCCGCCGCCCACAGCGAGCTCTTCTTCACCATCCGCAACATGCACGGGAACACGCAGCACTTCGTCTACGAACAGGGCAAGTTCGCCGGAGCCAAGTCGTACCACTCGGGCGGCGACAAGCTCAAGACCCACCGGAGCGAGGAGTTCAACTTCGAGAACCTCAAGCGGTACCTCGAGGAGGCCAGCCCCCTCGCGGGCCGCGAGATGGCCCTCTGGATCGTCAAGGACCTCAAGCGCACCAGCTGCCAGATGCGCCCCGACATCCAGGACGCGCTCAAGAACTACGGGACGCACCCCGGGATCTCGTTCATCGCCGACCGCCTTTTGAAGGCGACGGTCGACGATCTGAAGCTCTTCGAGGAGGAGATCCGCACCGCGGGCAACGAGAAGAAGGACGACAAGGACAAGAAAGGCGGGGAATGGGACTGCCCCATCTGCAAGAAGAAGAACAAGGCCGCGGACGCGACCTGCAAGTCGACCGCGGAATGCAAGGGGAAGAAACCCTAGCCGCAACTTTTCTCTCAAAGGGTTGTTTTCTGGGTGCGGTAAAATACCTATAATAGGGGCCGCGGCGCAGGAGCGGGACGCCGGACCCAGGGGGCTGGGGCGAGCCATAGGAGGCCGATCTATGCGACGTATTCTCGTGCTCTCGGCGGCGCTCGCCATGGGGCTTCCGGCCGTGGCTCAACAGCAGCCCGGCGGCGCGGCACCCGCGGGCCCCATCTTCGTGGACCAGTCGAAGATCGACAAGGCGATCCGGGACGGCATCACGTACCTGATGTCCAACAACGGCTCGCACACGGCGCAGTTCGACCACGTCAAGCGCAAGATGCAGCACACGGAGCTCGTGCTCTGGACGTACGTGCACGCGGACGTGAAGGAGTCTGACGCGAACTTCCAGGCGCTGCTCAAGGACATGCTGGGGCGGCAGCTGGAGGCGACGTACTGCGTGGCGCTCCAGGCGATGATCCTCGAAGAGATCCAGAGGGTGACCTACCAGCGGCGGATCTGGCAGTGCGCGCAGTTCCTGGTGGACAACCAGAGCTCGGAAGGCTTCTGGGGCTACGGCGACCCGTCGATCTACGCGGAGGATCCGCCGATGACGCCGTCGCAGGCGCCGCGCAAGGACGTCGCCTCGGCGGGTGGGACGACGGCCGGGAAGCCCAAGGAATTCGACCCGCTGCTCGCGCAGCCGGGGATGCGGATCAAGCCCGCGGTGAAGGGCCATTTGAAGGTCGAGAAGAAGCGGGACGGGAACCCCAACGACCAGTCGAATTCCCAGTACGCGGCGCTCGGGCTCAGGGCGTGCCACGACGCGGGGATCGACCTGCCGCCGGCGGTGGTGGACAAGGCGATCGCGTTCTTCAAAGCGTCGCAGAAGGCGGCCGACGGTCCGGCGATCAAGCTGGAGTTCAAGGACGCCAGCGGCAAGGCGGTCGCGGTTTCCGGCGGCAAGGGGCAGAGCGGCGTGATGGACCGGCCCGAGGACGTGATGGCGGACCCCCGGGGCTGGTGCTACGGGAAGCACGAGCACAAGGCGTACGGGTCGATGACGGCCGGCGCCACCGGGACGCTGGCGATCCTCGACTACATCAAGGACAACGACGGCGGGAAGAAGCGGTCGTGGCGGAAGGACAAGGACGTGGTGTCGGGGATCGCGTGGATCGCGAAGAACTTCTCGGTGACGTACAACCCGGGCCCCTACGAGCACGCGAACTTCGCGGAGAACTCGCAGAGCCAGTATTTCTACTATCTCTACGCCCTCGAGCGGGCGGGGATGCTGTTCGGGACGGAGACGATGGGCGAGCACTACTGGTACGCGGAAGGCGCGAAGGTGCTGTGCGACATCCAGAAGGGGGGCGGTTCGTGGGGCGACGGCACGCGGGACACGTGCTTCGCGATCCTGTTCCTGAAGCGCGCGACGCGGCCCCTGGACATGGTCGCCACCGAGAGCGCCAGCCAGATGCGCGCCAAGCTCCAGCAGCAGGGCGG
>JBGQLS010000219.1:0-9890 GCA_041500205.1 Anaeromyxobacteraceae bacterium | reverse complement strand
ATACGTTCCGCAGAAGCTCGGCATCGAGCGCGACTTGCCGCTCACTGGCGTGGATTTCCTGCGTGCGAAGGCCGCCATCACGTGTGCTCCTCGCGCCGACGTCGACCGGATGCTTTCGCTGGTCGGCCTGTCGCCAGCGTCGGCGCGCGATCCCATCGGCACCCTCTCCGGTGGTCAGTTCCAACGACTTCTGCTCGCGTTCGCGCTGCTCGCGCGCCCAAACGTGCTGCTCTTCGACGAGCCCACCGCAGGCATCGATCAACCGGGCGAGGAACGGCTCTACGAGACCATCCATCGCCTGCAACTAGAGCAGGGGCTGACGCTCCTCCTCATCTCGCACGAGCTGACCATCGTCTACCGGTACGCCTCGGCCGTGCTTTGCCTGGGCCGCGGGCGGCCGTGCTTCGGCCCGCCCGACGAGGTCCTCACTCCCGAAGTCATGGCGCAGGCGTACGGTGCGCCGGTCAGGTTCCACCGCCATGACGCTCACGACTGAGGCTCTCCTGCTCTCGGTGGCGATGGCTTCGGCCGCAGGGCTCGTGGGCGCCTTCGCCGTCATGCGCAGGATGGCGCTCGCCTCCGACGCCCTGTCGCACGTGGCGCTCCCTGGGATCGGCCTGGCGCTCGCCTTCCGCTTCCATCCGTTGCTCGGGGCGTTAGCAGCGCTCTGCCTGGGGGCGCTTCTCATCTGGTCGCTGGAGCACCACACGCGCATTTCGACGGAGACCATCATCGGCGTGGTGTTCTCCACGGCCCTCGCGATAGGCAGCATGATGGCGACCGGAGAGGAGTTGCTGGACGCGCTGCTTGGCGCGCCTGGCGCCTTGAGCCGGGCCGAGGCCGGGTTCGGCATCGCCGCCGCCTTCGGCATCGCCGCCTTCGTGCTCACGCAGAAGGAGAGGCTCGTGGTGGCGCTCGTGTCGGCCGACCTCGCGCGCACGAGCGGAGTCCGTGTGGCCCGCCTCGAGCTCTTGTTCCTCCTCGCATTCGCGCTCACCATTGGGCTCGGGTTGCGCTACCTCGGCGTCCTGCTCATGGGCTCGCTCATCATCATCCCGGCGGCCACGGCGAAGCACGTGGCCCGCAGCCTCGACGGGATGCTCGGGATCTCGGTCGTGCTGGCCATCGCCTCGACCGTCTCGGGAGAGGTACTTGCAAGCCGGTTACACCGCTCGTCTGGGCCCGTGATCATCGTGGTCGCAGCCGCGCTGTTCTTTGCGTCACTGCTGCTTCGCCGCGGCCGCTGAGCGCTGTTGGCTTTCAGCGGCGGGGCCGGTATGCAGTCGGCCGCAGAGAGAGCCGGGAGTTGCGCTGTCGTCCAGGAAGGGGCTTGCTCCGATCCTGCATCGAGTCTATGGATGGAGCCGTCGTCGAAGCTCAGGGTCCGGAGGCCGATGCGACCGCCCGAGAAGGGAGTGACGAGAGCGTGGGGCCGCCTTGCCGCGGTCCTGGCCTCTTTGCTCGTCGCCGGGCAGCTCGCGAACGCGTCGCACCTCCTCCTGGTCCGGCACGCGGTCTGCCCCCTCGACGGCGAGCTGATCCATCCAGGCGAGGCGGGCGGACATCACGATGCCCAGGTCCACGCCGGGAATGAGCGCTCACCGAGGGTCGCTGCCACCGAGGCCCCGGAAGCACATCACGGCCACGAACACTGCATCCTGGCCGCGCATCGTCGCGATCGGGCGACTCTCCACGACCGGGTCGTAGAGCTCCGAACCCCTCCGCGCGCGATCTTCGCGACGCTGTCGGTTGATGGGACCTCGGCTGCTGCTCGCATCGCTGTCCACCGCGTCGCGCCGAAGCAGTCGCCCCCAGCCTAACTCGCCTCCCCGCCCTAAGTTCGCCGCCCCGTCGCTGCGCCGTTGCTGAGGCGCACGCGGATCCGTGCTTTCCCGCTTCTCCGGAGAGCCGGGACGGAGGCGTAGCTCGGGCCCATCCCTCGCAACGACTCATTCGTCCCGGCATCCGGGCCCAAACCGGCGCGCTCATGCGCGTGCGGCCGGCACCGGACGCTCCGTGGACCAGCGCCTGGAGGTTCGTGCTTGGAGAGGTCGCGTTCCACACCGACGATTCGTCCAGCTTCGCGTCACCTGCTCCTCGCCCTGGCGGCGATGCAGGTGGCGGCACCGGCGCGCACCGTAGCGCAAGCTTCTGCCGAGCCGGCGCTGCGCCCGCCGCAGCTGGTGCAGCGGAAGGAAGCGACGTACCCGCCGGCAGCGCTGGCGGAGCGCCGCGAGAACACCGTGACGCTCGAGCTCACCGTTGACGCCTCCGGCCACGTCAGCGATCCGAAGGTGGTCGAGTCGGGCGGCAAGGAGTTCGACGACGCGGCGCTGGCTGCCGTGAGCGAGTGGGTCTTCACGCCCGCCGAGGAGAGCGGGAAGCCGGTCGCTGCCAGGATCCGCGTCCCGTTCGCGTTTCGCCTGCCTCCCCCGCCGCCGGCAGCGCTCCCCGCACCGAGCCCACAAGGCGGCGTGCCGGCGCCGGCTCCAGCCGAACCGCCAGCAGCATCGCCAGCTGGCGAGACACGGGAGGAAGGACCACCGGCCAAAGAGGAGGAGCTCGAGGCGACGGTGAGGGGCAGGGCGCGACCGAGAAGCCGCGGGACTTCCGACTACGACGTCACGGTCGGCAAGCTATCGCTCGTGCCGCGCAAGGCGGCTGCAGAGTTGCTCAAGCTCGCACCCGGCATCCTGCTCACCAACGAGGGCGGGGAGGGGCACGCGAACCAGGTCTTCCTCCGCGGATTCGATGCCCGCGAGGGCCAGGACGTCGAGTTCTCGGTCGGGGGCGTTCCCATCAACCAGGCCGGGAACCTGCACGGTAACGGCTACGCCGACCTGAACTTCATCATCCCCGAGGTCGTCTCGTCGCTCCGCGTCCTCGAGGGTCCGTACGACCCGCGACAGGGCAACTTCGCGGTGGCGGGGAGCGCCGAGTACGAGCTAGGCCTCGAGGATCGCGGGGTCGGGCTCCAGGTCGGCTATGGCAGCTACGCGACGCGACGCGTCCTCGCGCTGTGGGGACCGCCCGGAGCATCCAGCCGCACCTTCGGCGCCGCCGAGTTCTACGAAACCGACGGGTTCGGCCAGAACCGCGACGCGACGCGTGGGTCCGCCATCGGCCAGTACGAGGGCCACCTCGGGGCCGACACCACGTACCGGCTCACGCTGCAGGGGTACTCGGCCCGATGGCACTCCGCGGGTGTGATCCGCGAGGACGACTTCGCGACGGGGCGGAAGGGCTTCTTCGACACCTACGACTTCGGCCAGGGCGGAGACGCCACCCGCTTCTCCGTCTCGGGTGAGATCGAGAGCCGCTCGGGATCGACCGTCTACCGCAACCAGGTCTTCGCGATCCTGGGCAACACGCGCTTTCGCGAGAACTTCACGGGGTTCCTCCTCGACGTGCAGGAGCCGCAGCAGACGCTCCATTCGCAGCGCGGGGACCTCATCGACCAATCCACGTCGACCACCACGGTGGGATCCCGGGGATTCGCGAGGACGTCGCTCGACGCCTTCGGGCGCCGCCACGAGGCGGAGCTCGGTTACTTCGCGCGCTACGACGTGACGGACGGCACCCAGTACCGCATCGAGGCGGCGACGAATGCTCCCTATCATGTGGACCTCGATCTGCATTCCCAGATCGCCGATATCGGCCTCTACGGCGACCTCTCGCTGAACCCGCTCTCGTGGCTCACGCTCCGGGGTGGGGCGCGCCTCGACCTCTTCACCTTCGACATCCTGAACCGCTGCGCCGTGCAGAGCGTCGCGCACCCATCGCAGACGAACCCTCCCCTGGACGCGAGCTGCCTCGACCAGGAGAGCTTCGGGGCCCACCGCGAGCCGGTCCAGCCCGCCACGACTTCGAGCAGGGCCTTCCTGCCGCGCGCCTCCGCGATCGTCACCCCGGTCGCCCATCTCGCCTTCTCCGTTAGCTACGGGAAGGGCGTTCGCTCCATCGACCCGCAGTTCATCACGCAGGACGTGAAGACGCCCTTCGCGGAAGCTCGTTCCATCGACGTCGGCGCCTCCTACACCCGGGATCTGCCTGGCGCCGCTCTGGCCCTCCGCACGGGCGTCTTCGAGACCAAGGTCGACCAGGACCTCATCTTCAGCGAGAGCGCCGGGCGCAACGTGCTCGGCGGCAGCAGCACCCGGCGCGGCTTGCTCGGCGCGGCGCGCCTCACCGGTGGCTTCTTCGACGAGTCGCTCAACGTAACGCTCGTCCGCGCCACCTTCGACGACACGGGCCTCCTCATCCCGTACGTCCCCGATCTGGTGGTGAGGAGCGACACCTCTGTCTGGCGCCGGTTGCCCTGGAGCCCGGGAGGCGTGCCCCTCGTAGCGAGCGCCGGCATCGGGGTCACCTTCGTCGGTCGCCGGCCCCTCCCGTTCGGCGACCGCAGCGACCGCATCTTCACCGCCGACGCCTCGGTCTCCCTGGCGCGGCGACCGCTCAAGGTCGCGCTCACCGCCACGAACCTCCTCGACGCGCAGTACCGGCTCGGCGAGTTCAACTACGCCTCCGATTTCCGCAGCCAGTCCGCTCCCACGCTCGTGCCGGTGCGCCACTTCACTGCGGGCGCACCGCGCCAGCTCATGCTCACGCTCGAAGTCCTGCTGGGAGGTGGCTCATGAGGGATGCTCGGATGCTTCTCGGGCTCGCGCTCTGTGCCTGCGGCAGCAGCACCGGCGGCGCGCTGGTCACGTTCAACGCGGCGGCCGCGGGCCCCGCCGACTCCGTGAGCGGGCAGCCGCTCGTCTTCACGAACGCGCTCGGGTACCAGGTGACGCTCGCCAGGGCGCGCCTGCACATCGGCGGCATCTATCTCAACCGCTCGGTCCCGTCGTCGGGCGCACAGGCGACGAGCTGCGTCCTCCCCGGCATCTACTCCGGGGAGGTGACGAGCCCGCTCGACGTGGACGTCATCTCTCCCGTCCCGCAGCCGTTCCCAGCAGACGGGGAAGGCACCTCCGACCTGTCACAGACGGCAGAGGTCTGGCTCTTCGGCTCCGACGTCAACGCCACCGCCGATCCGACCGTGCTCGCGGACGTCACCGGGACGGCGGTACAGGCTGCCGGCACCCCGATCGCGTTCACGGGTCAGTTCACCATCGGCCAGAACCGAGCCGTCCCCGTCGGCGACGCGGCGCTCCCGGGCTCGAGCCCGCTCTGCAAGCAGCGGATCGTCACGCCCATCTCCGTCGCCTTGAACCTTGCCCAGGGTGGGACTCTCCTCGTCCGGGTCGACCCGCGCGCCTGGTTCGCGAACGTCGACTTCGCCCAGATCCCGCCTGATCCGAACGATCCGGCGCAGCGGAAGTTCCTCGACCTCTCACAGGGCCAACCCGACCTCGCCTTCTACGGCGGGCTGCGCGCCGCCAGCGGCACCTACTTCTTCAACTGGCAGTAACCTTGACCGAGCAAGTGCTCGCGACGGTCCTGCCTTGCACCGGAGAACGGACATGAAACTTGCTTCGCGCATCACCATCCTTGCGGCTTGTGCCGCCTCAGCAGCCATGCTGGCTTGCGGCTCGTCGAGCAGCAGCGGCAACTCTCAACCCAAGACCTGTGGCTCCCCGACCGACGGCCTCGGTCTCCTGCAATCCTTCACCGCTCCCTGCGTGGATCAGGGCGCGAACGCCATCCTGGTCACGGCCTCGGGCGAGGCCTTGGCGCTCGGCGGATACCCCTTCTCCGCCGCCACCACCATCGATGATGTCGCCTTCGTGGACGGTTGGAGCATGGAGTTCACGAAGGTGCTCGTCACCTTCGATCACGTGAAGCTCTCCGAAAACCCGGACAAGAGCCCGACCGACCAGAAGCAGACCGACGCCCTCGTAGCGCAGTCCGACGGGCCATGGGTGGTCGACCTGCACAAGGCCCTGCCGCTCTGCTCCGGGAGCTTGACCAGCGGGTGCTCGCTCGTGGGCAAGGGCGGGGCCGATGAACGGGCCGTGCCCATCACCGCGTTCACCGGCCAGAACAAGAATGGAAACGCCGCCTTCGACGCGACCAAGCGCTACGCCTTCGGCTTCGACATCATCGAAGCGACGAACACCGCCAAGAACGTGAACCTGCTTGCGGCCGATCTCGCGGACTACCAGGAGATGATCGACCAGAAGTACACGGTTCTCTTCGTCGGGACCGCCACGTGGAACGGCGATGCCTCGGGCGTCACCTGCAGCTCGTCGGTACCTACGTACGACTTCACCAGGATCCCGCGGGTGGTGAACTTCCGGTTCGGGTTCAAGTCGCCCGTGACGAACATCAATTGCCAGAACCCCGACAACGGGACGTCGACCTTCGGCGAGGAGTTCATTCGCGGCGTCGCGCTGAAGCAGAACGCGACCGCCATCGCCCAGGCCACCTTCCACACCGATCACGCGTTCTGGGAGAACTTCGTGCACGACTCCCCGGCGCACTTCGACCAGATCGCGGCGCAGTACGTGGGCGTGGCCTCGCCCACGGCAACGCTGGCCGACCTGGAGCTCGTGACGAACTTCAACACCGGCTTCACCGACAAGGGCGGACTTGCGCTGCCGTGGCGAGCCTGTGGCCCCTTCCCGCTGGGGGGCACGGGCCAAATGCGCTTCGATCCGGGCACCGTCCCCGTGAACCCCGCGGCGGCAACGGCGGATCTGGCCCTGCGGAACTACCGCGAGGCCCTGACCTACAGCGAGAGCACCATGGGGCATCTCAACGCCGACGGCCTCTGCTTCGTGCAGCGCAACTACCCTTCGCCGCAGTGACGGCGAGACGCGCGACGGCGCGGCGTCCATGGACGCCGCGCCGTCGCGCTGATCACCTGGAGAACAGACGATGAACGCAGTCGAAGCAGTGAAGCAGATCCTCATCGGCTCGGGAGCGGCCTGGGTCCTGTGGTTCCTCGCGGCGCTCTCGGTCGCGAGCCTCGCCTTCGCCCTGGAGCGGTGGCTCTTCTATCGAACCAGAGATGGCTCCGTCGCAGTGCTGACGCAGGATCTGGATCGGCGCCTCACGAAGGGCGATATCCAGGGAGCGATCGCCGACCTCGGTCGCTCGCGCGCCGTGGCGGCGTCCATCGCCGCTGCAGGGCTGCGCCTGGCGCGGCTCGGCCCTGAGGCTGTCGCGAAGGCGATGGAGAGCGCCACCGCGCTGGAGCGGAACCTGCTCGAGCGGAGGCTCGTGTATCTCGGGACCCTCGGCAACAACGCGCCGTTCGTGGGGCTCTTCGGGACCGTGGTCGGCGTCATCCACGCCTTCGAGGAGTTGGGCCACGCGGCGCCAGGCCACGCCGGCGGACCGAGCGCGGCGGCACAGATAGCCTCTCAGGGGGTGATGACGGCCGTGGCGGAGGCTCTCGTGACGACGGCGGTCGGCATCGCCGTCGCCCTGCCGGCCATCGCTCTCTACAACTACCTGCAGCGTCGGGTCGCGACGCTGCTCTGCGAGTCGGAAGCGCTCTCGAGCCTGGTGCTTGCCTACCTGTCGGGGGAACCGCGACCTCCTTGCGGAGGCGAGGATCGCGGAGGGCGCGGACAGGACAGCCTCGCGCCGTCGCCCCTCCCTGCTTCGGAGGTCACCTAGAGCCATGGCAGGCGCGTCCCAGGACAACGGCAGCCCCATCGTCGCCATCAACGTGACGCCGCTCGTGGACATCGTCCTCGTCCTCCTCATCGTCTTCATCGTCACGGCCAAGATCGTGGTCTCGCCCGCGGTGCCGCTCGACCTGCCCAGGGCCAGCAAGAGCGAGGAGATGCAGGTCATCTTCTCGGTCGTCCTTCCAGCGCGCGGCGGCACGCTCGTGAACGGCGAGCCCGTTCCGGATGACCACGCCCTGCTCGCGCGCGCGCAGGAATCGGTCGCCCGCGACCCCGAGCTGCGGGCCGTCATCAATGCCGACGGCGCCGTGGCACACCGCGACGTCATCCACGCGCTCGACCTGCTCAAACGAGCCGGCATCACACGGGTGGCGTTCGGGGCGCTGCCGGAGGAGGAGGGCCAGCCTTGAGCGGCTCACCCGCACCAGCTGCACCCACGGGTGCGCCTCCTCCGCGGATCGTAGATGTGGTGCTGGCGGGACGCATCGACCGCCCCCTGGGCCGTTCCGTGGTCGCCGGCGCGCTTGCGGTATCCGTCCACCTCGGGCTGCTCGCGTGGGCCACGGCCTCCGGGGCCTCACTCGAGACATGGAGCGCACAGCTTGCCATTCGCCTTCACGAGGAGCTCGCGCGGGAGCGCGTCGTCGAGCTCTCGCCATCGCCGCCGAAGCCTCCGCCCCCCGTCGAGCCGCCCACTCAGCGCCCCCCGCTCGCCAGAGCTCCGCACCTTGTCCGGCGCGCAGATTCACGACCGCCACCGCCCTCCCAGGCCGGGCGGATCATCGCCCAGGAGGAGGGGCCTCGCGCCCCTCTCGACCTCACCGGCAACACCTTCGTCACAGGCACGGCGCAGGCCTACGCGGGCGGCGTCACATCGCCGACCGGCACGAATCCGAACCCTGTCGAGACGCGCGACGTGGACCCGAAGGCGCCGCCCGGCGAGCCCGATCGTTCGCACCAGGTGGCGCTCGCGGACGAGGACTGGCGCTGTCCCTGGCCGCATGACGCCGAGGCGGAGCAGATCGACGAGCAGATCGCGGTCGTCAAGGTGGTCGTCCGCGCCGACGGGACCGCCCTGTCCGCTCGGATTGTGCGCGATCCCGGCCACGGCTTTGGTGCCGCCGCCGTGGAGTGCGCGCTCCGGACGCGCTTCACGCCCGCCGCCGATCCGGCCGGCAGGCCCATCGAGACCGAGTCCCCGCCTATCCGCGTCCGGTTCACGCGGTGACTTCCATGCGCAAGCGAACAATCACGCTCGTCCCGTTGCTCTTGCTCTTAGCCTCGCTGACCGCATGCGGTGGCAGGCGGGCGACGCACGAGGACTGCCGCCAGATCCTCGACCGCCTCGTCGACCTCGAGCTAAAGGAGCGAGGTTTCCGCGATCCTGCGCTGGCAGCGCGCTGGCGCTCGCAGGCGGCAGCCGCCCACGCCGTGGACCTCGCCGCCTGCGAGGGCCAGCGGATCCCGCGCACGGCGCTGGCGTGCGTCCAGGCGGCGGCCAACTCCGAAGAGGTCAGCCACCGTTGCTTCAGGTGACGGAGGCGGGCATGCGCGAACCAAACGATCGCGGACGGCCGAACAGAACGCGGTCGACCATGGTCGGCCAGCTGCGTTCGACCAGTCGGGGTGGACCTGCCACGGACGCCAAGCAGGAGCTTCACCAGCGTATAGCCGCTCACGCGCGCCGTCTCAGCCCCAGCGACCCTCTTGACTGAGCTGACGGCGGTCTGCTGTCGCCATGCGACGCCCCGGCCGCGCGCCTCCGATGCCCCTTGGCCGCGTAGCGCTCGATCGTGGCGCGCACGGAGCTCCAGTAGCGCCAGATGTTGCGGCGGGCGACCGAGACGCCGGGCACAGCGCCTTTGACGGCGATCAGATGCTAGGCCCCCCAACGTCTCTCGATCCGGCGGGTTGGCGCTGGTTCGTCTTCACGATATCGCTACGCGTGCGAGACGCACTTCCCGTGCCAGGTGTCGGCTACCGGCGAATCCACCGGAGCCTTTGATCTCCCACCTTGGCCGCATATACTTCCAGCGGAACCCGAGAGGGAGGCACGTTGATCAACGATCGCGAGATCGCGACGCTCGTCGAGCAACTGGGGGTCGAGAGCCAGCGCACGGGAGGCGTGCTCCTCGTGGACGACGAGGCGTTCAACCTCAAGGTGCTGCGAAGCTTCCTCGACGAGGCATGGCACGTGCACGAGGCGACCTCGGGCGCGCAGGCGCTCGCCATCGGCGCCGAGGTGCCGCTCGACGTGATCGTGGCCGATCAACGCATGCCGGGCATGTCGGGAGTGGACCTGCT
>JBGQLS010000218.1:0-9923 GCA_041500205.1 Anaeromyxobacteraceae bacterium | reverse complement strand
TGCGCGCGCGTAGGGGACGGCGGCGCGCGGCACGGCACTCGCCACGGTGAGCGGACCGAGGACCAGCGCGCGGAGTCCCACCCTGGCGGCGGCGTGCCCACGGGAACGCCTGACCCGGAGAAGGGGAGCCGCAGTGGCCCTCAAATTGATCGTCCGCCCCTGCGTGCGCCAGGGCCGCCCAGGCGCCTCCCTGCCGCACGACCATCGTGCGGCGGCCCCCATTTGCTGCCCCTCGTCGAGTCGATGCGCCTGGCGGGCTCCTGCGCGCCCGGGCACCCCGTCCAAGCGTTTGGACTTCTCACCTGCGCGGCCAGCCCAGCCAGCGGAGGTGAAAACACGAAGCCCCCGGAACCGGCTCTCACCGTGATTCCGGGGGCTTTACTGATAGGCGCGAGTGGGATTGAACCACCGACCCCTACCGTGTCAAGGTAGTGCTCTACCACTGAGCTACGCGCCTGAGCGGCTGAAGCGCTGCGGTTCTACCTGCGCTTCCGCGGGGTGTCAACGAGTCGCGCGCCGCGGCCGCGTCGGTTTCAGAATCTCCCCTGCAGTCCGAAAATGGCGTGTCCTGGTCGAATGGCCGCCAGAGGGGCCAGCTCGCGGCCATTCCCCATGACACCGCCCGCGGCCAGGAGCGGGCGCCCGCGTCCGCCGGACAGGTACGCGTCCGCCATGTTGAGCACCCACATGCCCGTGGCCACCAGGAGGAGACCGTCGCGCACGCGGTAGCGTGCCTGGGCTCCTGCGTAGAGCTGCTGGGCCCGGCCGGTGGGGTCGCCGCTGAGCTGGAGGCGCGTCTCCCGGTTGTATGCGCTCAGGACCGAGTCGCCAGCGAGGTGGAACGCGAGCGCGGCGGACAGGAGCGCGATCTCCGTGCTGAAGAGGAGGCCGCCCTTGAAGCGCTGTCCGTTGTAGAGCTGGCCGTAGCCGGGCACGAGCATGCTGCGGAAGAGCGCGCCCGTGCGCGAGCCCGGAGCCGCCTGCGAAACGCCGCGGACGGCCATGTTGGCGAGCCCGTCGCCGGGGCAGGAGTGAAAATCTGCGGTCGCCTGCGGACCGGCGTGGGCGGAAGCTATGGCCGGTTCGTCGGCCGAGTTCCGGGATTCATCCTCTCCACGTCCACCCATCCCGATCACGAAATCGCCGCCTCGAGCGTCCGAGGCGCTCGTGACGAGCGCGAGGGCGGCACATGCGGTGACGACGCGGCCGAGCACCATGGGGCGACCCCTCGTTGCGGTTCGCGATATCGCCAGGAACTCGTCGCTTTTACCGAACCCGTGTGTCGGGTAACCAGGCAGGCAAGTCCCACATTGTCGCGCCCGATCGCGTCAAACCTCCCGGTCCAGAGAGACCCAGCGACGCGCGCTCGCGTGCTCGCGCGAGGCGTCCGCCAGTCGTTTCGAGCCTCTCGCGCTGGTGCTGGGCCGACCCCCCACGGGCAGTCAAGACCTGTCGAAAGATGGACCACCCAGCCGATTGGCGCGGGTGGGGCCCCGACGGGCTTGCCCGGCGGGGCGGGGGCCGCCTTCGCCCCCGGGTACTCAGGCCGCCGGCATGCGGGCGCTGCGTACGAAGAAAAGGAAGTACTGGACGAAGCTGATCGCGATGAACTCGGCGGTCACGAGGCCGAGCGCCGCGATGCAGGGAGCGACCACCGTCGCCGGCCAGTCAAGGAGCTCCCACGCGAGCGAGACCACGACGGTCGTGGCGAGGGAGAAGGTCGCGTACTTGCCGATGCGCGTGGGCGCGACCGGGACCCTGCGACGGATGGTGCGCAGCGCCGCCGCGCCCGCAAGCTGGGCGAGGTCGCGCGAGACGACGAAGATCGGCAGCCACAGCGGCAGCCGCCCGCGCTCCCAGAGCGCGAAGAGCGCGCAGGTGGCCAGGAACTTGTCCGCGATGGGGTCGAGGAAGGCGCCCAGCCGCGAGTACTGACCGAGGACGCGCGCGGAGAGCCCGTCGAGCACGTCGGTGGCCGCCGCCGCCGCGAACGCCGCCAGCGCCCGCACCGTGTCGCCTCGCGCATACAGGACGAGGAACACGGGCGCCAGCACGAACCGCGAAACGGTCAGGGCGTTCGGCACGGTGACGACGGAGCGCCTATTCACTTCGAGTTCTCCGCCGCACGGCCACCGTGAGTGACGATGATGACCCGACCTTCGGCCAGGCAGGCGCTGCCACGGATCGCGTCCGCGTCGGCGGCTGAGACGACGACGTCGGCGCCCTGGGCGCGAATCACCCTCACGACGCGCGGCGCCGCGCCGAGGCGGGCGGCGAACGCCTGTCTCGCGGAGGCGACGTCTGCCGCATAGGCGGCAGTCCCCCCTCGCCGCGCGCGGGCGGACAGCGCGGACGGCCCGTACACCTCGGCGCCAGCCTCGTCGAGGATGCGCGGCGCGAGGGCCCGCGCGACCACCTGGCCCGAGGCGTCGACGAGAACTCCGGTCAGGGCGGCGTCTGGAGCGCGCCCCGGGCTGGAGGACACGGTCGTCACGGAAGATCCCGGCGGCCGCAGGAGCAACTCGGAGATGTCGCCGTCGAGCGGCACCTCCACCCGAAGCTCCACGCCCCCATCGGAGAAGAAGCGGGGCTCGACCGCGGATCGAACCCGCTTCACCGCGTCCTTCACCGAGGAGGCCAGGCCGGCATCGCCCGCGAGGACCTGAGCCACCGTCCTTCCCGTCTCAATCGAGAGGCCCCCCAGCGCTGCCATGCAGTCTCGCAGCGCCGCGCGCCTCGCCGCCCGCTCGGTCCCGGCGCGGGTCACCGCGACCGTGCCCGCGGCCTCGCGCAGGTTCGGCGCCCCGGTGCCTCCACACCGCACGACCCTGCGCTCCCAGTCAACGGAGCTCGGCCGGGCCAGGGCGAGCGTGGGGAGGAGGGCGCTCGACGCGAGGATGAGCAAGGCGCGCCTCGGCAATGGTCTATCCGCGCCAGGCATCCTTGAGCCTCCGGATGGCCAGGAACGCCTCCCTCCCATCGCGGCAGGGAACCCCACGCCGCGCCAGGATGGGTATGAGCTCGGCGGGGCGGAGGAACGGATTGGAGGCGCGCTCCTCCTGGAGCGTGGTGGGCGCGGGCTCTTCTCCCCGCGCGTGGGCAGCGCGCGCGGCGCCGAGCTGTGCGCGCGCGGCGGCGTTCGACGGTTCCAGGTCGAGCGCGAAGGGCAGGTTCGACTCGGCGTAGTCGTGCCCGGGATTCACCTCGAGCGTCCCGGCGAGACGCGCGATCACGGACTCGAAGCTGCCCGCGAGCAAGGCGGGATCGCCACCGTGCCTGCAGTTCCCCGCGCCGCCCCAGAACAGCGTGTCGCCGGTGAGCAGCCGCCCGCTCCACTCGTAGAGGACCGAGCCTGGAGTGTGCCCGGCCACCTCGTGCACGAGCAGGCGAAGCGTTCCCAGCGCGAGCTCGTGGCGGCCGGCGAGATCCACGTCGGGCGGGTACCAGGCCGCGTCGGCGGCGCTCCCGTGCACCCTTGCCCCAAGTTGCGCCACGACCTCTGCGGTGCCCCCGGTGTGATCAGGGTGCCCGTGGGTGTGGAGCACGAAGCGCGGACGGGCGCCATGGGCCTCGGCCAGCGCCATGGCGACCTCGGGATCGCCCGGGTCGACGAAGGCGGCGTCGTCTCCCTCGCACAGGAGGTAGACGTAGTTGTCCTTGCCGTAACGACGGCGGTCGAAGATCACGGCCACTCGACCTCGTCTGGGTGATGCGAGAGGCCGATCCGGTTCCCCTCCGGATCGCGCACGTACAACGTCCAGCGGGTGCGGTGGACGACGGGGACACCGCGGGCCTCGAGCCGCGCTTCCCACGTCGCGCGCTCTTCCGGACGTATGCGCAGCGCGACGAGGTGCAGGCCGGCCCGGCCATCGCGCCACGGCCCGCCGGGAGCAGGCTCACGAGCGCGCTCCAGGGCGAGGAAGCCGCCGCCGACCGCCAGCCACACGCTCCGATCGTCGCCCCCTCCGCTCGGCCAGCGCCGCACCACCTCCAGGCCAAGCACCTCGCGGTAGAAGATCTCGCACGCGGCGAGATCGGAGCACTGGATCGCGACGTGATGAAAGGCGAGCGGCACCTGGCGAGCGTACCGAAGGCCCACGGGCCACGCTAGTGACGCGGCGAAAGTCCGAGTCGCCGGGGGCGCAGGCCGCCCCCGCCCCGCTGGGCAAAGCCCATCGGGGCCCCACCCCGGCCCCTGCGATCGCAAGTGATTTTTCGACAGGTCTTGAGTCGTCGCCGGGGGCGCAGGCCGCCCCCGCCCCGCTGGGCAAAGCCCATCGGGGCCCCACCCCGGCCACTCCGCAGAGCGGTCACAATTTTTCGACAGGTCTTGAGTCGCCGGGGGCGCGACGCGTCACCGGCCGTCCCCATCCGGGGCGAGACCCGTACCGTGCTACAGTCGTGGCCGTGCCGCTCACGGGAAAGCGCCTCCTCGTGGTGAGCGCTGACGTGGAATTCGCCCGTGTCGTCGCCGACGCTTCCTCGCGCCTGGGAGCCTCTGTCGTCCTGTGCCGCGGCGGGCGCGCGGCCCTCGACGAAGCAGACGGTGCCGGCGCCCACGCCGCCATCGTGGACCTTCCCGTACCGGACTTCCGGCCTGACGCCCTGCTCCTCGCGCTGCGGGCCCGCCAGCTCAAGACGGTAGCGGTGTCCGGCGTCCTGCGAGCCGCGCGATACGCCGCCACGGCGGTGCGCTTCGGCGCGGAGACGTTTCTCGAGAAGCCCTTCGACGTCGAGGAAGCGCTGGCCGTACTGACGGCTGCCCTCTCGTCCGCGACCGCGAACGTTGCCCCTCACCCCGACCCTCCTTCGGCAGCGCCGGCGGAGCCGTCGCAGTCTCGCGACTCTTCTTCGGCGGCGCCGGCAGAGCCGTCGCCACCTCGCGCCCCTGCTTCGGCAGCGCCGGCGGAGCCATCGCCGCCTCGTGCTCCTGTTTCTGGCCGCGCCGAAACGCGGCCAGAAGTTCGCCGCGACGAGACGCGGCCAGGAGTCCTCCGCGACAAGCGCGACCAGGGGTCCACCCCGACCTCGACCCCTACCCCTCCCGATCCCCTCCCTGCTTCGCCGGACGAGATCGACGACGCGACTCAGACCGCGAACTATCCTCTCGCCGGCGACCTCGACAGCTACATCTTCTCCGAGGCACTGCCGGCGCTCGACGAGACCCTGGTCGGCATTCCGCTCGCGCCGCGCCCGCGCGAGGGGCTCGCCGAGCCCTTGCCCGCGACGGCGGTCCCGCGTGCCCGCAAGCCCGGCTCCCTGGCGCTGCCCGAGGGCGATCTCGCATCGACGGGGGTGCCCCGCCTCATGGCCGCGCTCCACACCGCCAGGACCACCGGCGCCCTCACGCTCGCCCGGCCCCCGGTAAAGAAGTTGATCCTCCTCGAGGAAGGACGGGCCGTGTTCGCCGCCTCCAACCTGCCGTCCGAGCGCTTCGCAGCGCGCTGCGTCCGCGAGGGCATCCTCTCGGCGGGAGCGCTCAAGATCCTCGTCGCGGAGATCGGGCCCAGGGAGCCGCTCAACGAGGCACTCCTAGCGCGCGGTCTCCTCGACGACGCGCAGCGCACCCGCATGTTCGTGGAGCAAGTTCGGGAGATCATCTGGAGTACCTTCGACTGGCGGGAAGGGAGCTACCGGCTGCTTGCCGGGCCGCGGGCGCGCCGCCCCATCACGCGCGTGGACATCGCGCCGCAGGACCTCGTTCTCGAGGGTTTCCGGCGGATGGCGACGATCGAGCGGCTGCGCGAGGACCTCCCCCCCACGCTCGCTCTCGCCCGCGCCACGAGGCCGGACGCCGATTTTCGGGACCTTCCGATGGCGGGGCCGGAGGCGCTCATGCTGGCCCACGCGGACGGGACGAAGACGATCTCGGATCTGGTCGTGCTCTCCGGGATGGACGAGCGCGACGCGCTCGCGTTCCTCGCCGGCTGCCGAGCGCTCGGGATTCTCGACGAGGTCAGCCGCGCCCTTGCCGGTACCGGGCGCATGGGCTTCATGTAGGCGACCCTGGCTGTTCGGGTTACACCTTGCCGAGAGCGCCCGCGCCGACATATAGAGTGCGGTTTTTGCTTCAACCCTAGGGTGGGGCTCGTCCCTGCCGGAGTCCCATGATCCAGCGCGAAAAGATCCGGAACGTCGCCATCGTAGCCCACGTCGACCACGGGAAGACCACCCTGGTCGACTTCATGCTCCGTCAGGCGGGCGTGTTCCGGACGAACGAGCTCATGGTCGACCGGGTCATGGACTCGAACGACCTCGAGCGCGAGAAGGGCATCACGATCCTCGCCAAGAACACCGCCGTCACCTGGCAAGGGATGAAGATCAACATCGTCGACACCCCGGGCCACGCCGACTTCGGCGGCGAGGTAGAGCGCGCGCTGCGGCTGGTGGACGGCGTCCTGCTCCTCGTCGACGCCGCGGAGGGTCCGCTCCCGCAGACGCGCTTCGTGCTCTCGAAGGCGCTCGCCATGGGCCTCCGATCGGTGCTCGTCATCAACAAGATCGACCGGCAGGACGCGCGCGCCAAGGAGGTCCTCGACCTCGTCTACTCGCTCTACATCGACCTGGGCGCGAACGAGCACCAGATCGACTTCCCCGTCATCTACGCGGTGGCGCGCGAGGGTCGAGCCGCGTACACCGTCGCGGACGCGCTCAAGGCCGAGACGCTGAAGCCGCTCTTCGACGCCATCGTCACGCACATCCCTCCGCCGCCGGTGGGCGAGCGCGAGGGGCTGCAGATGCTCATCGACAACCTCGACTACGACGACTACGTCGGGCGCCTCGCCATCGGACGCATCGCATCGGGCGTGGCGCACGAGGGCGACACCATCGCGGTCATCCGCGACGAGGGCAAGGTGGTGCAGGCGAAGATCGTCCGCCTCTACGTCTACGACGGCCTGAAGCGTGTCGAGGTGAAGGACGCCGGCCCGGGCGAGATCGTCTGCATCGCCGGCGCCGAGGAGATCGGCATCGGCGACACCATCAGCGAGCCGTCGTTTCCGGTAGCGCTCCCACGCATCAGCGTGGAAGAGCCGACCATGTCGATGGTGTTCAGGGTGAACGACGGCCCCTTCGCCGGCAAGGAAGGCAAGTACATCACGAGCCGCAACATACGCGAGCGGCTCTACCGCGAGGCGTACAAGAACGTCTCCATCCGCGTCGAGGACACCGAGACGCCCGACGCCTTCAAGGTCGTCGGCCGCGGCGAGCTGCAGCTCGCCGTCATCGTCGAGAATATGCGGCGCGACGGCTACGAGCTGACGGTCTCGAACCCGGAGCCCATCCTCAAGACCCTGGACGGCGAGGTCCACGAGCCGATGGAGCTGCTCGTGTGCGACCTGCCCGAGGCGGCGGTGGGCGGCGTGACGCAGAACCTCGGGCCGCGCAAGGGCCGTATGGTGGACATGCAGCCCCTCGGCTCCGGGCGCACGCGACTCCAGTTTCGCGTGCCGGCCCGCGGCCTCATCGGCTTTCGCGGCGAGTACCTCACCCTCACCCGCGGCGAGGGCATCATGTCGACGCAGTTCGACGGCTACGAGCCGTGGCAAGGCCGGATCGAGAAGCGCAAGACCGGCGCCATCGTCTCCGACCGGCTGGGCGAGGTCGTCGCCTACGCCTGCTTCTACGGGCAGGAGCGGGGCGCGCTCTTCGTGAAGGCGGGTGATCCGGTGTACACCGGCATGATCGTGGGCGAGCACGGCCACGACAACGACCTCGACTTCAACATCTGCAAGGAGAAGAAGCTCACCAACATCCGCGCGGCGGGCCGCGACGAGAACATCATCCTCACCACGCCCCGCGACATGTCGCTCGAGAGGGCGCTGGAGTGGATCGCGGAGGACGAGCTCGTCGAGGTCACGCCGAAGAGCATCCGCCTGCGCAAGAAGTTCCTCGACCCGAACATGCGCTACAAGCTGGAGCGCAACCGGAAGCGCGGAGGCGCCAGCACGGCCGTCGACCGGGGCGCCTGATCGGCGGCTCACTCAAGTCCTGTCGAAAAAACCCTTTGGCTTCTTAGGCAGGGTGGGGCCCCGACGGCTCTGCCGGCGGGGCGGGGCGGCGCGAGCCCCGGGTACTCAGGGTGCGGGGAGCAACTCCCGCCCGCGGGCCGGCGCGATCCCTCCATTCCCGCGCAGGGTGGCCACGAGCCCGAGCGCGTCGCTCTGGCCGTGCTCCGCCTCGAGGACGCCTTCCGCCTCGGCGAGCGCTTCCAGCGAACGCCCCAGCGCTGCCAGCGCCCGGGCGTGGAGAAGCCTCGCCTGCCAGCGTCCCGGCTCGAGTGCCACCGCGCGAGCGAGCGCGCGTTCGGCGCCCGCGGGGTCGCGCTGGGACAGCGAGAGGGCGCCCAGGTTCTCTTGCGCTGACCCTAGCCCAGGATCCCGATCCGCGGCGCGAGCCAGAGCGGCGCGGGCGCTGGCTCCGTCTCCCAGGGCGGACAGGGCAACGGCCAGGTCATTCTGGAGGACTGCCTCCTCTCGCTCCATGGCTCTCGACGCGAGGGCGCGCTCGAAGAGCGCCCTGGCTTCACCCGCCCTCCCCTCCTCCAGCGCGGCGAGGCCGAGCGCGTGGAGCGCCACCGGATCGCCCGTGTAGGCCGCGAGGCGAAGCTCGAGGCGCGGGCCACTCTCCGACGCCAGGGCCGAAGCCCTCAGCCTCAGGCCGCCGGCCAGCGGGGACGCAGGGCCCGCCGGGGGCATGGCGCGACGCGCATCAGCGCGGGCTCGCTCGGGTGAGCCGTGGCGCGCCTTGTCCTTCCCAAGGCGTTCCCGCAGGAACAGGGCGCGGCTCACATCGCCGCTGCGTTCGCACAGGCCCGCGAGCCGGCCCAGGGCGTCGCGATCCGAGGCGAGCGCGTCCGGCGTTGCGGCGAGATCGTCGAGCACCGCCAGGCCCCGTGCCGACCCTGCCGCGAGAGCCCGCGCCAGCGCTTCCAGCGCGCCCTCGCCGTCGTTCGCCGCGACCGCCACCTCCGCCAGCCGAGCGGCGGCCCAGGCGCGCATGCGGGTGCTTTCCGACCGCGCCGCGGACTCGAAGGCCGCACGCGCCTTCGTGAGGTCCCGCGAGGCGAGATGATGCTCGCCGAGCACGAGCCACGCCTCGGCTGCGTAAGGGCTGGCGGGGAATCCGCGCACCAGGGCCCCCAGCGCCCTCGCCGCCTCCTTGCGCCTGCCGATCCGCTCCGCGTCAACTCCGGCGACGAGGAGCGCCTGAGGGGCGCCCGCGAGGCCGATGTTCTCGTCGAGGGCGCGCTGGGCGAGCCGCACCGCCTCGGCGCGCTGCGCGTCGGCGTGCGGTGTCGCGAGCGGGGGAAAAGGCGAGGAAAGGCCGGCGCCGCCGCCTCGCAGCGACTCGCGCCAAAGCGCCACCGCCTCCGCGTGGACGCGCCGCTCTTCCTGTTCGAGGGCGTCGGCCTCGCGGTGCCTGAGCAGAGCCAGTTCCAGGAGCAGCTCCGGGCGCCGCGCGTCGCCCGGCGTCAGAGCATCCACCCCGGGCTCCGGCATCGTCGCCCGGGGCGCCGGGAGCTCGGGCGCCGGAGGAGAAGCCATGTCCTCGGAGCGGGCTGGGCGAACCACGAGTGTGAGCAGCGCGGCTGCCCAGACGGCAGCACGGATCGCCGCGCACATCCGGACCTCGGACCTCACGTTCCAGGCGCCCCTGCTGGGCCGTGATGCGTGCGATCTGGAGTCAGCCTCACCGGGTGTCGAGCATACCGGGGACCGGGCAGGCGAGCAAAGCTGCCCCCGAACCCCATGGCAGCGAGGCCGACGGCAGCTCGCGCCAGCGCGCTAGAGCGCCTCCGGCGCAGCCACCGACACCGGTAATCTCGACGGCCTTCCTTCTCAAGGCCTGTAGAAAAATGTGATCGCTCTGCGGCGTGGCCGGGGTGGGGCCCCGATGGGCTTTGCCCCGGCGGGGCGGGGGCG
>JBGQLS010000217.1:0-9945 GCA_041500205.1 Anaeromyxobacteraceae bacterium | reverse complement strand
GCGAACTCGTTCGTCGAGCGATGCGTCGGCTCCCTACGACGAGAATGTCTCGATCACGTCCTCCTGCTGAGCGAGGGCCATCTCCACCGCGTTCTCGATGAGTACCGCTCCTACTTCAATACCTCGCGGCCTCACCAAGGGATCGGCCAGCGACGGCCAGCCGCGTTCGCCTCCCCGGCCACGTCAATCAACTTCCGTCCCGGCACCAGGGTGAACGCCTCTCCCGTGCTCGGAGGACTCCATCACGACTACCGTCTCGCCGCTTGAACTCCCGTACCCATCAGGCTGGCACTGGTAGCCAGCACAGGCCGGAGCGCGAGTACGCTGCACGCATGCCCACCGATCCCCCCGCGAAGGCGGAGCTGAGAGCTCTCGTCGAGGCCTCCGCCGTGGTGGTCGTCAGGAGTGGTCGGCCGATACCCGCCGCTCGCGGCCGCGGCGTACGCCGCTCGGCCGAACAGACCCTGACGGGTAACCCAGTCTGTGGCTGGCGATACGCTTAGTTTAGGAGTGCCGGGCTCCATTGATACCCGACCCCCGGCCGCGTCGCGGACGCGCGTGCGACTGCAGCTATCTGATGTCAACAGACTATCCCCCATAGTAAGGGGGGACGCTCCCCAGCTGGGCCTGCCCACGGTACTCTCTGTGCGGTGATGCCAGAGGGAGACCGGAGCATGGCCGAGCACGCCGCGCCGGACCAAGCCAGCCTCCGGCCAGAGGTCGGACCCGGCATCGCTCCGGGAGTCGTTCCACGGGGCGCGATGGCCGCCGCGGAGCTCGAAGCCGTCTTCGACGCGCTGCCCGCGCTCATCTTCCTCATTGGGGCCGACGACACCTTTTCCGACTACCGGGCGGGCCGTGGGATAGAGCTCTTCGCAGCGCCCGAGTCGTTTCTTGGCCGCGGCGTGGACGAGGTCCTGCCGCGGCCCTTGGGGACCGACCTGCGTGCTGCCATGGGGCGGTGCCGCACGACCCGGTCGCAGGAGATCCTCGACTACTGCCTCCCCTTTCCCGCCGGGACTCGGCACTTCGAAGCCCGACTGGTGCCGCTCGACGGAGGCCGGGTCGCGGTGCTCGTCACCGAGAGCACGGCGCGCAAGCAGGCCGAGGAAGCCCTCCGGCGCAGCGAGGAGCGCCTCCGCGTCATCATCGAGAGTGAGCCGGAGTGCGTGAAGGTCGTGGGCCGGGACGGGCAGCTACTCGAGATGAACCCCTCCGGCCTAGCCATGCTGGAGGCCCGATCGCTCGCCGAGGTCGGGACCAGGGCTCTTGCGGAGTACGTGACCGAGGAAACGCGGCCCGCCTTTGTCGATCTCTTCCGCTCCGTGCTGCGCGGCGGCCGCGGCAAGGTCCAGTTCGAGGTGACGGGGCTCCGGGGCACGCGCCGCTGGCTCGAGACCCACGCCGTGCCGTTGCGCGACGAGGTAGGTGATGTGGTGGCGCTGCTCGGAGTGACCCGGGACATCACCGCCTGGAAGGTGGCCGAGGAGGCTCTCCGCGACAGCGAGGAGCGCTTCCGGATCGCTTTCCAGACCAGCCCCGACTCCATCAACATCAACCGCCTCGACGACGGCGTCTTCGTAGCCGTGAACGAAGGCTTCACGTGGATGACAGGCTGGAGCCAGGCCGAGGCCCTCGGGCGCTCTTCTCTCGAACTCCACGTCTGGGACGATCCCGCCGACCGAGCCCGCCTGGTGGCGGGACTGAAGAAGGACGGCTACGTCCAGAACCTCGAAGCACGCTTCCGCAAGAAAGACGGGAGGGTTCTGTCTGGGCTCATGTCTGCGCGGCTCATAGGGCTGCGCGGTCAGCCGCATCTTCTCTCGATCACTCGCGACGTCAGCGATTGGAAGCGGGCTGAAGAAGAGCGGGATCGACTGAAGTCGGGGCTTTATCAGGCCGCCAAGATGGAGGCCATCGGCCAGCTCGCAGGTGGCGTGGCACACGACTTCAATAACCTGCTCACGGTCATCCTGGCTGGCGCCGAGGTGTTGAGGCATGACCTCGGCAAGGATTCGCCGCCCGACTCCGAGATCGTCGAAGAGATCGGCGCTGCGGGAAGGCGCGCTCAGGACCTGACGCGCCAGTTGCTCGCGTTCGCGCGGCGGCAGGTCATCGCTCCGATACCGCTCGACTTGAACACGCTGATGCGCAGCAGCGAGAAACTCCTCCGGCGCGTGCTGGGCGAGGACATCGAGCTCGTTACGATCTTGCAGCCGGATCTCTGGACAGTGTGCTGCGACCCAGGCCAGATGGAGCAAGTGGTGCTCAACCTCGCCGTGAACGCCGAGAGCGCGATGCCGAGCGGCGGCAGGCTCACCATCGAGACCAACAACATCGAGCTCGACGAGGACTTCACTTCCTCCCACCAGTGGATCCGTTCCGGGCCTTACGTGAGACTGTCGATCCGCGACTCGGGGCAGGGTATGCCACCTGAGGTGAAGGAGCACCTGTTCGAGCCCTTCTTCACGACGAAGCCTGTCGGGCAAGGCACGGGGCTCGGCCTCGCGACGGTCTACGGCATCGTGAAGCAAAGCGAAGGACACATCCTCGTAGAGAGCGAGCCGGGACACGGTACGACCTTCGAGGTCTTCTTCCCGCGCATCACAGAGTCGCCGGCTGCCGTCACCCCGCCCGCACCGGCCGCCGCGACGGATGGCACCGAGGCCATCCTCGTTGTCGAGGACGATCCGCAGGTGCGCGAGGTCACGGTTCGCTCGCTTCGAGCTGGAGGCTACCGGGTCCTCGTCGCCGCCGATGGCCGCGAAGCCCTCGACGTCGCGGGGCACGATAGCACCCTTCGCCTGCTCGTGACCGATGTTGTCATGCCGGGGATGAGCGGCCGCGAGGTCGCGGACGAGCTGTGCCGCCGCCGCCCGACGTTGCGCGTGCTCTACGTCTCGGGGTACACGCACGACGCCATCGCGCAGCGCGGCGTCCTCGACTCGGGCGTGGAGTTCCTGCAGAAGCCGTTCACGGCGTCGTCGCTCCTGGCGCGGGTGCGGGCTATCCTGGACGCGCGCTGAGCGCGCCTCCAGCTCATCCCTCCGGCCGAAGGCCGGCACCACCCACGGGTCCCGCAGCATGAAGCGGCTCGGCGCCCACGAAAGGCACGACTTCCACCCGTTGCTGGGGTCCTTGGGCTTGATCCGGTCCCGTGGACAGTTGGACTACGCCGCCTGCCTCTCCAGGAACACTCTCTCGAACACGGCCGGGCTAATCTAGGCGACGTCAGCGCTTTGGATGCTCGAGGTGCCAGTAGTCCTTGTACAGGTGGTGCCCCGCCCACTCCAAGCCGCGCGGGTGGTTCATGAGTGCCTCGGCGGCGCGCGGATGGCGGCGAGCCCAGGCCATGAAGGTCTCTGCGGCCGGGCGGTGCTTCTCCATGATCTCGTCGAAGAAGGGCCAGCCGCGATGGGAGAGCACGAAGACGTCGATGTTGTCGCCGGGATGGGTGATGGTCCATGTCACGAACTCCTTCGACCGTTCCGGATGATGCCCATCCCACGTGAAGAAGCGCTCGGCAGCCTCAGGATGGTTGCGAACCCAAGTACCCAACTCACGAGAAGCTTCAGGATGATTGCGTTGCCACATCTCGAGTCCCGCGGGCTCAGCACGCGAAGCGAGAGGAGCCGCCAGGACAGCCAGGGCAAGAAGCAGGTTCTTCATGGTCCCTCCAGGTGAAGGTTCGGGTGTGTAACGAAGACCCAGGCCTCCGTATTCAAATCGGACGGTACCGTGCGTCGAAGACGCACCTGCCCGTAGATGCGAAAGCAAATTGCGCAACCTTCACGGGCGGCCAGGGTTCAGTTGAATCGTACGCAAGATCTTCCCGAGGAGACAACGATGGGACTCATCCGCAACGCCCTGCTCGCCGCACCGCTGGTTCTCCTGTCCGCCTGCGGTGGAACCACGTCGAGCTCGAATGCCAACTCGAGCTTTACGAACGCGGCTCCCGCCTACAGCGCACTCGCGATGGACCAGACCGCCGCCGATACCTCCTCGGCGTCGCTCGCGCTCACGGTCGCCCCGGTCCGCACGGATGAGCAAGCGCTCCTCGTGGGCGACTGTCACCCGCACCTGTTCGTCCGGACGCGCGAGGTAGTCGAGCGCGTGAACCGCCACCTTTACAAGTTCCTGCGCCATGTCGAAGCCGTCATCGTTCATGCTCCCAAGCTCACGACCGGCACCACGCAGGTATGGGAGTCCGTAGAGAACGGCATCGACCGGAAGTTCACCATCACGAAGGATTCCGAAACCGCCTACGAGTGGAAGCTGGAGCTCGAGGACACGACGGCGCAGAACCCGCAGTTAGTGACGGTCTTCACTGGCAAGATCGACCGCACCGGCGCCACGGGGCCCCACCAGGGATCGGGTGATGTCACGCTGGACCTCACCGCCCTCCACGGCGTCATCCCCGCCGAGAAGGTGCAGGGGCAGATCAGCGCTACTTTCGACTCGACCGCGACGTCGCGCAAGGTTGACGTCACCGCCACCAACGTGACGTGGGACGTCGTGAACCCGACCGTAGACGCGGCCACTATCACGGCTCTCGAGCAGCCCCGCAGCGGGCACTACGTCTACTTCCGCGAGCCGGGAACCGGCGGCAGCCTCAAGATCCAGGACCAGATGGTCTTCCTCTGCCCGGCGAACCCGACTTTCAAGCTCGCCGACGTCGACCTTGTCTCCCGCTGGTACAAGTTCACCGACGGCACCGTGCACGGTCGGTCGGACACGATCATGACCGGTGGACAGCTCACCGACCCGGTGGTGAACGTCCAGGGCGTCACCTGCCATGAAAGCGCGAACGAGACGACCGTGGAGACCGAGTCGTACTGGATGATGAAGGCTGAGAACGCGACTGGCGGCACGGTCGTCGGCAAGTCCTGGTCCAGCGACGCCGTGGGCGGCGCGACGGCAAGCGCATGCGATGCGGCCTTCGACGTGGTGCCTGACCTCAACGACAACACCAACGACTACAAGTTCGCGCTCATCAACTTCGCTGACGGCAGCGTCGTTCCGTTCCCGAACATGAAGTAATCGAGAAAGCGAAGACCGAGCCAGCATGGGCGGCACCTCGTTCCCGGGGTGTCGCCTCGTTCTTGTGGGCTCCCCGCCTGGAAGCTTCCCCTCCACCTTTGAAGCCGCAGGACGCGCCGCTCAGCCGCCTGACTCCCGGGGACCGCGCGCCCGAGGGGAGAACCTCGCCACGCGAGGGAACGGCTGGGGCGGTTCTCCTCATCGCCAAACCCCAGTACGCGTGTAAGCTACCGAAACTCCAAGGGCCCGACCGGGCATGGTTCTTGTGTGAGCTGCACGTACGCCGGGCGCTTCGCCCGGCCCAGACCTTGGAGAGACCCTGTCCATGAAGAAGATTCTGAGCACGCTCGTCGCCGTGGCCTTCGTCGTCGCTGCCCCTGCCTTCGCCGCCGATGAGGCTGCTCCTGCTCCTTCCGCAGCCCCCGCTCCCGAGGCTCCTGCTCCTGCGGCCGCTCCCAAGGCCAAGAAGAAGGTCGCGAAGAAGCACCACAAGAAGGCGAAGAAGGCCTCGAAGACCACCGAGACCCCCGCGCAGTAGCCGCGCGTAACGTTTCAGTAGGCAACCGGCTGCTCATGGCGGCCGGTTTTCCTTTCTTTGGCCCTGACCCAACGTTGCTGTCACCAGGGGCAAAGTAGACTTACCGTGCTAGTGGAATCAGGGCCTTGCAGTCGGTGCATCGCGACTGTCTGCGGGTGTCCGTCCGCTGGACCGCACCTCGGTTCGCCTGTGCACGCGTAGTCGGCATCGTGCAAGCTGGCCCGCCGGAGGCGAGCCATGGGAATGAGGTCGAGGAAGCCGGCGGTGCGCAGGTCGGGTTGGCGGCAGTGGAAGGCGGGCGAGGCACGTGTGGTGCTGGACGCCTGGCGTGATAGCGGGCTGCCGCTAGCGACCTTCGCGCGGCGCCGCGGCCTGACGCCAGAGCGCCTCCGCTGGTGGGTGCAGCGGCTGGGCGAGCGGGACCAGACCGGGGAGGCGCCGCTGGGGCTGGTCCCGCCGTCGTGACCGGTCTTATGACCGGCGCGGGCGCCACCGTTGTGACCCTGCGCTCCGGGGACGTGGTGGTGGAGATCGCGGACGTCGGCGCGGTCCCGGCGGCGTGGCTGTCCGCGCTCGTGAGCGGGCTGGCAACGCCGGCGCCATGATGTTTCTGCCACGAGCGGTGAAAGTGTACGTGGCTACGGCGCCGTGCAACCTACGGAAGTCCTTCGATGGCCTCTCGAACGAGGTGCGCGAGGTACTGGCGAAGGACGCGCTCATATGTGCCGAGCAACAATATGTGGCTGAGTCTACTGGGGGAGCGCTGTTGACTGTCGGTCGTCGACGTCGCCCGCCACATATTCTTCTGGTGTCTACTTCCTCCCGACGCCGGGACTTCCCTGGCGGCAACGGAGGTAGTGCCATGCTGGAGCTGTTCTATAAGTATCCGAAAGTCCTCGAGCGCATGCGAGGCGGCGCGCTTGGTGGAGAGATGGACTGCATCGCCGCCCACCTCGCGGAGGTTGGCTACACGCGAGCCTCTGCCCGGATTTACCTTGCCCAGATCGCACGGTTCAGCCGGTTCGCGGCCGAAGCGGGCCATCAGAGCCCTGCGTCGATCGGGCGCGACGTCGTGGAGCGGTTCCTGCTTGAACTTGGGACCCCAAGCGCCCGTATCGGCGCGCAGACGGCGATAGGTCATGCGTTTCGAAATATCCGGGATCGATTCCCCGTGCCGCGCGAGCAGGAGGCACGAGATCCGAAGGGCCAACTGCTGGCCGCCTTCGAGGAGCACCTGCGCCAGGTTCGCGGACTGCAGCCGAGGACGTGCGATGGGATGCTGCTGGTCGCAAACCGCGTGCTCGGGTGGTACCGGGAGCACCGGCCTGGTCAGCCTTTGTCCGCGGTGACCGGCGAGGACGTCCTGGCGCTCTCGAGTCACCTTTCTGCGCTCAGCGCGAATGACCGTACACGGTCGGTGGCCACGTCGTACGCTCGGTCGTTCCTCCGGTTCCTACGCTGGGCCGGGGTCGTCGATGAGGATCTCGCCCGACTGGTCCCTCGGACGCGATGTTGGCGGATGGCCCACCTGCCAGGGCGACTGGGGTGGGACGACGTCAGGCGGGTGATCGACGCGATCGACGTCACCGACCCTGTCTGCGTGCGGGACCGTGCCCTGCTGCTGCTGCTGGCGACGACGGGGGTGCGCAATCAGGAACTGCGGCTGCTTGAGCTGCAGGATGTCCGATGGCGAGCCGGTGAAGTGCTCGTGCGCCGGACGAAGACGCGTCGTGAGCGGGTCGTCCCGCTCCTGGAGGAGGCGGGTAGCGCACTCGCCGAGTACGTGCTCCACGCCAGGCCAAGGGTCCCAGCCCCGCAGGTCTTCCTGTGCCAAGGGCCGCCAGCACGTCCTCTACGCTACAGCAGCACCGTCGCCGCCATCGTCCGTCGCCGCATGGCGCGATGCGGTCTGCAACCTCCGCGAGCCGGCGCGCACCTCTTGCGCCACAGCCTGGCAACCCGGCTGGTCGGACAGGCGCGGCCGATCAAGGAGATCGCCGACCTGCTGGGCCACCGCAGCATCGACACGACGGCCATCTACGTGAAGGTGGCCCTGCCGCAGCTCGCCAGCGTTGCGCTCCCGTTCCCAGGAGGTGAGCCATGAGCGACTTTCCCCGAACACTCGCCGAGCGGGTCGAGGGCTATGTCCAACTTCGCCTCTCTTTCGGCTGCATCTTTCGCAAGCAGGCGGGGACGCTGCGTGCTTTCCTGCGATACGTCGAGAACGGCGGGCATGACGGCCCGCTCACGCAAGACCTGGCGCTGGCCTTCGTCGTAGCCTCCGGCGGGACGGCCAACGGCCGTGCGTGCCGCTACGGCGTGCTTCGACGTTTCGCCGAGTATCTGACCGTGTACGACCCACACACGGAGACTCTTGATCCACGCGCCCTCCCCTGGTCCCGTGCAGTCCCGCCTCCGCGGATCCTCAACGAAGAGGAGTTGGTACGTTTCATGTCGGCGACGCGGGGCATCTCTCCGCGGCATCGGCTTCGGGGACGGACCCTGGGAGCCCTGGTTGGCCTCCTGGCGAGCACCGGCCTGCGCTCTGGCGAGGCGCTGCGTCTCGACCGAGCTGACGTCGACCTCGTCGAGGGCGTCCTCCAGGTTCGGAGAACCAAGTTCCGCAAGGACCGCCTCGTCCCTGTCCACGCCACCACACGCAACGCGCTGCGCACCTACGCTCGCGCTCGTGACGCTACATTTCCGGAGCCGAATTGCCCGGCCTTCTTTGTCAGCCTCCGCGGCGGGAGGCTGTCCAGTTCCGCGCTGCACGTCGCCTTCCGCCAGGCCTGCTCGCTCGCCGGTCTGGACGAGGGCTCGTCCAGAGCCCTGAGACCTCACGACCTGCGACACCGATTCGCCGTCGTACGACTCGTGGCGTGGCACCGGCAGGACGCCGACGTTCAGGCCCTGCTACCGTTGCTGGCGACCTACCTGGGCCACGTCCGTTACAGCGATACCGCCTACTACGTCACAGGTACGGCAGAGTTGCTCGGCCTCGCAGCCGAGCGCGCCTTCGGCGGCGAGGGAGGTGCCTCATGAAGAGGCTCTCCCCACTCGCCGGACTGCTGGAGTCCTTCTTCCGCCACCGGCTGACCAGTCAGAGGAACGCCAGCCGTTCGACGATCGCCAGCTACCGAGACGCTCTGCGCCTGCTCGTCCTGTTCGCCTCGGGACGCGCAGGGCGCAAGCCGTGTCACCTGATCGTGGAGGACCTCGATCGTGACATTGTTCTCGGCTTCCTCGACCACCTCGAGCAGGGGCGCGGCAACTGCGTCCGGACGCGCAATGCCCGCCTGACGGCGGTCCGGTCATTCTTCCACCACGTAGCGGCAAGCGATCCCGCCTCGCTTGGCATCGCCCAACGGGTCCTCGCCATCCCCATCAAGCGATGGGACACCGAAGTGACCCGACACTTGTCGCGGCGTGAGGTCGCCGCCCTCATCGACGCGCCGAACCGACACACACCGCGCGGCCGCCGCGACCGCGCGCTGCTGCTATTTCTGGCCCGCACCGGGGCCCGAGTCTCGGAGGCACTCGCCGTCGACGCGCCCGACCTCCAGTTGGACCGCCCGAGACAGGTCCTGCTCCGCGGGAAAGGCCGCAAGCAGCGGGTGATCCCGCTGACCGACGATCTCGCCAAGACCTTGGAAGCGCAGCTGCGTGAGCACAGGATCGGCCGCCATGATCCCCTTCCGCTCTTCGCCGGTATGCACGGGGAGCGGCTCACACGCTTCGGTGCAACGCACATCGTGCGACGCGCCGTGGCCGCCGCCTCCGAGCGAATGCCGGAGCTCGGCCGCAAGCACGTCTCGCCCCACGTCCTGCGACACTCACTCGCAATGACCCTGCTGCAGTCGGGCGTGGACCTTCTGACAATCCAGGCCTGGCTGGGGCACGCGCAAGTCGCAACGACCCATCGCTACGCAGCCGCAGACGTGGAGATGATGCGCCGCGGCTTGGATCGGGCGGGCGTGTCTGCCAAGCAAGGACCTCGCTTCCGACCCAAGGATGCGGTGCTGCGCCTGCTCGAGAGGACCTGAACCCTATGTGGCGCCGGAACCTGCCAGATCGCCCCAGAAGATAGACGTGCACTCCGGCCGCCACATATTGAATCCCGTCACATATGAGCGCCTATGTATCGCGACACATAGGCCTACTCCGGCCACGTCTTCATCTTCCTGAACAGACGGCTCACGGAGGAAGCCGAGCTCGACCACCTTGGCGATGTCCGCATCGACCCTGTCGGTTGCGCGAGCTTCGTTAGTACGCTCCTCCTGGAAGAGGCGGACGAGGTCGGCCATCTCCGCCCGCGACAGGATGAGACGCGTCTCCCCGCCACCCGCGTCCAGCTCGGCGAGCTTCTT
>JBGQLS010000216.1:0-9955 GCA_041500205.1 Anaeromyxobacteraceae bacterium | reverse complement strand
TGCGTGTTGAGGAAGTTGTAGAGGACGACGGCCTCGATGGCCACGCCGATGCCGCCTGCCGTGGTGACGAGTGCTTCGGAGATGCCTGCCGCGACGACCGTGAACCCCCCTTGACCGGTCGCAGCCATCTGGTGGAAGGCCTGCATGATGCCGACCACGGTCCCGAAGAGACCGATGAAGGGGGCCGTCGCGCCGATGGTCCCGAGCAACCACAGGTGCGCGCGAAGCCGGAGGTTGAGTTGTTGCCGCTGGCGCTCCACCGCGGCCATGACGCGCTCCGGCGTGGGGGCGCGGACCGGGCGGCCTGTCCCGACCGGCGGCGTGGCAACGAGACCCGCCAGGAAGACATCGGCGGCGGGCGAGCCTGAGCGCTCGCACTGGGCCCGGGCGTCGTCGATGTCTCCCCGGAACAGCGCCCGGGTCACCGCGTCGGCTAGCGATCGCGCCCGCTCGCCGAAGCGCCACAAGGAGAAGGCGCGCTCCACGGCCACCGCCACCGCTGCCACCGAGCAGAGCACGATGAGCCACATGGCGGCGCTGGACTTGACGAGCGTGAAAAGTTCCGTATTCACGAAGGAAACGCTCCCGTGCGCAGCTGGCGCACTCCCAAGACATACGAGAAATCGAGGCAGGATCCAGCGGGAAGCGCTCGTGCTTTCGAACACCCTCGCGCGCCGCGCATTCCCCGTCCCGTGCGGGCAAATGCGGTCATTGCGGACCGGGGTCCGGCGCAGGCGGAACCGGCGCGCCTCGAGCGAGATCGACGATCCGTGCGCCCTTGGGGGGCTCGAACCGAAAGAGCGCCGGGTCCACCTCGCCGTTGACCTGCACGTCGTCACGCCAGGCGAGCTGGATCCGTGACTTACCGGACGGGGCGTCGAGCTTGACCTCCGACGGGAAGCGGACTCCCGCCCTCAGGCGGAAGCCGTCGAACTCGAGGTCGTAAGCAGGCGCCAGCTCGCTCACCGCATCGAACGGCGCAGGCGACGCCCGCCGCACGCGCGACCACTCCACGCTCGCGCGCTCTCCGATGGCGAGGCGCTGCCCCAGGTCGCCCAGCCCGATGGTGAGGAGTATCAGGTCGTCCTTCACGCCCACCTCGAGCGGCGTGCCGGGGAGGAGCGGGGCCGAGCCGCACAGGATGACGACCAGCTCCTCCAGCGGCACGACCACGGGGAGGAGCCGCGACACGTTCTCCGGCGTAGCGTCGCCCCGATAGAACACGTTGGCGCGAGCGTCGTGGAAGCCGAAGCGGCCGCCGGAAGCGACGAGGACGGCGACCGGGTTGCCGAAGAAGTCGAGCGTCTCGAGGTGCACGCGGTCGGGCTTCTCCGCGACGGCGAACTCGAGCGCGCTGCCAGATCCCCCCGGAGAGGAGACCTTCACGCGCGCCGAACCGCGCACGCGCTGGACGCGAGCCTGCGCTGCGCGCACCTGGTCCAGGAGCGCCGAAGGGTCGCGCGACAGATCCGGAGGAGGCACGCGGGGGCAACCCACCAGGGTGAGAGTCAGCGCCGCCGCCAGGACGATACGGGCCGCTGTCACCCCGATCTCAAAGGTCGAAGACTCACAGGGTTGTTCAGAATACCGGGGACCGAGCCAGGCGAGCGAGACGCAAGCAGGGCGAGGCGCGACGACCGAGCATAGCCAGCGGCTATGTGAGGGAGGACGCAACGAAGCGATGCGCCGCGGATCGTTCGCCGCGGCGACGGGACCGGTGTTCTGGACAACCCTCTCGAGTTCCAAGGCACCCCTTCTTGGCTGTACCCGCAACGGGTTGCAAGGCCGAAATCGCCAGGGACGCGAGCTTCGACTTCGGCCTCGCCCTTCGCCGTCTCTCGTGACCACGGGGCACCTCAGCGGCGAATCCGAGTGATCTCCGGTCTCGCTGGCGGAAGCGCCCGCCGGTTCCACCGTCGTCGAAGCGAGGGCGGAGCGCCGCTCCCTCCGGTTCCCCATCGAAGAGCGCTGCGAGAAGTGCGAAGGGCGCATCAGAACAGCCGTTCCTTCCGCAAGAGGAGCTCCCTGGCCAGCCGTTTCGCCAGCCGGTTCTCGGGGCCGATGGCGGGCGCTCGCGCGTCGTCGAAGGCGAGCACCTCGCCCAGGTTCGCCTCGAAGCGTTTCCGATCCTGGAGGAGCACGGCCAGGATCTCGGCGTCGCGGACGCGGGCGAGCTGGTACTCGGGAAACAAGCTGTGGGCGCGCTCGAACTGGGAGCGGGCGGCACCGGCGCCACCACCAGCCGCCGATGGAAGGGTCGCCAGCCAGGCGCCGAGCGCGCGGCGAGGACCGGCGAAGTCGACCCGCTCGTCGAGCGCCGCCGCGCGCTCCATCATCGCTCGCGCGGCGTCCTTCACGGCCAGCACGGCTACCATGCCGCGCGCCTGCGCCATTCCCATGGTAGCGAGCGCGAACCAGTAGAGCGGCGCCGCGCCTGCCCTGTCGACCTTGGTGGCAGCGCGGCCCGGATCCTCGCCGCGGCCGACAGCCTCCGCGAACGCTGGTGCCGCCGTCCTCAGCGCCTGCTCCGCCGCGCGTGACGCCTCTCGCCAGGAGTCGCGGGCGGCCTCCCGCGTCGCCTGTGCCCGGAAGGCCTGCGCCCGGGCGAGCGAGAGCAGGGCAGCGGGATCGCCGGGCTGCAGGGCAGCGGCAGCGCTGAAGCGTCCGATCGCTGCCGTCAGCAGAGCGGGGTCTTCGCGACCGGCAAAGGCAGCCTCTCCGGCCTGCAGTTCCTCGGTGTATCGCGCGCGGTCGCCTGGCGAGGTCGCTACTGTGCCCTGGCCGGGACGCGCCGCCTCACCCGCGGCCAGCGCCAGCGATGTGGGGCTCGGACTCCTGTTAGGCTGGGCGGCGAGGAGCAGGGTCGCTGCGACGGCCAGCACGACGTGACCAGCCATGCATCAGCGGCGCTTCTTGCCGGTAGGTTTCGACCCCGGCCGCGGGCGGCTCGCGCGGGCTGCCGGCTTGGTCTTCGGGACGAAGCGCGGTGCCGACCGCGTCTTCGCGGCAGTGCGCTTCGGGGGCGCCGGACGGGCAGCCTTGGGGCCTGGCTGCCGCGGCGCAGCCCGAACCGGGGCAGGTCGGCCGACGGCGGAGGCTCGGGAGGGCGTCTCCCGCGCCGGGAGCGCGGGAGTCCGCGCGAGGCCGTGCGAGCTCGCCGCAGGTCGCGCGGGAGCATGGACAGCCGCGGGCACCGGCTGTGGCGGTGGGACTGCGAGCTGGCGCGGCGCCGCCGCGGGAGCGGGGCGGTGCACGGCTGGAGCGTGCAGAGCGGCTGCGGGGGCAGGCGGAGCGGGCACCACAGCCTTGGCCAGCGGCGCCACCTTGGCGGGCGGCGCCACCTTGGCGGGCGGCGCCGGCTTCACTGCTGGAGGAGGCCTGGGCGGAGGGGGAGGGTGCGCGTCGTGGCGTTTGGGGGGCTGCGCTCGAGAGAGCTTGGCCAACCGGGCGGCCTCCTCCTCCGGCGTCACCACCAACGGGCTCTGCCCGGCGCGCTGCCGCGCGTCGTCCTCGGCGCTGTAGTAGAGCTGCGAGGTGACGAGCCCCTTCAGCACCAGCTCGCCGCGCTGGTTTTCCGCCCACACCTCGATGTCGATCGCGTATACGCCTCCCCCCTCGAAGCGCCGGTCGACCACGCGGCCCCGGCAGGTGATGACGTCGCCAGGCCAGACGATCTTCACGAACCGTGCGGTATAGCGGCGCAGCCTTGCGCCGCGGAGCCAGTCCACCACCAGCTCGCCGATGAAGCCCATCGCGAGCATGCCCGGGGCGTGCGCGCTCGGAAAGCCGGCGTTCTTCGCCAGGTGCTCGTCGACGTAGAGCGGGTTGTAGTCGCCGGTCGCCCCGGCGTAGCGCGCGATCTGGGTGCGATCGACGGGAGGCTTCACGAGCGGCGGCAGCTCGTCGCCTGCCTTGACCGCCTCGAAGTAGAGCTGTCGTGCCAGGAGCGCCATCGGTTCCTTACCCACGCCGCAGCACGAGCACTTCGCGCGTGCGGAAGACGAGAGCGCCTTGCGCGTCCCGTCCCTCGTCCTCGAGGACGAGGATGTCCATCGGGCCGCTCGCGCCGGCCCGCTCCTGCACGTCGGCGACCCGCGTCTTCACCGTGATGCGGTCGCCTGCCAAGATGGGCCGGCCGAACTCGATCTGCTGCTCTCCGTGGAGGAGGGAGCGCGTTCCGAGGTCGAGCGAGTGTCGGAACCGGTCGTTCACGGTGAGCAACGCAGGAAAGGTCGGCGGCGCGACGAGCGCGGGATACCCGGCGACCCGCGCGGCCTGCTCCTCCACGTAGATGGGGTTCGGATCGCCCAGCGCCTCGACGAACCGGCGAATGGCGCCCTTCTCCACGTCGTGGACGACGGGCTCGCTCTCCCTTCCGATGAGCGACTTGTCGAGCATGGTCTCCTTCACCGTCCCGCCGGCAGGTCCAGCACGGTCACGAGCCCGCGCATCGTGGCGATGGCGGGCGCTGCGTTCACTACCGCCCACGCCGTCGCGTCGTCGCCAGGCAGCCCGCCCAGAACCGTGAATCGCACCGGCGGGTGGGCGTCCAGCTCGACCTCGTCGCGCGGGTCCTCGGCTCCCAGCGCGATGACGAGCTCGAGGAGGACACGCTCGGCACCATCGGCGAAGCCGCGGGCGATCTGGTGCAGTCCGGCGACCTGCCCTGCGCGCACCTGTACGAACCCTGCGAGGTCCTCCTCGGCCACGAGGGGAACCAGCTCCTCCTCGACCTCGTCGATCTCGAACCCGCAGCCGAGCGCGCACAGCATGGCCGACTCGGACAGACCCACATGGCCGAGATCGCCCCGATCGGCGGCGGCGTGGAACGCTTCTTCGGTCATGCCTGCGCCTACCTTGCGTTGTAGCGACGCGCGACGCTTGGCAGCGTCCTGCACCCGAAGGGCACGGACGTGCCGCACGGGGCCCGTCACCTGCGAGAGGAAGGCGGGCAGGCGATCGAGGGCAAAACCAGGGTTCACGCCGACCCCAAGCACCGCCACTTCCTTCGACGCGCAGAGGTCGTCCAGCGCGTCCGAGCGTTCCTCGAAGCGGAGCCAGGGATACGCGAGCTCCTCGCACGTCGAGACCACGGAGAGCCCCGACCGGACCGCGCGCTCGACCAGGGGCAGGACGTCTTCGAAGGAGGAGCTCGTCGCGTGGAGGACGACGCCGCCCCGCGCCAGGGCAAACGCTTCACCAGGCTCGGCGGTCACCGGAATTCCGGGGGCAGGAGAGGTGAGCACCTGATCGAGACGCTTGCCGGCATGAGCCGGATCGACGGCGGCGACCAGGCGCAGCTCCGGCTTCTCGAGCGACGCCCGTGCGATGAGCTGTCCTATATGGCCAAGGCCCAGGACGACCACCGGGATACCGTTCGAGCCCTCCGCCACGCGCCCTCCAGGGCCGCAGATCTCGAGAGAATTTCCACTTTCGCAGCCAGTTTATAGTTTACGCGCACGGAGACCACCAACAAAAAACCGAGGCCCTACACGGCGGCGGGGCAAGAACTCCCCGTCTCATGGCCGTGCTCGATTGGATCGATCCGCCTGGACCGCGGCCAGCTCGAGGGCGGAGACCCCGGTCAGCGCGTAGCGCGGGGGCTTGTCCCCCGCTTCGATGCGTCCAGGCGGGGGACAAGCCCCCGCGCTACGAAATTCGCCGTTATTGCTGGAGCACCGTAGAACCCAGCGGCGCGCGGATGTCTTTCGGCCTACCCGTCGATCAAGCGCTCGAGGAACCTTCGGGCGGACGGGTCTGTCCAATCCCGCCCGTTGACGAAGTAGGCGACGAGGCGGCCCGACTTGTCCACGATGTAAGTCTCGGGAAACTTGATGTCGGGGCAGCTCGCTCGAGCCCCGCAATAATAGGCGCGCGCGCATTTCCCGTCGGTGTCGAGCGCGATCGTGATCTCCGACGGGATTCCCCCGAAAGCCTTAGCAAAGTACTCGTCGATCTCGGCCCAGCCGTTGTCCTCCGAGACGGCGATCATCCGGAACTTACCTGGGTAGGCACGAGAGAGATCGCGCCCGAGCTGCAGCATCGAGGGCATCTCATCGCGACAGGGCGGACACCAGGTCGCCCAGAAGTTCACGAAGAGGACCGCGCCCTTGTGCTGCGAGAACGAGAACGGCTTCTCGTCGCGACCGAGGAGGGGCACGTCCGGTGCGGGGACGTCAGCGCGCTGGATGTCGAGCAGCTGCATGGCCAGCCGAGGCTGCGCCACGAACCTGTCGTACGCCTCGACCAGGACGAAGCCGAGGGCAGCGAGGCCGGCCGCGACCGCGATGGCGAGCTTCAGGCCGCGCATCGAGGTCGGAGCTGCGGGAGCCGTCTCGCTCGTCTCGAGTTCGCCGGCCTCGCCCGGACTCCTCCCGGGGCGTTTGCGAACCTTCTCGGTCATGGCGCCGGTTTTACAGGAGTAAACGCCTTGCCGCCACCGGCGCGTTCGCGCGACACTCCGGGGCGATGCGCGGCCTCATGGGCACCTTCGCCCTCATGCCCTTGCAGGACCTGGTCGAGTTTCTCGCTCGCAGGAAGGCGAGCGGCGCGCTCACCTGCGAGCGCGGCTCCGTGCGAAAGACGCTGCACCTCCTCGAGGGCATGGCGGTGGGCGCCGCCTCGAACGATCCGCGCGAATACCTGGGTCAGCTCCTCACGAACTTCGGGCACATCACCGAGGAGCAACTCAACAAGGCGTTCGAGACGCAGGTGGAGACGAAGATCCGGCTCGGTCAGGTCCTGACCATGGTGGGGCTGGTCTCGCGCGACGTGATCAAGGAAACGCTCGCCATCAAGATCCGGGAGACCCTGCTCGACGCGCTCCTCTGGGACTCCGGCGTGTTCTTCGTGGACGAAGCGCCGCCCCCTCCGCCGGACGAGCTCGCGGCACAGGTGCCGCTCGCCGACATCGTCCACGAGGCGGAGTTCCGCACGACGGCATGGCAAGCCTTCCGCGCCAAGTTCCCGACCGGTGCTGCCGCGTTGTCGGTGGACGAGGATCGCATCCCGGAAGGCCTCTCGCCGGGGAGCGTCGACGCACAGCTCCTCCTCCTCGCCCGCGACGGCAAGAGCATCGACGAGATCGGCCTGGCGCTGCACGCAACCGACTTCCACCTGTACCAGCGGCTCTACGCGCTGCACCAGCAGGGCGTCCTCGCCGCCACGCTTCCCGAGCCCGAGAGCCCGCGCGCCGGTGCCGGTCCCGCAGAGGAGTCGGGACAGCCGGCGGCGGCGGCGCAGCTCCGGGCCGAGCTCCTCGACCCGCCGAAGACGCCTCGCCTGAGGGTGAACGTCCGCGACGTGGGGCTGATGCGCCTCTCCACCGCCGAGAAGTACCTCCTCAGCCGCTGCGACGGCACGCGAGACCTCCGCCAGATCGTGCAGCTCGCGCCGCTGGAGGAGATGGAGGTGCTGCGGGGAGTGAAGAAGTTCCTGGAGGGGGGAATCCTGGAGCTCGCCTAGTCTATAGCCTGTTGCGAAAGTAGACCGCCTTCTCTTCGCCCGCTGGCGGTTCGCCGCCAGCCGGGCGTGCGGATCTCGCTGGTCTAGATTCATCTAGCACATAGGACCTCCCGTGATTTCTCGCTTCAGGGAACGCGATTATATTGACAAATAGCCTACTCGACGATATCGCCTAGGCCAATGCTGAGCTCTACCACGCACCAGGCGTCGCTCTTCTACGTCGCGTTCGGGCGCGAGGCCGCCCTCATCAAGGACGACCTCCTCGAGCCTATCGACGTGCTCCTCGACGACTCCGCCCTCGTCGACCTCGTCCGCGAGGCCCAGGCCGGTCGTTCACCCCGTTCGCGGACCATGGGACGACACGCCGTGGCGCCCGACCGGCTCCTGCGCTGCTGCGCCCTCAAGCACGTCAAGGACTGGTCCTTCCGGCAGCTCGAGCGCGAGCTACGCGCCAGCCTCGTCTACCGCCACTTCACGCGCTTCGACGAGGACCGCATCCCCGATTTCTCCACCTTCAGCCGCAGCTTCGCCCTCCTCGGCCCCGCGGTGACCGAGCAGATCCACGCCCGGGTGGTGGCCAGCGCGCGCCAGGAGCGCGTGGCCCTGGGCCACAAGCTGCGCACGGACACCACGGTGGTGGAGAGCAACGTGCACTACCCGACGGACAGCACGCTCCTGCAGGATGGCATCCGCGTGCTCACCCGCTCGCTGAAGCGAATTTCCCAGGAGTGCTCTGCCGGCGCCGTCCGGATCGTCGACCACGCCCGCTCCGCTCAAAGGCGCGTGCTAGAGATCCACCGCGCCGCGAAGTCGTTCACCGATGGTGGGCGCGACCGCATGAAGGAGAGCTACGCCAGGCTCATGGGCCTGGCGCGAGGGGTGGTCCGCACGGCTGAGAGAGTGACGGAAGAGTTCAAGAGCGGGAAGCTCCCGGTCCCAGGCAGCTTTGTGAGGGTACTGCTCAACGAGGCTCAGCTTCGGCACTTCACGCCGCTGGTCAAGAAGGTGCTCGATCAGACGAAGGTGCGCGTCTTCGGCGGTGACCGGCACGTCGAGGGCAAGGTGCTGAGCCTGTTCGAGGAGCACACCCAGGTCATCCGCAAGGGCAAGGCGCACAAGCCAACGGAGTTCGGGCGGCTGGTGCGCATCGACGAAGTCGAGAACGGCATCGTGAGCGCCTACGAGGTCCAGGACGGCAACCCCGCCGACGTGAAGGCTTGGGTGCCGGCCCTGGAGCAGCATGAGCAGCGCTTTGGCCGTGCGCCGACGCGGGCCACGGCCGACCGGGGATTCTTCTCGGCCGAGAACGAGCGCGAGGCCAAGACACGGGGCGTGAAGCAGGTGGCGCTTCCCGCGCGAGGTTGGCTTTCAGAAGACCGGGCGGCACTGCAGAAGCAGGGCTGGTTCCGACGGCTGTTGCGCTGGCGCGGCGGCATCGAGCCGCGCATCGCCAACCTCAAGCATCGCTTCGGCATGGTGCGGGCGTTCTACAAGGGAGACAGTGGCTTCAAGCGCTTCGTCGGCTGGAGCGTCATCAGCCAGAATCTGGTCTCCATCGCGCGGGTCCTCTCGCGCAGGAAGGCGAGACAAGAGCATGACACCGAGAGCAAATGCGCAGCATGACCGACGGGCCGAGCTGCTCGCCGAGATCGGCCGGCTGGCCGAGGTGGCGATCTTCGGCACGACCTCCGAGACGTACCGGCGGTGCGGATCGGCAGGCTGCCATTGCCAGGGACGGGGACCGAAGCATGGCCCCCACTTGAATGTCAGCTACCGTGGCGTCGCTGGCAAGACTACCGGCTACTACGTGCCCAAGGCGGCGGAGGCTGACATCCGAGCGGGCGTCGCCGCGTGGCAGACGCTGCAGGAGCGGCTACGCGAGCTGGCCGAGTTGACCAAGGACGAGGTCCTGCAGCGCGCCAAGGAGGACCGCAAAGGATGAGCACTTTGGTGCTCGTACTCCTGGCGCTGGTGGGAGTCGGCTCGGCGCCGCCACTGACCATCGGCTCGAGCCGACTGGGCTGGTCCGCGCTGTCGGAAGAGCAGCCCTCCTACGCGGTGGCCGCGGTCCGGCCGGATCCTGTCGCCGCGCAGCTTTTCGCGGACGGTGGCGCTCTTCAGCGGCAGGCGCTTCCCCCTCGCCTGGTACGATCACCGCTGGTCTGCTGCCTGACGTGCACTGGGCGCTCTCGCTGGCTGCGAGAAGCGCATCGATGGAGCGCGTGCCCAGGAACGGTCGCGCCACTCCCTTCCCTCCACCCGAGCATGGGAAGAGCCGCCGCCTCATCCAACGACTGCTGCGCACACGACCGAGCGAACCTGATCCGGCTTGCCGTTGGACGTGGGGTGGCTCCCGACCGGGAGGAGGAGGGACTGGACGAGCGCCCGGAGCCGCTATCCAGCGTGCCCCAGGCGGCGTCCGCCCTGCCGCATGAGAGTGACGGCGGCGGCGCCGCCCCTGCGCAGCTACGACTTCTGCAACAGGCTATAG
>JBGQLS010000215.1:0-9978 GCA_041500205.1 Anaeromyxobacteraceae bacterium | reverse complement strand
TCGATGACGCGGCGCCAGGCCTCGACTGCCTTGCCCGAGTCCTTGAGGTCGTGCTCGTAGACGACCCCGAGGTTGAACAGGCTCTGGACGTGCTTCGGGTCGATCTCGTTCGCTCTTCTGAAATTGGCGATCGCCCTGTCGTACGAGCCGAGCTCCCGGTACATGACGCCCTGATCGGTGAGGACGTCGGGGTTGTTCGGCTGAAGCTCGAGCGCCTTCGCATAGGCGTCGATCGCCCTCTGGCGCTGGTGCGTATCGAAGTAGTCGTTCCCGAGCTGGATCCAGGCCCGGACGTTCTTCGGTTCCTGCTGGACTATCTGCTCCGCCGCCAGGATCCGCTGCTGGTAGTCGCTGCCCGCCACGGGCGAGGGAGGCAGGGCGCCACCCGGGTTGTCCGCTGCCGGTGAGGGGAACGGTGGCGAAGGAGGCGGCGGCGCCTGCTCGCTCCGCTTGCAGCCGGTGACCGAAGACCCGACTGCGAGGCAAAGCATGATGATGGCGCGGAGGTACATGCGGTCCTCGTCGGTGGTCACGTCGTGGACGGCCGTGGAACAGCCCGCGGGTGATGCTTCTGGAGCTGCAAGCAGGGGTCCTCCCGCGCCGCCGCAGGAGTGAAGAGGACGTAGTCGAAGGGGAGCGTCGTGGAGCCGAATTCGTCGCGGTAGTCGCCCGGGTCGCGCTTCTCGGGAGATACCTCGAGGAAGGCGACGGCGAGCGACGTCCGGGAAGGCGCTTCCCGAGCCAGATACATGGGGACGCCACGATCCGCCCGCACGTGGCCGGCGCCGGCCACCAGCACGGCGCCGCGCTCCCCGGCGGCTGCGAGGAGGCGCTCCGCAAGCTGCGCGTCGCGCGCCCGTTGCATGAAGACCATCGGCTCGAGCATGGACTCCGGAAGCTGGCCGCAGTGTGACTCGCTCATCTCCTCCCGCAGCGTGCGGGCGACCCCGTCGGGCAGCGGCCCAGCGCGATCGAGGATTGCCCCGACGCGGGGAGCCAGAGCGGTCACCCCGTGCTCGACGACATCGTGGGCCCGTGCGCGCGTGAGATTCGTCGCGACGAGCGGCAGGCCCGCCTCGAGGGCGGCGGCGAACACCGGACGGTAGAGGGCGAACGCGGGCCAGCCGCTCCGTGCCCAGCCCACCGCCTCGGCCACGGCGTCCGCATCCCGAGGCGCGAGCGCCAGGGCGCGATCCACCTTGCCCTGCTGCTCGGTGTCGAGCATCTCGAATCCGACCGCCGGCCTCCGGCCCGCGGACGCGAGGGCGCGCACCAGCCTCGCCTCGAGCAGGTGATGGTCCGGATTGTCGTGTGTCTCCCCGAGCAGGACGAAGTCGGCCCGCGAAAGGGCCGACTCGAGCACGGCCTCGTCGATCCAGCGCGCTTGTCGCACGTCCCAGATGCGCCCCGTCAGCGGATGTTCCCGGTACAGGGTGCTCACCCACGCTGACCTGGCGGGGGTTGGAACACCGGCGACGGTACCGGACCCCGAGGCGCAGCCGTACGCGAGCGAGACGAGCATGGCGAGCTGCAAGGGTACGCGGCGGTTCGGCATCCGGGAGAGTTTATAGCAGGGACTCGCCGTGGCGTCGGAGTTCGCGAGGTCGAGGGCCGAGGGGGACCCTTGGCCGCGCTCGTCGTGGTCAAGAGCGCAGTCGAAGGAAGGCCACTCACGTCTGCACGGTATGCTCGCGAGGCGCCGTGTCGGCGACGACCTCCAGGCGCGGCAGGCGTACCACGAAGCGCGCGCCGCGCCCCGGAGCGTCCTCGACCGTCACCTCCCCGCCGTGCGTGTCGACGATCTGTCGCACGATGAAGAGGCCCAGGCCGAGGCCGCCCAGCGCGCGCGCGGTGGCCCCGCGCTCGAACGGGTCGAAGACGCGCGCCCGCAAGTCCGGCGGCACGCCCGAGCCGCCGTCCTCCACCTCGAGCACCCCGCGGGCGACTTCCGCGCGCACGCGGAGCGTCACCGGTGTACCGGGAGCATACTTGACGGCGTTCGAGAGCAGGTTCGTCACCACCTGGTCGAGGCGACCCGCGTCCCAGCGGCCCACGACGCCCGGAGAGAGCTCGAGCCGGAGGTCGTTGCCGGCCCGATCCAGCTCCGGCGCGAAGCGCTCCGACGCCGCTCGCGCGACCGCGGCCAGGTCGGTCTGCTCCACGTCGAGGGCGAGCCGCCCGGAACGGATGCGCGACATGTCGAGCAGCTGCTCGATGAGGGCCTCGAGCCGGCGCACCTGCCGCTGCGCCGCCGACATCCATGGTGGAGCGCGGTCCCCGGACGCCTCGAGCCGGCGGGCCGCGCCGTCGAGGTGGAGCTTGAGGGAGGTGATCGGAGTCTTGAGCTCGTGCGAGGCGATGGAGAGAAACTCGTCGCGCATCGCGAGGGCGCCCGCCAGGCGCTCGCTCCCGAGCACGAGGTCCGCCGTCATCTGGTTGAGCGCGCGCGCGAGGACGCCGATCTCGTCCGCGCGCTCGGCGCCTTCCACCGGCACCGCCACCTTCTCGCGGGCGATGCGCTCTGCAGTGGCGCCCATGGCGAGCAGCGGCAGCGCCACGTGGCGGCGGACGCGTATCGACACGAGCGACACGGCCCCGGCCGCCGCGAGCAGCGTCGCCACCAGCCCGGCGAGGGCGCGGGAGCGCCGCGTCTCGGCCTCCTGGACGATGCGGTCGAGCCGCTTCACGTCGTAGACGCCGAAGTCGGCGAGGAGCGCCGTCTCGCGCTCGGACGCGAGGTCCCAGCGTGCGAAGGTGACGCGCGTTTGCTGCGGCCCTCCCGCGATGGCGTCGAGGAGTTCGCGCTGGAGTGCCAGCCGCTGCTTTCGCATCGCGACGAACTCGCGCCAGAGCTGGTGCCCGCGGGCAGGGAGCGCCAGCGCCGCGATGCGCTCCACCGCGCGGCTCGCCTCCGCCTCCGCGCCGTCCGCCGCGGCCCGCGCCTCCGGGCCCGGCCGCACCTGGTAGTAGAGCACCGCGCGCTGGGCGTCGCTCGAGAGCTGGCCGAGCTCGTAGAGCAGGGTGTTGGCGGACCGCACCAGCCGTACCTCGACCGTGAGCCGGCGCGCCTCCAGGGCCCAGTCGAGCGTCACCCAGGCCAGCGCCAGCGTGGCGACCGCTGCGAGGGCGGTCGTCGGCAAGAGGAGCTCGCGCCCGAGCGACCGCCGTGGGGCCGCGACCGTCATGGCTCCGCCTCCAGCGTGACCAGTTCGGGCGCGACGGCGTCAAGCAGATCGGTCACCACGAGAGAGCGCAGGTCGACCGGGGACCTGGGCAGGCGCCCCGCGCGTGTGAACCACTCGGCCTCGGTGCGCAGGTTCTGGACGAGAATGTGCGAGGCGCCCAGCCGAAGCTGGACGCGCTGAAGCTGCTCTCGCAGCTCGGTGGATTCCGCCTCGGGTAGAGCGCGGCGCACGACGGCGAAGAGCCGCTCGGGGTCCGAGGACGCGAGCCTCTCGGCGCGAACCAGGGCGCGCAGCGCCGCCTCGAGCGCGACGCGCCGGGACGTCACCACCTCCGGGCGTGTGACGAGCATGGAGATGTCGTTGTACACGTCCGAGCGAAGCGTCACCGCGACGCCGGGAGGAAGCGCCCGGGCGGCGCGGTCGCAGTAGGGCGCCCATGCCGCGACGGCGTCGACGCGGCCAGCGGTGAGGGTCTCGACGATCGCCTCCGGGCGCACGTCCACCACGCGCACCTCGTTCCATCCCACGCTGGCGAACTCTAGGAGCGTGCGCAGGAAGAACTCGGCGTTCGTGCCAGGCGGCACTCCTACCGTCTTCCCTCGGAGGTCCTGGGCAGTCCGGATGCCGCGGTCGGCGCGCGCGACGACGGCGGTGTTGAGCCCCGATTGGTGCAGCATGGTGAGGATGCGCGGCGGCGGGGCCGAGGACGCCTGCAGGAGGACAGGTGTCGTGTAGACCATCGCCGCGTCGAGGCGCCCCTCCATCTCCGCGCGGAACGCGTCGCGCCCCGAGGAGAACACCTGTAGGGTCACATCGAGTCGCTCGTCCCTGAAGAAGCCCTCCTCGGACGCCAGGATGATGAGCGCTGCAGCGGCCTGTCGCATGTAGCCGACGGCGAGCCGCTCGCGAGGACGCTCGCACGCGAACGCGCAGGCGAGCGCTCCTACCACGACGCAGGCGTGGCGTTGTCCCTGGCGCATGATCCTGTCGGATGTCGAGCATACCCTGCCCCGCCAGGGGGATCACGCGTCTGGATGAGGTGTGTGGCGCCGAGATCCATCCCTCTTTCGAGTGGACGGATGGTGCACGCTATGTCACCGCGAGGGTGTCGTCACCCGTGAGGGATGGATGCCCTTTCGGCAAGATGGAGGCTCCTCCCCTGCCGGGGCGCTTGCCAGAAAGCTAGCCGCATTTCACGAGATTCCGTGCCCCAAGTCGGCGCCTGCCCCCCATCTTGGACCCCGGAAACGAAACTGGCCTCCCGTGCGGGAGGCCAGTCTGCAGTCGCAGGAGGAACAGCGGGGCTCGTCCTCCTGAAGCGCGGGAGCTCAAGACGTGTCGAAAAATCAGCTGCGGTCGCAGGGGCCCGGGTGGGGCCCCGACGGCTCTGACGGCGGGGCGGGGGCGGCCTTCGCCCCCGGCTACTCAAGCCCCTTGCTGGTTACATCATCCCCGGCTTGCCCAGCTTGTACCGCTCGAGCTCCGTGGTGAGGATGGCCACGTGCTCTTGCTCCTCGGCGGCGAGCTCCTGGTAGAGCTGCTGCTCCAGTGAGCCAGCGGGCGTCGCCGCGCCCGCCTCGGTGAAGAACTTCACGGCGCGCTGCTCGAAGGCGATGGCGATGCGGAACAGGTTCGTCGGGTCCTCGGGCCGGTTGTCGATGCCCGCGTAGATGGCGGCGCGCTCGATCTTGAACTCGTTGGAGGGGCCCGGGGCGTCGGCGTGGTAGCGGCGCGACAGCGTCGACATGTGCTCCGCCTCCATCTGGGCGAAGCGCGTGAAGAGATCGCGCAGGACCGGCTCCTGCGTCTCCTGGGCGGCCCTGGTGTAGAAGGCCATGCCGCCGAGCTCGATCTCGAATGCCGCGCGCACCGCCCGGAGCGCGCCCTCACCTTCGATGTTGCGGTCTTCCAGCGCCGTCAGCTTGCCGCCGCAGGCGGGGCAGAGCCCGTACGGAAAGGCGAAGCCGTCGCTCACCTTGCCGCAGTCAGCGCAGCGCCAGGAGAGGGTGGCCGTGCCGCAGCAGATGTACTGCTCGTCGCCCTCGATGGGACGGCGGCACTTCGGGCAAGTGTGCACGGGCGTCTCCGTGGCTCCGGTCGGCACCGTCGCGCCGGCCGGCGCGAGCTCCGCTGCCTTCGCCGGCGGCTGGAAGGCGGCCGCCTCCTGCTGCGTGACGGGCCAGCTCTTCTTCCCGCCCTTGAGCCACGCCGCGATGGCGCGCGCGGCGCGCCGGCCCGCGCCCATGGCCAGGATGACGGTGGCGCCGCCGGTGACGATGTCGCCTCCCGCGAAGATGCCGGGGAGGTTGGTCGCCTGGGTGGACTCGAGCTTGCCGTCGTCGGCGACGATGTTGCCCCATTTGTTGAGGCCGATCCCGGGGGTGGACTGGGCGACGATGGGGTTGGCCTTCGTGCCGAGCGCGGAGATGACCGTGTCGCACTCGAGCTCCTTGAACTCGCCGGTGGGCATGGGCTTGCGGCGGCCCTTCTCGTCGGGGTCCCCCAGCACCATCCGCTCCACCTTCATCCCGGTCACGTCGCCCTCGGCGTTGGTGAGGACCTCGATCGGGCCGTGCAGGAAGAAGAACTCGATCCCCTCCTCCTTGGCGTGCCGGATCTCCTCGATGCGGGCGGGAGCCTCGGCCTCGGAGCGGCGGTAGACGCACCGCACCAGCGGTGTGCCGAGGCGCTTCGCGACGCGCAGGCAGTCCATGGCGGTGTTGCCCGCCCCGACCACGACGACGCTCTTGCCGAGGGTGATGGGCGTGTCCTTGTAGGGGAACTTGTCGCCGCCCATCAGGTTCACGCGGGTGAGGAACTCGTTCGCGCTGTAGACCTGGCTCGCGTTCTCACCGGGGATGCCGATGAAGGCCGGAGCACCGGCGCCGACCCCCAGGAAGACGGCGTCGTATCCCATCTCGCCCGTGAGCTGGGGGACGGTGAAGGTCTTGCCGATGACCTTGTTCGGCTCGAACTTCACCCCCATGTCGCGCAGGCGCTGCACCTCGCGGTCGATGATGTCGCGCGGGAGGCGGAAGGACGGGATGCCGTACTGGAGCACGCCGCCCACCACGTGCAGCGCCTCATAGATGGTGACGTCGGCGCCGTAGCGGACGAGGTCGGCGGCGCAGGAGAGGCCGGCCGGGCCGGAGCCGCAGATGGCGACCTTGCCGAGCTTGTCCTCGGGCTTGAAGACGGGCGGTGTAGCCTTGGGCGGCTTGGCGTTGTCGCCGACGAAGCGCTCGAGCCGGCCGATGCCGGTCGGCTCCATCTTCTTGGCGAGGATGCACTGCGCCTCGCACTGCGTCTCCTGCGGACAGACGCGGCCGCAGATCGAGGGGAAGATGTTCGACTCGTAGATCACCTCGAGGGCTCCGTCGAAGTCGCGCACCAGCACGTGCCGGATGAAGCGCGGGATGTCGATGGAGACCGGGCAGCCGGCGACGCAGACCGGCTTCGCGCACTGGATGCAGCGCTCGGCCTCGCCGAGGGCGTCCTGGAGCGTGTAGCCCAGGTTCACCTCCTTGAAGTTGCGCGAGCGCTCGAGGGCATCACGCTCAGGCATGTGCGTCTGCTTGGGCGGGAGCTGCTTCAGCTTCTTGTAGTTGCGCTTTTGCTCCTGGAAGAGCTGCTTCTCGAGGTTGCAGACGTGGGCGTAGTCGTCGGTCGCCTGCGCCTCCTGCTGCTTGAAGCGCTTCTGGCGGATAACGAGCTCCTTGAAGTCGACCTGGTGGCCGTCGAAGTCCGGTCCCTCCACGCAGGCGAACTTCACCTTGCCGCCCACGGTGACGCGGCAGGAGCCGCACATGCCCGTGCCGTCCACCATGATCGCGTTGAGGCTCACCATGGTCTTGATGCCGAAGGGGCGTGTCGTCTCGACGCACGCGTTCATCATGGGCAAGGGCCCGATGGCGACGACGAGGTCGGGCCTGTCCTTCTCGCAGATGTCCTTCAGGGCGGCGGTCACGAAACCGGGCCTGCCGTAGCTCCCGTCGTCGGTGCAGACCACGAGGTCGTCGCAGTGCTTGCGGAACTTGTCCTCCCAGAACACGAGGGACTTGTTCCGGAAACCGATGACGCCGGTGGTGCGGTTCCCGGCCTTCTTGAAGGCGCGCAGCTGCGGGTACACCGGCGCGACGCCGAGGCCGCCGCCCACGAGCAGGACGTGGCCGAGCTTCTCCACGTGCTGCGGGAGCCCGAGCGGGCCGACGAAGTCCAGGAACGCGTCGCCCTGCTTGTACTCCGTCATCATCTCGTGGGTCGTCTTGCCGAGCGCCTGCACCACGATCGTGATGGTGCCCTTTTCCCGGTCGTAGTCGGCGACGGTGAGGGGGATGCGCTCCGAGCCCTCGCGCAGGCGCACCATGACGAAGTGGCCGGGCTGGGCGGCGCGCGCGACGTCGGGGGCGAGCACGTCCCACAGGAAGGTGGTGTCGGAGAAAGCTTCGCGGCGGAGGATTGTGTACACGGTAGCGGGGCCTTTTCGGTACGGGTACGGGTTGCGCAGGAAACGTCGTTCGTACCCGTATCGCCCCGTCGAGGTCAATCGGGAAGGGCGAGGCGCGACCTAATGCCCGATCGAGCAGGCGCTCGACAGTTGCCGTGCCATGTAGGTGCGGCAGCCTGCCGCCCAGCCCTCAGGCGCGTACCCTCGGCGCTCTCGTCCCGCGGGACCCGCGTTACTTCGGCGGATTCCGCTTCTGCCCGATCTGCTGCTCGAGCTCGTGCATTCGCTCGTCGTGCGCCGGCGCGGCGTCGCCCTCGGCTGGCTCGGGCGGCTGGCCGGTGAGGTGCGCCTCACCGGGCCTCCACGCGGGCGCCACCGTGGCGGCGATCTCCTTCGCCCCAGCCCGGGCCCGGCTCGTCAGCTTGCGGCCGATCGCGTACGCGGCCACGCCAAAGCCGATGAACGGGAAGGCGACCACGAACAGCCCGCCCAGCACCGGTGCCGCCGCCACGACCAGCACCACCGGCACCCGCTTCCAGCGCGCCTCGGCTCCTCCCGGGAGCGTCCCGCCGTCCTCCTCCACGTTCGCAAATGCCAGCTTGCTCGGGTCCATGTAGTAGCCGCTCTTCACCTGGGTCCCGCCGACGTAGGTCGCCATGGCCATGTCCCCTTCCTTCCGTTGCGCTGCGCAGGGCTCGTGCCCCGCCGTAGAAGCCTGCCTACCGCTCACCGCGCCGCTTCGCCGCGATCTCGCGCTCGAGCTTCAGGAGATCGCCTTCCGCGGCCGAGGGCCTCCCGTCCTCCGGGTGCCCGCTCTCGGCGCGACGGCCGGTGAGGTGCGCCTCCCCCGGTTGCCAACCTGGCTGCACCGTCGCGGCCATCTCGGTGGCGGACCGGCGAAAGAGTCGCACGACAGGGCGGAGAGCCGCCTGGAACACGACGTAAAAGCCGATGAAGGGTAGGAACATCAGGAAGGCAGCGCCCATGAGCGGGGCGATCACGAAGACGAGGAGCAGCGGGACGTGGAAGTAGACGTGGGCCGCCGTGTGGGGGAGCTGATCGCCGTCACGCGCGACCGTTTGCAGCGCCCATCTCTTCATGTCGAAGTAGTAGCCCTTCTTGACCCTCGTCCCGCCCATCACGTTCGTCATGGTGTCGCCCCCTTGTTGCGCTGCGCCGGGCCCTGCTCATCCTCTGCGAATCCAGTCTCTCGCATTCGAGCGCGCCCTGGAATTGGGACGATGACCGAGGGTGCGGGGAAAGTGTCCGGCCACAGGCCGGTGCGGAGCAAGGAGGAGTTCGGGGGTGGATGCCCGATCACGGCATCGGGCGTTCTCCCGATTCCCTGCGCACCCGGAGGATGGAGGAGCACCCCTGCGCCAGGTGGCGGCATGGGTGGGCGAAGGGCTGCTCTGTCACCAAGCTGAAAAACCTTGTGTTTCCAGTCGTGCCTGCAGTCGCGGCGTGGCCGACGGCCAAGTCCCAGGGTCTCGAGACCGTCACGCCCCCTTTCCGGCGCGCTGAGTTGCTCGAGCAGCGATAGCTGCTCGTGTACCCCGCGTCGTGTCCCAGAGTCATGGTTGCGCGCAGTCGCGCATATCGGGTGTGACTCCCTCAGCAGAGTCAACGAGCGTCAAGTATCGCAGTCGCGGCGAGGGCTCGCTGCGCGACGCGAAGGCTACCGCGACAACCGGGCCGGAGGGCCTCTAACATGGCGAAGAAGAACGAGCTTTTGAGCTTGAGCAGGCGAGACGTGCTGAAGCTGGGGATGGCGACTGGCGCCGCGACCGCGGTTGGCACGCTCGGGTTACGGCCGACTGCGGCCGCCGCGCAGACCGCGACCCAGCCGGTGTGCATCGGGCTCCTGGCGATCGAGGCCTTTCCGACGAGCCCCCTCATTCTCGAGCCATTCAAGGATCCGCTCCCCGTCCCCAAGGCGGCCAGCCCGATCGACCCTGCGGTGGTCGCGACGTGGAGTAGCCCTCCGGACCCGGGCGTGGGGCGGCAGGATTCGGCGGGCCACACGCACCAGCTCTGGCCGGGCGCGCCAGGGACCGTCGTGGCGAACTATCCGAGCAAGCCGCTCGTGTACCAGAACAAGCTGCAGGTCGCTCCGGCGAGCTTCACGACGTCGCCGGTGCGGACCCTCGTCGGCTACAGGGACACGCAGGGCAACGTCGTCCCGGCGGGCACCGTCGTGCCGAGCCTGCCGAAGAGCACGCTCTACGCGTTCAACAGCCAGTTCCCCGGGCCCATGATCAACGCCGAGTACGGGAAGCCGGTCGTCGTCCGCTTCGAGAACCACCTCGACGAGAACCCCTACAACCTGGATCGGCAGGACTTCGG
>JBGQLS010000214.1:0-9978 GCA_041500205.1 Anaeromyxobacteraceae bacterium | reverse complement strand
GGCCAGGAGCGGCAAGTCCCTCGTCCAGATCTGCTCCTGCAGCGTCTTGGTGGCGGTGGACACGACGACCTTGCGCCCGGAGAGCGCCGCCGGAACCAGGTAGGCGAGCGTCTTGCCGGTGCCGGTGCCGGCCTCGACGACGAGATAGCTCCGATCCCGGAGCGCCCGCGCCACCGCGCGGGCCATGGCCAGCTGGTCCTGGCGGTGCTCGTAACCGGGGAGCGCGCCGGCGAGCGCGCCGGCGGGTCCAAGGATGGCTTCGAGCTCGTCCTGCCCGGTCATGGCGGCGGCACCCGGGACATGCGCAGGAGGACCCAGCCCGCCGCGACGACGCTCGCCGCCACCAGAGCGAGGAGGAGGGCTCTCCTCGCGCCGGGAGAGAGCTGGCGGGGCGGCTTCGTCCGCGGGAGCTGCGCCAGGGCGAGGGCGGTGGCGCGCTTCACCACTTCGTCGCGCTCGCGCGCCGCCACCTCGTCTCCCGGGCGCGCGTCGAGGGCGACCTTGTAGCGGCGGCCGGCCTCGGCGAGGCCTTCGAGGTCGCCGAATCGATCGAGGAAGGCGCGATGCGCCCCCTCGTCGGCCCAGCGCGCCGTCACCTCCGCCCAGGCGGCATCGACCTCGCGCTCGTCCATGAGAGACGGAGTCTAGCGCGGAGGAGGCAGCGGGGCCGAGCCCGCCGGTTCCGATACGCTCGTCACAGCGAAACGGGGACAGGGATGAAGGTGGCCGCAAACAGGAGCAGCGCGAGCACGGCGAGCGCCCGGCGACCTCTATCGAGCGGCAATTCCTCTAGCGCTGGTGGATGGTCGAAGCCCACCAGGAAGCGCGTCACCCCCCACCACAAGAGCCAGTTCCAGCAGAGGAAGAGACCCGCCAGCAGGAGCCCCCATGAGACGACGCGCGAGAAGGCGCGCGCGCGACGACGCCCGAGGAGCGCGTAGGTCACGTGCCCGCCGTCGAGCTGTCCGAGCGGGATGAGGTTCAGCGTCGTGACGAAGAGGCCGATCCAGGCGGCGAAGGCCACGGGGTGGAGGAAGACGTCCGTCCCGGGCGGAAGCTTCCCGAGGACGAGCCGCTGGACACCCCAGGTGACGAAGCTGTCGCCGAAGGACTGCACCCCGCTCAAGCCGGGGTGATCGCTCGCGAGCCATCCCCGGACGATCGCGATGGCACCCGTGTTGGCCCTCTCGAGCACGACGTCGCCGACCGCGCGGACTTCGGAATGGGCGATGCCCCAGGCGAGCAGCGGCAGCGCCACCAAGAACCCGGCAAAGGGGCCGGCGGCGCCGATGTCGAGCGTCGCCAGCCGGCTGGGCAGCGCGGAGCGGATACGGATGATCGCGCCGAAGGTGCCGATCGGACCGACGGGCACCGGGATGAAGAAGGGCAAGGTGGAGTCGACGCGATGCGCGCGCGCGAGGAGGTAGTGCCCCATCTCGTGACAGAGGAGGATGCCGATGAGCGCCGCGGAGAACGGCAACCCGGCGACCGCTATGGCTCCGGCGTCGGCGAGCACGCTGGCGAGCCCGCCGCCCGTTGCGGGCAGGCGAAGGGCGCTCTGCTGGGCGCCCGCCACGAGCGTGGTGAGCACCGTCGCGAAGAAGAGTACGAGGTTGAGGTAGGGGATCCGGGTCCAGGTGCGCGCGCGCGCCAGGGCTTGGGGCATGGTCGAGTGTAGTGTAGGGCGGAAGCCCGCCTTCCGCCGCGCGATGCGAGACGGGGGATCCGATCTGCATGCGGCTTCCTCGGTGACGGGCACCCCAGGGACCACGTCGATCGGAACCGAGGTCAGGTCCCGCCCGCACCCGGCGCGGCCAGCTCCTGCGGCGTGAGCTCCCGGAGCGATCCCTTGTCGACCGTGATGTAGAAGAGCTGCTTCGCGATCTCGCGCCGCGCGTCGAAGGCGAGGTCGCCGGTCGCTCCGGGGAAGCCCTTGAGCGTGGAGAGCTGGTCGCGGACGGCGTCCCGCGTCGCTGCGCCGGCCTCGAGGGCGCGCCGGATCATGCGCGCGGCGTCGTATGCGCTCGCCTCCAGGATCGACGGGGGGTGACCGTACTTCGCCTGGAAGGCGGCGACGAAGACCTTCGTGTCGGGCCGCTCCGACCCGGCGAAGAAGCCGTCCACGAAGATGGCGCATTCCACATACTTGCCCGCCTTCTCGAGCAGGGCCGGGTCGTCCCAGCCGTTCGCGCCGAGGAGCTGCACGGGCCTCAGGTCTTCGCGGCCGGTCACCTTCTTGATGCGCTCCACCTCCTTCGGGTCGCAGGTCTGGGTGACGACGTCCTCGACCGCGAGAGCCGGGGCGATGAGCGCGACGTTCTTCGCGAAGTCCGGGATGAAGATGGCGTCGAAGTCGGTCACGGGCGGGAGCCGATCGCGCAGCTTCTCGATGGCCTTTCGTCGGCGGTAGGGATCGGTCTCGTCCTTCATGATCTCTCTCACCTGCTCGACGTAGTCCTGGCGCTCGTCGAGCCAGAGCTTCCCCACCATGCTCTTCACGACGGGCGCGAAGGTGGTCCTGTCGTGATCGTAGCTCTCGGCGGCGCGCACCTCGCCACCGCGCGCGTCGATCTCGTCCCAGAACGACGTCACGAGCTCCTGCCCGTAGGGGACCTGCGGCCAGAGCAGCGCGAAGCGCCGTATCCCGCGCCGTGCCATCGTCAGCTCCGCGAGCGCCCTGGCCTGCGCCTCGGCGGTGAGCATGTTCCGGAAAACGAACGGGCCGGCCTGGGTCACCCCCTCGACCCTGGCGAGCGAGATGAAGGGCAGCCCCTGATCCTGCGCCGCGCTGGCGGCGCGCGGCGCCTCGGCGTTCACGACGCCGCCCAGCGCCGCGATGACGCCCTCTCCCTGCGCCAGCTCCTCGATCGCGCTCTGGGCTCCCTCCGGCTCGCCCCGGGTGTCCTTCACCACGACCTTGAATCCGTTCCCTTCGCCGAGGGCCAGTGAAACGCCCTGCAGCACGGCCTCGCCCCAGGGCTTCAGCTTACCGGAGAGCGGCACCGCCACGCCGACGGTCCGCGAGCTCACTTGCGAGCGGTGAGAGAGCCGGTCCGCCAGCGCCCTCGCGTCCTGCGCGAAGGGCGAATCGGACCACCGCTCCACCACTTCCCGGGCCGAGCGCTCCGCCGCCGCCTCGTCATGCAGGTGGAGCTGGATGCGCGCGAGCTTCATCGTGGCCGCAGGGAGCAGCGGCGAGCTCGAGGGCAGCTCCGTCTTCAGCGTGGCGACTTCCTGGAACGTGAGCAGGCCGTCGACGAGCTCGACCGCCTTCGCGAGCTCCCGCGAGCGCTCTGCGCCCTGGGCAAGCTGCGCGGCTTCGTTGCGCCAGCGCGCCGCCTGCGGCCACAGGTGCGCGGCCTCCGCCGCCCGCGCCGCCTCGCGCGCGGCCTCCGGCCGGTCAGCGGCCGGCAGCTTGTCGTAGAGAGAGGTGAGGCCGGCGAGCGCCTCCCGAGGCCGGCCGGCGTCCGTCTCGACGACGGCGAGCTGGTACTTCGCCTGCGATGCGCGCGGCGACAGCGGCATGCGGGTGAGCAGCCTGGAGAGCGACTCCTGGGCACGATCGGGTCGGCCCGCGGCGCGCCAGCGAAGGGCTGCCTCGTAGAGCGCGTCCGCGGAGGCCGGGGTGTCGCCGAAGCGGGCCGCGATTGCCTCGAAGCGCTCCGCCGCGTCCTGGGGTGCCAGCCGCGCGCCCTCGACTCGGGCCCGCGCGACCTCCTGTGTCGCTTCCGCATTCGCGGCTTCCTCGCTCATCTCCCGTCCGTTCACGGTCACCCGCTTCGGGCATGCGGCGAGGAGGAGCGACGCGACGATGGCGAGCCGGGGCAGGGTGCGCATGTTTCCACCTGGTGGGCGGGAGCGACCCCCGGGGCGGGGGACAAGGCCCGCCCTACAGGAGTTGGCGACCTTGGGCAAGGCCCCGCCCCGCTGCGTTCTTATCCGAAGGGGAGGATTTCTCGCACACACGTGGAGCGGTCGTACGATGCCGGCCGCTCCAGGCCCTGGACCGTTTCGAATCGGGGACGCAACACGGCAACGCCCGCGGCTACGCGTCCTTCTTGCTCCCGAAGATCTCGGCTGCCTTCTCCCAGAAGCTACGCGTGGCCGGCTGGGTCTTCTCGCCAGAGAGGGCTGCGAAGCGCTCCAGGATCTCCTTCTGCTCCTTCGTGAGGTGCGTCGGCGTCTCCAGCACCACGCGGACGTGCTGATCGCCGCGCCCGCCGCCGCCGAGGCTCGGGATGCCCTTGCCGCGCATGCGAAACACCTTGCCGGACTGCGTGCCGGCAGGGATCTTCATGTTGAACGGCCCGTCCAGGGTAGGGACGTCGATGTGCGCGCCCAGCGCCGCCTCGGTGAAGCTGATGGGCATCTCGCAGATGACCTCGGTTTCTTCGCGCCGGAAGATGGGGTGCTCGCGCACCTGCATCACGACGTAGAGGTCGCCCGGGGCCGCTCCCGGCTGGGGCGCAGGCTCGCCCTCGCCACTGAGCTTGAGCCGGGTGCCGGTGTCGACGCCGGCCGGGACCTTCACCTCGACCACCGCCTCCTCGCGCACCATGCCGGCGCCGGCGCATCCCTCGCACTTTTCCGCGATGACGCGGCCCTGACCGCCACAGTGGTGGCAGGTGCGGGCCACGGAGAAGAAACCCTGCGTGAGCCGTATCTCACCAACCCCGCCGCAGGTTGGGCAGGTGCGCGGCTGCGTCCCGGGCTTCGCGCCGGATCCCTTGCAGGCGTCACAGCGGCGCGGACGCGGGATCTGGATGCGCGCGGAGGTGCCGAAGGCCGCCTCCTCGAAACTGACTTCGAGGTGGTAGCGCAGATCGGAGCCGCGCGGCCGACCCCGCTGGCGCCTTCCGCCGAACATCTCGCCGAAGATGTCGCCGAAGATGTCGTTGATGGTAGCGCCCGCGGCGCCGCCGAACGGGGAACCTCCCTCGAAGGGGTTCTGGCCGTTCACGTGGCCGAAGCGGTCGTACCGGGCCCGCTTCTCCGGGTCCGAGAGCACCTCGTAGGCCTCGGAGGCTTCCTTGAAACGATCCTCGGAGGACTTGTCGCCGGGATTCTTGTCGGGATGGAACTGGTGCGCGAGCTTGCGGTACGCGCTCTTCAGCTCTTGCTCGTCAGCCTCGCGGCCGACGCCGAGCACTTCGTAGTAGTCGCGCTTTTGCACGTCCATCCGCGGGGTTAGCTGTCAGCCTAGAATTGCGGCTGCAATATAACGCACGTTGGGGAGCTGACAAACGCGCGCGAGCGAGTGGACGTTCGTTTCACGCTCCGCCGCCTCCCTGCTGGGCGTAGATGGCGTCGGCGATCCGGTAAGCGCTTCCCTCCAGGCGAACGAGCGCCTCCTTGATGGCAGCCGGGTCGTTCGAGGGCAGCGTCTGCTTCAGCACTTCCAGGTCGGCCTTGATCTCCTCGAGGTCCTCGGCCTTGAGCGCGCTCGCGTACTCCTCCAGGCTCTTCTCGGTCGTGTAGACGAGCCCCTCGGCGTTGTTCTTGAGATCCGCGAGCTCCTTCTTGCGCTTGTCGTCGCTCTTGTTCGCCTCGGCGTCCCGCATCATCCGCTGGATCTCGCCTTCCGAGAGCCCCGACGAGGCGGTAATGCGGATCTGCTGGCTCTTGCCGGTCCCCAGGTCCTTCGCGGAGACGTGTACGATCCCGTTCGCGTCGATGTCGAAGGTGACCTCGATCTGCGGCACGCCGCGCGGCGCGGGAGGGATGCCGACGAGCTCGAAGCGCCCGAGCGTCTTGTTGTCGGCGGCCATGTCGCGCTCGCCCTGCAGCACGTGGATGCTGACGAGCGGCTGGTTGTCGACCGCGGTCGAGAACACCTGGGACTTCTTGCAGGGCACGGTCGTGTTCTTCTCGAGGATCTTGGTGAAGACGCCGCCGGCCGTCTCGACGCCGATGGAGAGCGGTGTCACGTCGAGGAGGAGGACGTCCTTCACCTCGCCCTTCATCACGCCGCCCTGGATGGCGGCGCCGACCGCGACCACCTCGTCCGGGTTCACGCCCTTGTGCGGCTCCCTGCCGAAGAAGCGTTTCACCACCTCTTGCACTTTCGGCATGCGGGTCATGCCGCCGACGAGGATGACGGTGTCGAGGTGCTGGGTGGTGACGCCCGCGTCGCGGAGCGCGATCTTGCAAGGTTCGATCGTCTTCTCGATGAGGTCGCCGACGAGCTGCTCGAGCGTCTGCCGGTCGATGGTCTCGGCCAGGTGCTTGGGGCCGGAGGCGTCGGCGGTGATGAAGGGCAGGTTGACCTCCGTCTCGCCCGCCGAGCTGAGCTCGTGCTTGGCGCGCTCGGCGGCCTCCTTGAGCCGTTGCAGCGCCATGCGGTCCTTCTTCAGATCGATGCGATTCGCCTCGAGGAAGCGCTTCGCCAGCCAGTCGATGAGGCGCTGGTCGAAGTCCTCGCCGCCGAGAAAGGTGTCGCCGTTGGTAGCCTTCACCTCGAACACGCCCTGGTTGAGCTCGAGGATGGTGATGTCGAAGGTGCCGCCGCCGAGGTCGTAGACGGCGATCTTCTCGCTCGCCCCCTGCTGCTTGTCGATGCCGTAGGCGAGCGCGGCCGCGGTGGGCTCGTTGATGATGCGGAGCACCTCCAGGCCCGCGATGCGGCCCGCGTCCTTGGTGGCCTGGCGCTGGGCGTCGTTGAAGTAGGCGGGGCAAGTGACGATGGCCTCGGTGACGGGCTCGCCGAGGTAGTCCTCCGCCGTCTGCTTCATCTTGGCGAGCACCATCGCCGATACCTCGGCCGGCGAGTAGCCCTTGGCCGCAACCTCCACCCAGGCGTCGCCCTTCTCGTTGGGCACGATCCGGAACGGGACGAGCGAGGCGGTGCGCTTCACCTCTTTTTCCTCGAACTTCCGGCCGATGAGCCGCTTCACCACGTACACGGTCGCTTCCGGGTTGGTGATCGCCTGCCGCTTCGCGATCTGGCCCACCAGGCGTTCCCCGCCCTCGGTGATGGCCACCATGGAGGGCGTGGTCCTCGAGCCCTCGCTGTTGGGGATGACGATCGCCTCGCCGCCCTCCATCACGGCAACGCACGAGTTCGTCGTCCCGAGATCGATCCCGATCACCTTGCCCATGATGCCCCCGCCGTCATGGTTCGCCGTCCCGCTTCGCCGTGCCCGACCCGTCGGCCGCAGCGGGCGGCGTGGCAGCGGCAGGTGGAGCCGCGGCGACCACGACGGCCGCCGGCCGAATCAGCCGGTCGTGCAAGTAGAAACCCCGCTGCATCTCCTCCACTACCGATCCGGGCGCTTGGGCGGCGGTCGCCACGGTCATGAGCGCCTCGTGCACGCGCGGGTCGAAGGTCTGCCCCCTGGCCGAGAAGCCCTTCACCCCGAAACGCCCGAGGGCGTCCTCGAGAAGACGCCGCGTCATCTCCACCCCGCTGGTGAGCGGATCGCCGGCGCGCGCCGCGGCGAGCGCCCGATCGAGGCTGTCGAGGGCGGGCAGGATCTCCTTCACCAGCCGCTCGTTGGCGTAGCGCAGGAGCTCGTCCTTCTCGCGCACGACGCGCTTCTTGTAGTTCTCGTGGTCGGCCGCGGTGCGGAGGAGCCGTTCGTGCTCCTCCTTGAGCTGCGCGTACACCTTGCGCGAGCCCTCCTGGCTCATCTCCAGCTCGAGCCGCAGCTTCTCTGCCTCGTTCGAGAACGGACTCACCTCGGCCGGGCCCGCCGCGATCGGCGCGGCGGAGGCCTCGACCTCGACTCCGGGCAGGGCTGGAGCGGGAGCGCCGCGAGAGCTCCTCTCCACCGCCTCGAGCGCTTCGGCGATGGCATCCTCGGGGATGTCCGCCGAGAAGGCGCTCTTGTCGCTGTCCTGTGTCATGCCTGGACCGGGAGCGGCTCGCGCAGGAGGCGACGCCCTCGACCCATTGTGTCACACGGGCCGCCCGCTGAACAAGCTTCCCGCTCCGGCTCCGGCCCGCGCACACGACCGGGCGCTCACTCGCTCTTGCCGGAAAGTGCGCGAGAGATCTCACGCGCGGTCAGGTCGACGAGCGGGATCACGCGCGCGTAGTTCATGCGCGTCGGCCCGATCACCGCCAGCGTCCCAAGCACCTGGTCACCGCGCCCATAGGGCGCCGCCACCACCGACACGTCGGGATCGCTCGCGAGCTCGCTCTCGGCGCCGATGAAGATCTGCACCTCCCGGGCGCGCAGGACCTTGTCGAGCATGCGCAAGATCCGGTCCTTCTCGGCGAAGGTCCTGAGAAGCGCGCGCGCCTTCTGCACGTCGGCGAACTCGGGGGCGTCGAGGAAGCTCTCCTCTCCATCCACGAGCACCTCGCCCTCCGGCGCCGCGGGCCCGAAGCTTTGTTCGGCGAGCTTCAGGGCCTGCGCCACCAGGCGCTGCAGGGCGCCCTGGTCGTCGCGCATGTCGGCGAGGATGCGCTCGCGCAAGGACGAGAACGGTCCTTGGCGCAGCTTCTCGTTGAGGTAGTTCGCCGCGCGCTCGAGCTCGCCTGGCTCGGGGGCTTTCTCGAGCTGCATGAGCTTGTTCGTGACGAGTCCGGCCTCGGACACGAAGACCACGATGACCCGGTTCTCGCGCAGGCGCAGGAACTCGATCTGCCGCACGGGGTCGGCGATCGGCCGCGGCGTGGTCACCACACCCGCGTGGTGCGACAAGGAATGCAAGACGCGGGCGGTGGACTCGAGCAGCGACTCGACGCCGGGCGACTCGTGCGTCACCTTCTCGATCTGCTCGCGATCAGCCGCGGGGGGGGGCTTCACCTTGAGCAGCGTGTCGACGTAGAGCCGATACCCTGCGGCAGTCGGCACCCGGCCCGACGAGGCGTGAGGCTTCTGGAGAAAGCCGAGCGCCTCGAGGTCGGCCATGACGTTGCGGACGGTTGCGGGCGAACAGTCGAGCTCGTGCCGTGCCAGGAGGGGCTGGCTCGCCACCGGCTCACCGATGTGAATGTAGTCCTGGACGAGGGCGCGAAGGATGTCTTTCGCCCGCTGGGAAAGCCCGGATGCTTCACCGATCATGCTGGACGTCAGGGCTCCTCGAGTCGGCGTTGGGCCAACTGCGCCAGTGCCGGAAAGTGGCCGCGCGCGAGCTCACGCCAGCGCGCAATGGCGGTGACGACATCACCCGAAGCCTCCGCCAGCAGCGCCTCGAAGTGCAGGCGCTCCTCGGGATATAGGAAGGCGAGGTCGCGCCGCGCCAATGCGCCGCGGTCCGACTCGAGCGCCTCCCGGACGGCGGAGAGCGAACCGGCACGGTCGCCGCGCGCGTCGGCGAGCAGCGCCAACGCGTAGGATGGTTCCGGCCTGTTCGGATCGACGGCCTTCGCGGAGGTGAGGTAGGCCTCGGCCGCGCTGGAATAGCCGTCGAGCGCGTAGATTTCTCCCAGGTTCACGAGCGCGGCCTGCTGCTCGCGCGGCGTGCCGCGGGCAGCCACCTCTTCGAAGAGATGACGCGCGGCGTCAAAACGCTCTTCCATCGCGTAGCTGACGGCGAGGTCGTTCAACGCGGCCATGCCTTCAGGGTTTCTCGAGAGCGCCTCCTCGAGCTGCGCCCTGGCTTCGGAGAACCGGCCGCTCCTCAGGTCACGCACGGCCGGCGCAGACGGAGCAGCGAGCATTCCGACGAGCGGCATGCCGTCGGAACGGCGCGGCACCGCCTCCGGCTGCCCACCGCAGGCCGCCAACACCAATAAAATAGCGGGTGTCAGCCGTAGCGCGCGCATGGTGTTTCTGGAGTGCGGCAACCCTTCCAGGTTAGCCGCCGGGTTCAGTCTAGCGACCACTCCCCGGGCATTCAAGGAACCGACTTCCGGGACACGTTGCGGGTCGTGCGGCGAAGCCGCCCCTGCAGCGGCGATTTCGCTCGTCGACCAAACCAGAAGCCTGAGGCCCGATTAAGATGCCGCCTCCGATGAGCACTCAGATGGAACTGCTCGACGCCCTCGCCTCGAAGCGCGAGGCCGACGTCACCGGTCTCGCCGGTGCG
>JBGQLS010000213.1:0-10014 GCA_041500205.1 Anaeromyxobacteraceae bacterium | reverse complement strand
GCTCGACGTACCGCATGACGTCAGCGCGTCGCGCCGGCCACTTGGCGGCGGGACGAACGCCGGACTGCCGAGGCCCCGCGACCCACCCGGATCGCGGGGCTTTCTCTATTCTGTCCTTCCAGCGTTGTGCGTCGCGTGCTCGGACAGGAGCCAGTCGTCGGTGTCGAGCTGGATGGCGTCTTCGTGCGTGCCGCCGCGCATGAGCAGTCACGGCTGCCGGGCCAGTTCGGCGTCCACATAGATGGGCACCCCGAAGAGCGAGAGCGGGGGCTCCCCCTAAAGCGGACGTCAGCGGTACTGGGCAATCTCCTCGGCGTCAGCGGCTTTCTCCGCGAAGTGGTGGTTGCGGGCGACGAGTACAGGGCAGGGAGAGCTACGGATCACACCCTCCGCGACGGAACCCAAGGTGAGGCGCGAAACACCGGTACGACTGCGCATGCCCACAACGAGCAAGTCGCAGCTATAGTCGACGGCATGGCGCAAGATCGCAGTGCTCGGATCTCCGGCTAGCAGCCGTGACCGCACCGGAGAGCCGACCCGAGCTTCTGCCTCCACCCGCCATTGCTCGAGCATCTTGTCCGGGACCGAAGGAGCGCGGCCAGAAGGTTCGTGAGCATGGAGGAGCGTCAGTTCGGCCCGGAGGAGCTTTGCTAGATCAGCAGCGTACTCCATCGTGATGCGCGACGGCTCCGACAGGTCTATCGCGCAAGCAACTTGCTTCAATTCGAACACTGGTGCCTCCTTCGCGCGCGCCGACGAACTCGCGACAGCCTGCGCGTCGCATCGAAGTCTTCGCTTGAGAGGGTAAGGGCTCAGTGAGTCCTGTCCTCCCAACCAGCTGCGTCACAATAGCGCACGCAATAGGCCCTGCACTCTTTGCCTACCCCGCACGAGTCTCTCCTGTAATGCCGCAGCATTCGAGGTCCCGCGGTTCGTGGCGCGTTTCGGCGCGGATCAAGCTCGACAGGTGAAGGCAGGCGTATCATCGGGCAGGGCTGTGGAGCGGGGAGCCCCGGGTCTGGCTGGTGGACGCGCTGAGCCGCGGAGCACCGCCCGGAACGATTCACCGGATCGGGCATGGCCTCGTCGAAACCGGGTGAGTCTCGAATGCACAACCTCACCCGATATGAGGGGCCCTCCCGGCACGACCCCGCCTCGGCTCGAGAGAGTACGATAGGCAAGGCGGGGTGCTGCGGCACTGCAGTGACGTCGAGTCATGCCGATCTAGTCGCGTCACCCAGGGCGACCGCTGCGACTTCTCCAGGCGCACTTGGCTATCCCAGGCACGCGACACTTCGGTCTGGACACCTTTCCGCAGGCGCTCGTCGCGACCGCGCGGCGCCGGCCTGACGCCACCTTCCTGCGCGTCGTGCTGGCCAAGGAGGGCGCACCACCGCGGGCCGTGTCGTTCGGGGACTTCGAGCGGAGCGTCCGGCGGGCAGCGGCCTTCCTGCAAGCGTCGGGCGTCCGGCGCGGCGACCGCGTCCTCCTCTTCGCCGATAACAGCCCGGAGTGGCAGGCCGTCTCGCTCGCGGCCCAGGTGCTCCGGGCCGAGCCCGCGGCGCTCTTCGCGCACATCGGGGAAGAGGCCGCGCGCGGGCTCGCGCAGCGCGTCCACCCTCGCGTCGTCTACGTATCCACTGCGGCACAGTGGGCGAAGCTCGCGCCGGAAGCGGCAGCGCTGGCGGCCGGTGGACTGGCGGCCGTGCTGTCCCAGGAGCCGCTCGCCGGCGATGCCCTGCCGGTGGGCGCGCACGCAGCGACCGTCGCCGAGGTGCTCGACGCGCCGGGTGCGCCCGAGATCACGCCCACGGCGCTTGACGCCCTGGTCGCCGCCGGGCAGGGCGAGGATCCCTTCCTGCTGCTGTTCACGAGCGGCACGACCGGCCGCTTCAAGGGCGTTCGCCTCCCCCAGCGCGCCATGATCCGCGCCATCCAGGGCGGGTGGGCCTCTACCGGGTGCACCGGCGACGACGAAGGCCTCCACTTCCTGCCGTTCGCGCATGTGGCCGGGCAGGACCAGTTCATGCTCGCGCTCGCGCAGGGCCACAGGCTCATCATGGTCTCGCGCCGCGAGGACATCCCGCGCGGCCTGGCGCTCGGCCCGACCTACCTCTTCTCTGTCCCCCTCGTCTACGACCGCATCCGCGAGGAAGTCCAAGCGCGCGTGGCGTCTCGCCCGGCGCCGGTGCGCGCGCTCGTCCGGGCCTCCCTGGCCGCAGCCCAGCGCGTGTCGCTGGGCGCCGGGCGCGGCCTCGCGGATCGCGGCCTGGCGCTGCTCGCCCGTCGAGCTTTGGGCCGACCGTTGCGTGCGCGGCTTGGCGGACGCGTGCGCGGCATCTTCTCGGGCGGCGCCGCCACGCCGACCGGCCTCGCCGCGTTCTTCGAGTCGCTCGGCCTGCCCTTCGTCGAGCTGTACGGGATGAGCGAGACGGCGGGCCTCATCTCCTCCAACCTCTTCGCTGGACCGCGCCGGATCGGCTCCGCGGGCTACCCGTCCTCCGACCTGGAACTGCGCATCGCCGAGGACGGCGAGCTGTGCCTGCGCGGCGGCACGCTCATGACCGGGTACCTCGACGCCGAAGACGAAGCCGACGCGTACACCGCCGACGGCTTCTTCCGGACGGGTGACCTCGCGCGCCTGGATGCGGATGGCACGCTGCAGGTCATCGGCCGCAAGAAATGCCTGCTCGTGCTCTCGACGGGCAAGAAGCTCTCGCCCGAGCCCATCGAGCAGGCCATCACGTCCACGCCGCCGTTCGCGGGCGCGGTGCTGCTCGGCGACGGGCGGCCCTTCGTGGCCGCCGCGGTGTTCGTGCCGCAGCCCGAAATCGAACGGCTCCGCGCCGAGGGGCGCGACGTGGCCGCCGACCTGCTCTCGCGGGTTCGCGTCGCCCTGGAGCCCTTTTCGGAGTACGAGAAGCCCAAGCACTTGCTGGTCATCCCGGGCGGCCTGGCCGACTACCCGGCGCTCCTCACGCCGACGCTGAAGCTCAAGCGCGACGTGTTCCAGCGCTGGAAGCAAGCCGAGGTGGAGCAGCTCTACCGCGACGCCGCCGCCACGCGCAGGTAACGGGTGGTTGTATCGCGCTAATTGAATGCCGCGAGAACCCTCGACATGGGCCGCGAACCAGGCAGTTCGGACCAAACAAGGGAGCAAAACTGGATTAGGGCGGCCGGGGTGCCATCCCAACAACCTGAAATAGGGCACAAATGCCGGGGCCGCCCTGTAAGCCGAGCCCTCCTTTGAGTGATCACCGCTGTCCTTGCGGCGTGATCACCTGTGGTCATTTCAAGGGCTTGGCCGATTTCGTGATCTCGTCTGGCCACCTCCGGGGCAAGCATACCGCCGGAGAGATTGGTCCTGGGCCACCGCCGTCACAAATGGGTGCTCAAGCGCTTCCCTGGACCCTGGGTAGCATGGCGCAGAGGGTGTACGGCTGTGCCCGCGACGACCTGGGCTCCGGAGCCTGCGAGATCGTCTGGGTCAAGTCGGTCGAAGCAAATCCCGAGTAGCATTCGGGGAATGCTACGGTGTTCACCGACGGTACTCGATGTACTTCGCCGTCTCGTCCGCGACCGCTCGGCCAAAGAGCTTCTCCACCACCTGGAAGGACATGTCGATCCCGGACGCTACGCCTGCCGACGAGATCACGCCGTCTTCGACCACGCGCGCCTCGCGCTCAACCGCGATCCCTTTCCCGAGGGACTGAAGCAGGTCGAGCGCCCCCCAGTGTGTCGTGGCACGACGCCCTTCCAGCAGCCCTGCCCTTGCCAGCAGAAGAGAGCCCGTACAGACCGACGTGACGATCTTGGAATGGGCAGCTGCGCCCCGAATCCAGTCAAGGACCTCCAGGTCCTCCAGAAGCGCGTGGGCCTTCTCGGTGTCGCGGCCAGTGGAGTGAGAACGTCGTCCCGTTCTCCCTTGAGGATGCAACCTCGACCTTGCCTCCGTGGGCGCGCATGATCTCGCTCACGATATAGAGCCCGAGCCCCAGGCCATGACCCTCGCCAACACGATGGTATGGTTCAAACAGGATGCGCAAGCGGTCCTCGGGGATTGGGTCGCCAGCGTTCGTGACGGCAACGACGACCTCATCGTCGCTTCTCGTCAGTGAAACCACCACCGGGTCGCTGCCGTGCTCGATAGCGTTCCCGACGAGGTTCCCGACCGCCTGGTGGGCGCGATCCCGGTCCCAGTCGCTTTCGAACTGACCGTGAGCTTGAACGGAGACTGAGCGCTCTGGGTACGCCATGCTCATCTCCTCGACCACGGCACGGCACACGTCCGCCATGTCGATGGATGCGGGAGTGATCGGGATGCCTCCGCCGATCCGGCCACGGGTAAGGTCCAGGAGGTCGCGGATCATCCGGGTCATCCGCTCGGCGGCGCGGGCGATGCCAGCCAACGCCCTGTCGAGTCCTGGCGGCAGCTTCCCCGAACGCCACATGAACGCGGCGGCTGTGACGATGGTGTGCAGCGGGTTGCGCAGGTCGTGGCCCAAAATGCCAAGGAACTGCTCGCGCAAGGTTTCTGCCGACTTCCTTTCCGTGATGTCGAGCACCGTCCCGATGAAGCGAGTGGCACGCCCAGCGGAATCGAAGAACGCCTTCCCGCGAGTATCCACCCACCGCACGATGCCGTCCCCGATGCCTACCGTTCGATACTCATTCCTGAAGTCACCTCCGTTCTCGCCGCGCAACGCCGCCTTCACAGCCTGCTCTGCGCGCTGCTTGTCGTCGGGATGGAGCCCAGCGATGAAGGCGTCGGTGCCCACCGGCGCGTCTGCCGGAAGGCCGAACAGCGCCTTGCAGCGCGCATCACAGACGAGGGTGCCAGTTGGCGGATCGAAGTCCCACGCCCCTACATCCGCGGCGTGGAGTGCTAGTTCGAGCCGCTCTTGGACCGCGAGCAGTTTGCCCTCTCGCTGCGAGGAAAACGCCTCGACCCCGCTGCTGATGGCGGCATCGAGACCAGCATTGAGGCGGGCCAACTCAGCTACTCTCGCCGCCTTCCCTTCCATGCTGTTTCGCGCCTGCTCCGTTTCCTCCAATAACAGGAGGCGGAGAATCACCTCGCGCAGCAGTCGGTACTCTTTGACGAGTTGCTTCAACTGGAACGTGTGCTCCAGTCGATTCGCTGCGTGCTGGGCAGAGGACAACTTCAAGCTAGTAGAGGTGACCGGCTCGCCGCTTTCCATCCACTCGGCAAGCTCATTCAAAAGTTGCGGGAGATGGTCCCGGAGCGCGGCGTGCTCCAGCTCGACCACCTGCGACTCCGACCTCACCGCGTGCTCCCACTCGCGCATGATGTCGTCGTGTCTCCGGCGCAGGAACTCCCTCGTATGCAGCGGCATGAGGTGTGCCCCCCTCGCGTGAGAGCAGACTGGCGAACGGCTGCTGGCTGTCCCGTTACGCCGCGTCACCTCTCGCGCGCGGGTGCAGCGAGCCCGGCCAGCTAGAACAGTGCCACCTAGACAAAGTTGATGCGAGTCCTTTTCGTGGCAACCTCTCTATCGATTCGCCTGGAATGTCATGAAGAACGGGGAAAAGGGAGGCCGCGTTGATGGGCTACCCGTAGGTCATCGCCAGCCGGCCGGCCGAAGTCCCTTTCAGACCGCCTCGCGCCGCTCCGCTTACCTTACATTTCAGGCCCGTCCGCGCGGGGGTCGGTGCCCGAGTACGCCCGTTCTTGGACAGCAGTGGTAGTTCTTGCATCACATGTCGAAACCAGACGCTGTTCCTGCTGGGGCCGCTGGCGCCGCGCGCCGGCCCCGTCCGATGCGTTCGAGAGCCGCGTGCACGTGGCCGCAGAGGATCTCCAGCCCGATCTCGGTGTCCCGATCCATCGGACTCGTACCGACCGTAATGATCTCCAGGAATCCGCCAGCGGTGCGGTGCCCGTCCAACTGGTACCGGAACGTCGTAAGTTCATCAGACGCCGGCTCCCGGAACTGCAGTGGGGCACCGTCGGCAGTCCCGCGAACCTCCATTGCGAGTACGGCCACGTGAAGGCGCTCGGTGGCCCGCTTGACCAAATTCCATACTTCCTCGGGGGTGCTGGCATGCCGGATGTCCGTTCCGATTTCGTCGATGCACCGTCGCATGCTGAGGTTCCGGGATCGTCCTCTGAGGAGCGCCCGTATCTGCCGGCTGCTGAGGTAGCCCATGGCCCGGAGTGCGATAAGCGCGGGCCCAATAACAGCGGCGAGAATCAATAAGACCGTGTGCGGCTCCGCGTTGGCGACAACCAGGGCTGCTGTGCCGAGCAACCCTGAGGCCACATAGAGAGCCAGGACCGCCCTGCGGTGTGTTAGTCCGAGGGCGATGAGCCTGTGGTGGATGTGCTCCCGATCGCCCCGAAACAGGGGCCTGCCTCCGAGGTACCGGCGGCCCAGCGCCAGCGAGGTGTCCGCAATAGGGAGGGCTAGCGTTACTGCGGGTGCGAGCAGGGAGACTGCCGTGGCCGACCTCCTGTAGGTCCATATCGAAGTCGTCGCGAGGAAGAAGCCGAGAAACATGCTGCCCGTGTCGCCCATGAAGATGGACGCTGGGTTGAAGTTGAAGAACAGGAATCCGAACACTGCGCCCGCCAGGGCTGCACTGACGAGCACCATGAGCGCGTCACCGCGCTGGATCGCCACGATCGCATTGCAGATGATCCCGATGAGCGCCACTCCTGCGGCGAGCCCGTCGAGCCCGTCGATGAGGTTGACCGCGTTCACTATCCCGGCGATCCACAGCACGGTGAAGGGCAGCCCCACCCAGCCCAGCGCCACGTCTCCGAGTGGGGTCGCGATCTCGTCGATGCGGAAGCCAAGGCCGTACGTGACCGCCGCCACGCCGAACTGGATCGCGAGCTTCTGCGTCGCGTTGGCGCCGCACAGGTCGTCCCAGACGCCGAGCATCGCTATCACCAGGCCGCCCAGGACGACGCAGACTACGTCTGCCCGGTGAGCGACGACCAACCGGACGACCGTGCTGTCCGTGAGCAGCAGCCCGATGAAGGGCGCAAGAAAAGCGCAGACGATCGCGACGCCGCCCAAGCGCGGGACGGGCCGGACGTGAACGTTGCGCGTACTGAGCGGGTGATCGAACCAGCTATTGTGAATCGCTACCGCTCTCACTATTGGTGTGATCGCCGCAGCGGACAAGAGCGCGACCATGAAGGCCACGACAGCATTTCGCATCACAATACCTCGGTCGCCGAACAATCCCTGCCACGCACGTCGCGAGTGAGCCCAGACGGGCTGCGTACGCTTGCGCTCGCTTCGGGACGCAGGGTCGGGACGCAGGGTCGTGTAACGCCTCATGGAGGCGACTCCCGAGGCGCGTTGGGTGCCTCCCCGCTTGGCGTCAACTCCTCGATGGGGAAACTCTAAGTCCGTGCCGAGAGGTGAGGGATGCCGTACATTTGCAGAGCTGACGCGCGAGGACGCGCTGAACGCGATGTCCTGGCTCAAATTGCAAAACGTAATCGTGTATCTCGTCATCGGCGTCTCGGCCGGGGTCCTGGTCTCCTGGATGGACAGGGAAAACAGACCTCGCTGGCGACGTTCGGGGGTCTCGAAGCTGATCCGTCGCTGGCTCGGGTAAGAGCGCTACGTCGCTCGACCAGCCGGATCGGTCGCGTCCAGGGTCATCGTGGAAATGAAATCAGGCGGCACATCCGTGCGCTCGGAAATGCCAGCCTGGGCGGGGGCCGAAAACGATGCCCCTCCCGGGTTGTGAATCTCCCGGACGGCCGAGGGTAGTTCGATTGATCTGATCCTGCAGTTCTCCGTGGCCGAAGTCCCTGTCAGACGAGCGGGCGGAGCGGGACGACCACGGCTTCCGCTGCGGGGGAGGACGGAGGCAGAGGCGCGACAGGAGCGGGCTCGTCGAGCACCACCTCGACCCGATCCGCCTCCGCGTCGAGCGGCGGGCGGGGTTGGAGGTCGTCGGCGAGGAATGCGCGGCAGGCGTCGCGGAGCAGCTCGGCCACCTCCGGCGAGAGCACGCCGGACCGGGCGAGGTCCGCCGCTGCCGGGAGCGCGAGCGCCGTCTCCCGCGCGGCCTCCTCCGGCGTGATCTCCGGCTCCGGCTCGGCCTCCGCCTGGGGCGCGTCGGGCGGGTTCGCGACGAGCTTGCCCAGGAGCGCCTTGGCCGCCGACGTGTCGCCGGCATCGAGCGCCCGCTCGAGCACGGCAAGCGCCTTCCCGCGCAGCGGAGCGAGGTCGTCGCCTCCGGCAGCGATGTTCGCGTCGTCAACGCCCGGAGTTTGGTCCTCTCCTGCGCGACCATGCTCGCGAGCACGCTGCCCGGCGCGTGGAGGTGCCGGCGCACGGTCTGGACGGACGCCCCCACTGCCTGGGCCGACGCCATCGCCGTGGAGCCTGCGGCGAGCATCTTCGCGACCACGGGATACCAGGGGCGAACGAGCGACTTCTCCACGGGAGTTACCCTCCTTCACCGGCGCAAGAAATCGTGCGCGAACCATTCCACGCGTTGCTCCCCTCGCTCGCAACCTATGGCAGCGAAGCACAACGCGGCGATGCGGTCGGGAACGTGGTCGCGCGGCGAGTAGCTGATGAGGTCGCGGACGAGCCGCTCGAGTTCCGGGTCCCTGCCGACCACCGGAAGACGGGATGCTCCACAAGCCGTGCGCCAGCTCGCCCGCGAGCTTCTCGATCCGCATTTGCAGGCTGTTCGTCCTCGTGGTCGTGTGCGCCACGACGTTGATGTCGCCGAGCTGCGCGACCCATCGGCTTCATCTGCAACGGGATGCAGCCGTCGCGCCGAGCTGCCGTCGCGATCCTGCGCGCCCTCGGACCGGAGTCTGCCGCGCGCATCGCCCCGGGGTGGTCCGAGCAGCCGGATGGTGCCCATCCTCGACGCGCTGCACCCCATCCTGAGCGAGTGGAAGCTGAAGACCGGCGGGGAGGGACGCGTGGTGCCGCCGCTCCGGTGCGACGGCGTGAAGATCGACAAGAACACGCCCGCCGCGTACTTGCGCGCCGCTCTCACACGCCTCGGACTCGCTCGCGAGGGCCTCGGCTGGTACGAGGCCACCCGGCACACCTTTGCAAGCCAGTGGTGCATGGCGGGCGGCTCGATCGAGAAGCTGAAGGAGATCCTCGGGCACTACTCGGTGGTGGTGACCGAGCGTTACGCCCACCTCAAGCCCGAGCTGTTCACGGCCCGGGACCTCGGGACCCTCGCGCTCGACCTGCGGGCCGGCGCGGCAGAGGTCGCGCCCCTGACCGCCGACGGCCAGGGAGGGGTCGAAACCGGGGAAGTTGGCCAGAGGATGGCCAGACGCCCCCGGACCGCCGTTACAACCCATCGAAATAAGAGACAAAATGCCGGAGCCGCCCTGTAAGCCGAGTTCTGTCCCGCGCCTTGAGAGCCGCGGCGGCGAACATTCCTCTCGTGCGCGCGTTGCCGCGCGCCTCTAGCGAGCTAGACCCGGAGGCTCGACCGGGCCGGTCTAACCGCCCTCGCCTTGCGGCGTGGCGACGCCTCCCTATTCGCTCTTGCACCGGGTGGGGTTTACCCTGCCGCGCCGGTCACCCGGCGTGCGGTGCGCTCTTACCGCACCGTTTCACCCTTGCCACGCGCGCCACGCGGCGCCGTTCGGCGGTCTGTTCTCTGTGGCACTTTCCTGCGGGTTGCCCCGACCGGTCGTTAACCGGCACCCTGCCCTGTGGTGCTCGGACTTTCCTCGGCGGCTCCAGCCCTGCAAGCCGACGCGTTCGCCCGAGCGGCTCCGGCCGCGTCAACATAGCACGGGCTGCGGTGCACGGCTTGAGAGTCTCGCCTCGGCGGAGGGGACTCGGCAATCAGGCGAGGCGCGTGCCAGGGAGCCAGGAGCGAGCGCGAGAGAGAGCACCGGGGCCGCACTCGTAGGGCGAGCGCGCCGGCGCGAGCCCACGCGGCGCGGCCCCGCGTCGTGCGCCGCCGCTACAGCCTCTCGTCGATGGCGCGGTTCGACATCTCGTCCGCGGCGGTGTTCTGCTCGCGGGGGATGTACGC
>JBGQLS010000212.1:0-10064 GCA_041500205.1 Anaeromyxobacteraceae bacterium | reverse complement strand
GCCGAGCTTCGCGATCTCGACCGTCACCGGCTCGCCCTGGATGGAGCCGGAGAAGATCCAGCGGCCGCCGCGCGCCAGCTCACCGCACAATCCTGCCACGCAGTTGTCCATGCGGCGGCCCTCGGCGGCGAGCTCCAGCGCAGTCCGGATCGGGGCCAGCTCGACGCCGGCGACCTCGACGATCGGCGCCTCGAAGACGGGGAAGACGATGCCTGCGCCCTGCGCGGACGCCTGATCTTCCCCGAGGACGTAGATCGCCTCGACCTCGCCCAGATCCAGCGTTCGGAGATGCTCCAGGAGCTCGCCCAGGCGTTGCGCAGGTCTGGTCAGGCTGTCTTGCAGGAGCCGCCAGGAGTGCATGGACGCCACGAGCTCCTTCGCGTTCGTGCGGCGCGTTGGCCAGCGTCCGGATGCCGAGGCGTGCGCGAGCAGGCGGCGCGCCAGGGTGAGGCCGGCACTGCGCGCTCCCCACGCCAGCCACGGCTCGTCGGCCTGGGCCCGTGCCTCGTCGTACAGCAAGAGGGCATTTCGCGAGGCGAACGACCACAGGCCCGGGGAAGCGTCGGGCTCGATCACCAGTCCGGCGACGCGCATCGCCGCATACCAGCGTCCGTTCGCGCGCACGTCCCCGGGAATGTCCTCCGGAGCGAACTGCGATGGCGGCGGGGCGCACAGGTCGAGCAGCGACACCCTGGGCCCGGCACGACGGACGAAGAGGCGCATGCGGTCGAGCCAGCGCTGGAGATCCTCCGCGCTGCCGTCGATGAGCGCCAGCGCACGGCCGGTCCGGGCGCCGCCCGGGCGCTGTTCCTCGAGCACGGCCTCGTGGATCAGGAACTGCTCGACCGCGGGGCTCTACTACGAGTTCGACGGCCGCCGGAAGAAGCGCCTCATCCTGAAGGCACTGGGCGTGTGATCAGAGGTCGAGGGACACGAGCGTCTCCCCGCCGCTGACCTCGAGCACGGCGCCTGTGACATACGGGTTCGTCATGAGGAAGACGGCGGCGTGTCCGATGTCCTCCACGGCGCCGATCCTGCGGGCCGGGAACGTCTCCCGCGTCCTCCGGCGAAGCCGTTCGCGCGCGGCCTCGTCGAGGCTGCTCCACATGTCGCTGTCGACGAGGCCGGGACGGATCGTGTTCACGCGCAGGGGCCCGAGCTCCAGCGCGAGCGCCTGCGAGAACGCCTCGAGCGCCGCGAAGGTCGCGGTCACCATCGTCGATCCAGCACGGGGGCGGACCGCCGCGCAGCCGGTCAAGAAAGTGATCGAGCCGCCGGCTCGCATCCTCGGCGCCGCGTATCGGGCGCATGCCCAGCTCCCGAAGAACTTCCGGACGAGGTAGTCCTGCGCCGCCGCCACGTCCTGCTCGAGGAAGGCGCCGCCCGGCCCGGGAGTGGGCGACGCCGTGACGAACAGGTGGTCGAGCTCGCCGACAGCGTCGAACAGGGCCTGCACCGAAGCCTCGTCCGTGACGTCCACCACGGCGTGTCGCAGCTGCCCTGGTCCTTCCTGGACGGCCTTCCGCGCCCCCTCGGGCCGGCGCCCGGCGGCGACCACCTCAGCACCTGCCAGCAGAGCCGCACGCACAGCCCCAAGCCCCATCCCGCTCGTGCCGCCGACCACGACCACACGTCGCCCTCGCAGGGGCTGCTGTGAGTCACCGCCACCAGCGCGCTCCCGATCGCCGTCGAACGTCATGTCGTCCTCTCCGAATCGCATCCGAGCTCAGGCGGCCAGGAAGCCGCCGTCGACGACGAGGGTGTGCCCCGTCATGTAGGGGTTGGTCATGAGGAACACGATCGCGTGCGCGATGTCCTCGGGCTGGCCGAAGCGGCGGGCGGGAAGCTCCGGCAACTCAGCCCTGGCCCTGATCGCCTCTCGCCTGTCGCCGTGGAGGGGCGTGTCGACGACCCCGGGCATCACGACGTTCACGCGCAGCGGCGCGAGCTCCAGCGCGAGCGCCTTCCCGAAGCTCACGATCGCTCCGTTCGCGGCGGCGGCGAAGGACGTGCCCTGCGGCGGCCTGACGGCGCCCGCGCCGGAGAGCAGGGTGATGGACCCCCGCTCGCGCATCAGCGGGGCGGCCGCGCGCGTGACGGTCACGAACCCCCTGAGCTTGTCGAGGCTGCGCTCCAGCTGCTCGCTCCTGAGCTCCGCCAACCGCCCGAAGAGCGCGTACTCGTCGCCCACCGCGGTCAGGACGAGGTGGTCGATGGCGCCGATGGACGCCATCGCGCGGCCGACCGCCACCGGGTCGAGCATGTCCATCGCGATCGCGCGCGCCATCCCAGGCACCGACCTCGCGGCGACCTCCAGCTTCGCCTGCGATCGGCTGAGCAGCATCGTCTCGGCGCCCTCCTGCGCGGCCGCCCTGGCCGTCGCGAGCCCGATCCCGGAGCTCGCCCCCACCACCGCCACCGTCTGCCCCGAGAGCGCGCTCATGACTCGCCCAGGCGGTGGAGCGAGAGGGTCGCGACCGGGCCGAGGCCCATGCCCGCGATCTGGAACCGGACGAAGTCGGCGAGCGCCTCGACGAGCTGGGAGCGCTCCAGCTCGCCGCTGTCCACCCCCACGAAGCCCAGTTCCTCGGCGAGCCCGCGCACGACGGCCTTCGCCGGCGCGTCGTCGGAGCAGAGAAAGACCGAGACGCGGTGGCGCGCGAGCTCGTCCCGGTCGAGCGCGATGACCTGGGCCGCCATGGTGTTGAAGGCCTTCACTACGCGCGCGCCCGGAACATCGGCGGCGAGCCGCTCGGCGTGCGAGGGCACCGGCGTCGTGAAGTGGAGGCCGGGGCGGCGCTGCGGGTCGGGGACGTCGAGCCCCAGGATGCCGCTGTTGTTGCAGTCGATCAGCACCTTTCCGCGGAGTGCCGCCGGCGACCGCAGCAGGCGGGATGGGAGCACGTCGCGCACGGTGTACAGCACGACCTCGCCGAACGCGGCGGCGTCGTCGAAGTCGCCCGCCCGCACCGACGCGCTGCTCGCGGCGGCGGCCGCTTCCTCGGCCTTGCTCCGATCCCTCGAGCCGAAGAGCACCTCGTGGCCCGCGCGTGCCCAGCGCTGGCCCAGCGCGCGTCCCATGCCACCCGTACCGATGATGCCGATCTTCATGACCACGCCTCTCGCGTCCCGGACCGTCTGACAAGAACAGACAGGTCTGTCTCTTGTGAACTTACAGACAGGTCTGTATCGTGTCAAGATGGCCCGCCGGGGAACCCCAGCCGACTCGAGCAGCCGCCCGGCGGCGCCGCGCGACCGGCTCCTGGAGACCGCCGGCGCCCTTTTCTACCGACACGGCTTCCAGGCGGTCGGCATCGACCGCATCCTCGCCGAGTCCGGCGTGGCGAAGATGACGCTCTACCGGCACTTCGCCTCGAAGGACGAGCTCATCGCCGCCTACCTGGAGCGCGCGGATCACGAGTTCTGGGCGAGGGCGGAGGCGGCGATGGCGTCCGCGGTCGCGCCCGAGGCGCAGCTCCTCGCCCTGTTCGACGCGCTGGCCTCGCACGCCACCGGACCCGAGTGCCTGGGCTGTCCATTTCAGGGGGCGGCGCTGGCGTTCCCCGAGCTTGACCACCCCGCCCACCGGAGGGCGCTCCGGAACAAGATCGCGCTGCGGGACCGCCTCGCGGAGCTGGCGCGGCAGGCCGGCCTCCGCGCCCCCGGCTCCCTCGCCGCGCAGCTCTTGCTCCTCATGGACGGCGCCTGGGTCGCCGCCCGCGTGTTCGGACGCGAGGGCAGCCCGGCGGCCGAGGTGGGCGCCGCTGCCAGGGCGCTCGTCGAGGCTCACCGCCGGGAGCCCGCTACTTCCCCTTCGCCAGCATCTCGGCCGCCACGAGCGACCACAGGAACGCCCGCACCTGCGCGCCGGGCCTCTTCGCGAAGGCCACGAACTCCGTGACCTTCCGGGTCCCGTCGGCCGTGATGGTCGCGTCGATGGGACAGGCGGCGGAGCGACGACCCACCGCTCACGGAGCGCGGGCGCGCGCAGGCCGCCCGCACCTCCGCGGCCCTCGTCGAGCTTCGGATCGAGGGGGTCTCGAGCTCGCCCTTGCGCCGCACGTACGGATCCCTTGACTTGCATCCCGCAATGCATACCATTATGGTATGCCCGGCGCGAGGGTCTACTGGACGCTCGTCTTCACCGACAACAGCCTCGAGCATCTCGCCGAGCGTGGAATCGATGCCGACGACGTTGCAGACACTGTCTTCGGCCGGCATGGGCCAACCCGGGTGCGACACGGTGGGAGCGGCAAGAACGAGCGCTGGTTCGTGGTGGGACCACTCGCCGATGGCCTTCTGCTCACGTGCGTCCTGCGCGCGGCCAAGCCGCGCGATCTTGAAGCCGAAGGAGCCTTCGTAGTCCCACCTATGGGGTTGCCGGAGGATCCTGCGTCGTTTACCGAATCCATGCGCCTTTGCGTCAGCGCGCGTGTCTCCGACGACGACGAAGCACGCAGTTACCGCGCCTGGCGACGCAGCAAGGGAGGGCGATGATGAGTGCCAAGAAGAGCAAGATCCCAACGTTTCGGAGCGACCGGGAGGAGCGCGCCTTCTGGGGCGAGCACAGCATCGAGGAGTTCGGCGTCAACCTGGAGGATATCGACGTCGAGATCCGACCGACGCGCACAGAACAGATCGCCCTCCGCCTCTCCAAGGACGACCTAGCAGTGCTCCGAACTCTCGCCAGGAAGCGCGGCGTCGGTCACACGACGCTCGCTCGGAGTGTCCTCGAGCAGTGGCTGCAGAAGGTCCGCGAGTAAGCCCATGGGCGCGAGGGTCGCGGGCTCGCCTACGCGGTCGCGGTCCACGATGACAAGCCGAATCATGCCGTCGTGCCTGGGCATGCCGGAGGCGTGCGGCACGTTCGGGGTCCGTTGCGCCGCGTGCCCAGGCCTTTAGGCCTGGCACGCCGGCACGACCTGCGGTCGTCGTATCGGCGAGCCACAGCCCCTGAGTCAGTGGGGAAGGGAGAGATAGTACTGGCCGAGTTCGGTCAGTTCACCGTCGGCGCCGAGTAGGCTCGTGAAGTGCGGGTCTTGCGACAGCCGCCCGGTGAACCACGCGTAGCGGAACACGTCGGCCCGGCCCTCGCACACGGCCACCATCTCCTTCATCCGCTCCTGCTGCTTCGCGAAGGTGTCGATCTGCGCGCCGTCGTTCTGGCTGTGCCAGTTGGCGAACTCGGTCACCCAGAACGGCTTGCCATATTTGGTGAGCCGGTCGAGCTGGCCGTCGAGCCCGTAGTCGTACCAGTGGAAGGCCAGGTAGTCGATCTGCGGCGCCCGGCCGGCATGGCTGGCCTCGTATGCGGCGTAGAAGGCATCGAGCCAGGTGACGGGGTCGTTGTAGCCCGCCATGGTGCCCCACGTGATGGCCGGGCCGACCAGCGCCACGCCGGTATCGGCGGCGATCGCCTCGTATTTGGGCCAGAAGGCGGCAGCCTGGTCCGGCTTCAGGTTGGCCTGGTCAGCGAGGTTCGGCTCGTTGAGGAGCAGCAGATACTTGATGTCGGGGTGGGCCCGGATGAAGGACTCGATCGCGGTCGCGTCGAAGCTCCCGTTCCAGAGCATGGGTATGAAATCCATCCCGTACCGCGCGCGATAGTCCGCTGGAACCGCCGTGTTCGGCCGCGGGCCCCAGTCGTACCACCAGCTCACGCCCGGTGAGAGAGCGGCCAGGTCGTTCGCCGAGGCGAGATCGTAGGCGACACCTCTCTTCGGACTCTTCGACCCAGGAGCGACGGGCACGCCGGTGCCGCCAGCATCGGTCGTCCCGCCGCCGGGGTCATGGCCGCAGGAGGCCAGGGCCGCGGCCGACAGCGCAGCGAGCATGGCGGCGCGGAATCCGCGGCGGGAAGTCGCAGGATCGCACCAGCGAGAGAGCATGCGCTCACGGTCCCAGAGAGCCGCTCGGAAGTCGAGCTCCGTCGACCGGGCGTGCGGCCCATCCAGGCAAGATTGGTCCGAGTGATGGTGAGCGTACGTCTCGCAGCGCTCCACGCTGTAGGTCCGTTTCGTACTCGAGCAGACACGAACGCTGTGACGCAGCAGACCTACGCCTGAGCTTGGCGTGAACGCGGAGCGACCGCGCTGGCCCCGTAGCGCTACTGCGGCACCCGCATCTGGAGAACGCCCTCGATCGCAGACGCGGGGAGCGCGTTGGGGAGCGCGGGCAGTAGCGGGCGGGCGGCGGCGGGTAGATTCGCAGGGTGGACGACGGCCACGTGGATGGTCCGCGCGCGCTCGTCGAGGAGGACGAGGTAGTAGCGGTCGTCGAGCGCGCGACGCCACACCGGGCCTTCTGCCGACTGGCGGTGGTCGGCGTCGATGACGGCACCGTGGGACATGGCCACGAGGTGGTTCGCGTCGAGGAGGTCGGCTGCGGCCGGGAAGTGGCTCATGGCGCAGCCCTGGATGCCGCAGGTGACACCCCCGAGCGACCCGACCTGATAGGACCGGACCCCGGTGCTCACCACGTCCCTATTGCCCCACTGCGCACCGGAAGACTCGGCGATGACCTCGAACACGTTGATCTGCCCGCAACCGTCGCCTACCCCGGCGTCGGTGTTGGCGAAGCAGTGGCACGGGTTGAAACCAGACCATCCGTCCCGAGCGAGCTCGGACGCGTCGATGCCGATCCAGGGCGAGTCCTCGGCCCTCTCGTCCTGGCCAGGCTGGATACAGCTCAGCGGCCTCATCGTGGGATCGTCGGCGTAGGGCATCGAGGCCAGGATCACGAAGAGCTTCGACCCAGCCCAGCCCTCGAAGTCGAGCGCCGAGCCGGGGCAGTAGGGGTCGCTGCCCGGGCCACAGGGGAACGCCTTCTCTTGCGCCGCATAGAAGGTGCAGTTGTTCCCGAGGTCGCCCGAGAACGCTCTCGCGTCGCCGGGACCCGAGAGGTGCAAGTTGAAAGGTTGGCTGGGAATGCGGCGATCCCAGAACGAGCGGATGGCCCAATCGCCCGAGCCATCCTGGAGCGGCTGGTATACGGCGAGCTGACGGATGCGCAGGGGCCCGTCCAGGATCAGGGTTTGCTGCTCGTTGAATGGGGTGAGGCGGTCGGACGTCACCGGATGTTTCGTCCGGCAACAGGACTCGCTGCCCCAGGGAAGCGATATCTGTTCCGACTGGACGTCGCAGCGTGCGTCACCCGGCTCCAAGTCGATCCGGCGTCCCCACCAGCCAGCCGCACCGACGCTCGTGAAGGTGAGCGTTCCGCCCTGGGTGACGGCTCCGCTGTTCGACGGGAAGGGCGGCCCATGCGCCGGCGCGGCCGCGCCCGCGAGGTCGGGCCAGGCGCCGCCGCTCCCGCTCCCGACACCGAGCCCGCCGTCGGAGGGTGGATTGCCCCTCCCGCTGCTGCAGGCTGCGCAGGCGAGAAAGGCGGCGGCGAAAACGACCTGGCGAACGGCATGGCGCAGGTTCATGGCGGGCTCACCGGGAGCTGTCAAAGGTTGCGCAAGACCGCGACGGCACGTTCGCCGCGGTCCGAGAAGATGGGACCGTTGATCTGACAGGTCCCCCTGGAGGCGTCGAGCGGGTGGGCCTCGGGCCCGGAGCAGGTGGGGAGCCACTCGCCGTCGGGCTGCTGCGCGTAGGAGAGGGTCCCGAGCTGCTTGGCGGTCCCGTCCGCAGCGACCTTGTAGACCGTGATGCTGTAGAGCTGCTCCCGGGTGACGACGTCGCCGTGCACGGTTCGATAGGCACGGAGCGCGGGCCAGGTGAAACCCTCGGCGTGCGCGAAGTTGTAGCCCTTGGTGTCGCAACCGCCGCCGTAGGGCTTGTGATAGTTGCCGGGCGACGGCAGGCCGGGCGCACCGTCGTCCTCCCAGACGGCGACCTCGGTCATGGCGCGCCCCTTCTGCCCCCAGTAGCGGTGACCGACGGCGGGAGGCGCCGCGTATCCAGGGATGAACGTCCCTGCAGCGTAGTACGACTCGTTTCCGGGGAACTGCGTGCGCGTAGTCGGGATGGGAGCGTCGGCCATGTTGACGACGACGCATTCCAGGTACGCGTCCCACTGCGGGAGCGCCAGCGGCGCCTTCTTGGGCACGTGGACCTTGCCATCGGGGTCGACGAAGAGCCCGAACTCGAGGTCCCAGCCGTCGCCGTGCCGGGGCCACGAGAAGCCGTAGCGATCGGGATGCAGCGGGTCGAGATAGAACATCTCGTTCGACGCCCCGTTCTGGCGGACGACCCACGTCGGCCGGAACGCGGAGTAGCGGACGGGATCATCGGGAAGGGGATCGTCGGTGTACGTGAAGTACCCGTACTCATTGTCCGCGCTCACGTGATACAGGAAGGGCCGCCCGGCGCCATGCTTCGCGACCAGATCGGCGGGATCGTCGTTCGTGCCGATGGCCCAGCCCTTGTTCTTGCTGCCCGGCGTCCACGCGACCTCGTCCATGAGGCAGGGCGCATAAGGCAGCTCGAAGAGGCTGTCGAACACGTATGAGTCAGGGGTCTCGGTCACCGGGAACGTCTTGCCTGCCTGCACATGGGAGGCGAGGTAGTCCCAGGGCATGGCGTTGACGACCTGGAATCTCTGTCCCTGGAAATCGACCTGGCCGAGCGCGCGGAGCCGGTAGTCCGCGGAGTACGGGCTATCGTCGATGATCGTGTACTGCTGGGTGGCGACGAGCCCCTGCGGACACACGTCGGAGCGGGACGGCGGTGGACTGTAGGCAGGAGAGGCGGCGCCGCATGCCACACCGGCGGCGCCTGTGAGGAGCGCAAGCACAAAGACGTACACCAAGGGTGGATGGCCGAGCGTCATGCCGGCGCATAGTACACTCCCCGGGACATACGGGCCCACGCCCGTGGCCGGCCGATGGGCGACCTACAAGATCCCGCTGGCGGACATGAACGTGGGCCCCAGCACGGCGGAGAACTGGCTCGCGACTCCTCTCCGCGGCGTCACCAGGGCTCGTCGATGGCGTCTGGTGCCAGAACTCGGCCGGCACCGATCGCCGTGCGGCGACGGGCGCACCCGCCCCGCGTGCCGCAGTCGTTCTGGCTGCGCAGCCGCAGCCGATGGGGCGTGCCAACATGCCGCAGGACGCCGCGGCTCACTGGCAGCTGTAGTCGCTCACGTTCGGCGTACAGCTCGGATCGTTTGCCGTGTTGTAGTTGAAGGCTGCCGCCGCGGCCTGCGCCGGCAGCACCCCGACCATGGGGTTCAGATCCGGTCCCACCCAGGGCCAGGGCTTGTCGCTCGGCCACCAGGCAGGCTTGCTCGCGCGGTACAGCGAAGCGGGCACGGTCCGGGCGTCGATCTTCGAGTTCCACATCACCTTGCCGTTGCCGGTGTCGAAGTTGCCGTGCCACCAGAGGCTGGTGGCCGAGATGTCGTCGGGTCCGCCCAGCGCGAAGATCGACGGCGAGCCGTCGTAGGACATGTACTCCTGCGTGACCGTGGCGGTGCCGAGTGAGGTAGGGACCCCCAGCGAGGCTCTGGTGGTGCTGCCGAGCACGTTGCCGATAACGGTCATGTAGTTGTCGGACGCGTCAAACTGAAGGGCGGTGACGTTGCCGGTCTGCGGCGCCGCGGCCTGGCTCCAGACGATGGGGCTGGGCGCCTGCTGGCTCGAGGCATAGTCGCGGAAGTAGGTGAGGTCCGATCTCGCAGAGCCGATCATCTGGTCTTACCCAATTCGTCAGTTAGTCACGTGGAACGCCCCGCGGGTAGCCTCCTGAGCGTGGGACCCAAAGAGCGCCAGGGCCGTCCCGCTCCCGGCATCTAGTCCTCATGTTTCCCATCCTTGGTCATGGCCCAAATCGGAGAATTGCAACTCTCGTTAGGTGAGCGGGAAGGCGAAGGAGCGGCTGGTCAGAGAGAGGGCGCAGGTCGAGGCTGGAATCGGAACGGTGAAAAGCAGGAGGTACGGGTTCAACCGGCCGCGGGCGCGCTCGGCCGGGATTGAGAGGAGGCAGAACATGGGGCTCGAGGACAAGGGGAAGGAATTGCTGGAGACCGCCGAGGAGAAGGCCAAGAAGATCAAGGCTGCGACCGAGGAAAAGGCCAAGGAGGTCAAGGCCGCTGTTGTCGAGAAGGCCAAGGAT
>JBGQLS010000211.1:0-10067 GCA_041500205.1 Anaeromyxobacteraceae bacterium | reverse complement strand
CGACTCGGGCGAGGGTGTCAATGCGAAGTGTCGCCGGACGAACCGGTCCCGGGGGGGCGGAAGCGGACCGCTGTCTCGGTCACGACGACGTCGAGCGCCAGGTCGTGTGCCTCGTGCGGAACCTCGGGCACGATCTGCGTCTCGAAGGCGAGACCCACACGCGTCGTGCCGGCAGGCAGCGTGGCCAGTGTCGCGTCGTAGTAACCGCGCCCGCGGCCGAGCCGGCGGCCGCACCCGTCGAACGCGAGGCCCGGGACGACCACGGTGTCGAGCTCGAACGGCAAGACAGCCGGGGAATCGGGTGGCGGCTCGCGCGTCCCCAGGGCACCTGGCTGCAGCGCGTCCTCTTCGCAGAGAGCGAAGGCGAGAGCGCGCGCTCCATCGACGAGACGCGGATACGCGACCCGCTTGCCGAGGGCCTCCGCGGCCCGCGCGATCTCGGCGGTGCCCACCTCCGCGCCCACCGGCGCATAGAGGGCCAACGTTCGCGCGCGCAGGAAGACTTCGAGGGCAGTGACGCGCGCTGCGATGGCGTGGGCGAAGGCGGCGCGGTCCTCAGGGGAGAGCCGCAGGCGCGCGACGATCATGGCCTCGCGCAGGTCCTGCTTTCGGCGACAGCTCATGAAAAAAAAGCCCCCCGCGAAGGCCGTGTGGCTCGGTTGATTGGACCTGTATTTCACAGGTGGGGCAGCTGTATCGCCTCGCCCGTAGGCTTCTCCCTCGAAGCGTGGGAGCTTGCTCATGGACGCGGGCAGCTACTCCGCTTTTTTCAAAGTCGGCCCAAACGACGCAAAGCCTAATCACGTACCCGGCAGGGGGCAGATCAAGAGAGGTCAAAGAGCTACAAACCCGCGCAATTACGCTGGATTCTTAGAGATGCTAGCCCCGCAGATCGGACAAGTCAAGCGGGACTGACGGCATTGTGGCGTCCCAGATGAAGTAGCATCGCACCCCGGCGCAGCCCCGCGGTCTTGCTGGGGATCCTAGCGGGGGATTCGCGCGACCAAGCGGCCGGGTTTGGCGATGTTCATCGCGGGTTACGAGATAGAGGCGCTCATCGGGCGCGGGGGCATGGCGGAGGTCTTCCGCGGGCGCGTGGTGGGCGGACCGCGGGCCGGTTCTCCGGTTGCCGTGAAGCGCCTCTTGCCCGCGCTCGCCCGCGACCCTGCGCACGTGGCGCTCTTCGAGCGCGAAGCGCGCTTGGCAGCTTGTCTGCGTCACCCCGCCATCGTCGCGGTCCGCGAGACCGGAGTCGGGGCCGGCATCCCCTACATCGTGATGGAGTACGTGGACGGGCGCGATCTGGGGTGGCTGCTGGCGGGCTGCGCGACGCGCGGCTTCCGCCTGCCGCTCGACTTCGCCCTCTACGTCGCGCACGCGGTGGCGGAGGCGCTGCACCACGCGCACCGTGCTCGCGGCGAAGACGGACGGCCGCTCGGGATCGTGCATTGCGACGTTTCCCCCTCGAACGTCTTCGTCTCGCGCGCGGGCGAGGTCAAGCTGGGCGACTTCGGCGTCGCGCGCGCCGTGGGCGAGGGTCGGGGTCGCGCCATCTTCGGGAAGGTGCGCTATCTCGCGCCCGAACTGCTCCGCGGCGAGCCGGTCGGGCCGCGCACCGACGTGTTCGGGCTCGGCGCGGTGCTCCACGAGCTGCTGACGGGCGCACCGGCCTTCCCCGGGAGCGACCCCGACGAAGTGGCGCGGCGCATCCTCTCCGGCGCGCGGCGCCCACCCTCGGCCGATCGGCCTGACGTTCCCCCCGAGGTGGACGCGATCGTGCTGCGCGCGCTCTCTCTCGAGACGCGCCATGCCGACGCCGGCGCACTCGCGGCTGACCTCGCTCCCCGCTACGACGCGGCGATCGGCAACCCGCTTGCGATCGCCGCGCTGGTGCGCGGCCTCCTCGCATCGTGAAGACCGGGCTGCGACGGGCGTCGCAAAGAGTGTTTCGACTGCCGGCCTCGACGCGCCTCACCCGCAGGCGGGGATGGCCGCCCGGACCCGACCGGCCAGGCGCGGGACGGCCTCCAAGGCGCGCTCCACGTCCTCGTCGCTGCTCGTCCAGCCGAGCGACAGCCGCAGCGTCGCGCGCGCTTCCGCCGGGGTGAGCCCCATGGCCGAGAGGACGGGGGACGGCCTGGCCGACCCGGAGTGGCACGCGCTGCCAGCGCTGGTGCAGATGCCTTCCAGGTCGAGCGCGATGAGGAGCGCCTCGGCATCGGTGCCGGGTAGGGTGATGGAGAGCGTCCCCGGGAGCCGCTCGGCCCCGGCGCCGTTCACGAGGGCCCCTGGCACGAGGGCGAGCAGGCCAGCCTCGAGCCGATCGCGCAGGCTCCCGATTCGCCGCTGCTCGCTCTCGCGGTGCTCGAGCGCAGCGGACAGGGCGGCACCCAGCGCCGCCAGCCCCGGCAGGTTCTCCGTTCCGGCCCGCCGGCCGCGCTCCTGGGTTCCACCGAGGAGCGGCACGAGCCGCACCCCTGTCTTCACCCAAAGTGCGCCAGCGCCGCGTGGCCCACCGAACTTCTGGCCCGTGAGGGCGAGCAGGTCCGCGCCCAGCGTCCGCACGTCTACCGGGATCTTGCCCACCGCCTGCACGGCGTCTGTGAAGAAGAGTGCGCCCCGATCGCGCGCCAGGGCGCCCAGCTCCCGGGCCGGCAGGAGGACGCCGGTCTCGTTGTTCGCGAGCATGGCGCAGACGAGCGCGGTGCGCGCCGTCACCGCCGCGCCAGCCTCCTCGAGATCGGGGAGCCCGCGGCGGTCGACGGGCAGCACCGTCACCCTCCGCCCCTCGGACCGAAGCGCCTCCGCGACCGCCAGCACGCACGGGTGCTCGACGGCGGTCACCACCAGCTCGTCGCGTCCGGGGCGGGCGGCGCCGAGCGCGCCGCGGATCGCGATTGCCGCCGACTCGGTCGCGCCCGACGTGAAGACGATCTCGGCCGGCTGGGCGCCGATGGCCGCTGCCACCTGGGCGCGGGCGCTGTCGAGCACGTCGCGCGCGGCGCGGCCGGCGGCATGCACCGAGGAGGGATTGCCGAAGACCTCCAGCGCGGCCGCCAGGGCGGCCTTGGCCTCGGGGCGCATGGGTGTGATGGCGTTGTGGTCGAGGTAGACCATGGTTTACCGCTTCCGACTTCGACCGCGCCGGCAGAGCCGTCGCGGTCTCGCGACCTGTCTTCGACTGCGCCGGCAGGGCCGTCGCAGTCTCGCGACCTGTCTTCGACTGCGCCGGCGGAGCCGTCGCAGTCTCGTGCTCCTGCTCCTGGCCGCGACGAGACGCGGCCAGGAGTCCGCCGCGACGAGCGCGGCCAGGGGTCCAGCCCGAGCCCGAGCCGTGCTCGGGTCCGTGGACCTACCCTGACCCGAGGCCGACGCAGAGCGGAACCCGTTGCGCCGCGCTCCCTACACCATCCGTTTGCCCTTCTTCGTCTTCACCCCGAACTCCTTCAGGAATCTCTGCACCAGCTCCTGCTCGAGGCGGGCGCGAGCGGGGGGGCCGAGCCCGCGGAGCGGGACGCGCGCTCCGGCCATCGATCCGTGTCCACCAGCGGAGCCGCCCTTCTCCTCGATCACGTCTCGGATGAGCCGCCCCGCGTTCATGCGGCGGTCGCTCGTGCGCAGCGAGAAGTAGAGCTGCCCCTCGTATTCGCCGAAGGCGAGCGACCACTTCACGTCTTGGAGGAATAAGAACCGCTCCGCCACCTCCGCCACCATGTCGGGAGCGTAGATCTCGCCCAGATCGCACACCACGGCGTGCTCGTAGACGAGCGCGCGCTCGATGGCCGTGTGGTACAGCTGAAAGTACTCGAGGGGCAGGCGCGGGTGCTCGATCTCGGCGAGCGCCTCCTTGTCCACGATGGGAAAGAGCCACAGGTACGCGTCCACGTCGGCGGGCGTGGTCTGGCGGCCGAGGTCGCGCGTATCGGCCTTGATGCCGTAGTAGAGCGCCGTGGCGATGTGCGGCGGCATCTCGAGGCCGCTGGCCCGGAAGTACTCGACGATGACGGTGCTGGTGGCGCCGATCTCGCCTCCCACGTCGGCGATGGGGGCGAGTCGCGTCTCGGGTCGCTCCGGGTGGTGATCGATGACGACGTCGGGGAAGTGCCGCGCCGGCAGGGAATGGTTCCCCTGTTCCGGCTGGGTGTCGACCATGCAGATGAGGTCGTTGTCCCCGAAGACGACGCGCGCGATCGGGACCACCGTGAGCTTCAGCACGCGCACCAGCGCCCGGTTCTCGGCGCGACCGACGATTCCGCCGTAGGCGACGATCGCCTCCATGCCCGCCATGCGCTCGAGGATGTGGGCCAGGGCGACCGCTGACGCGATGGAGTCCGGGTCCGGGTTGTCGTGCGTGAGCACGAGCGCCCTCTCGTGCCCCCGGGCGTACTGGATGAGCCGGTCGAGCTTCACCTGCTGCGAGTCGCCCTCCTTGGAGCGCAAGAGTGACATCCGTGGAGAGCGGATGAGCGCGCCCTGACGAGAGCGATCGTCGTGCCTGTGCGAGAACGGCATGCGGGCCGCGGTTTTCATGGGCGCAGGGAGCGGAGCACGGCCAGGTTCTCCTTGAAACGTTGCTCCGTCTCCAGGAACCCGGGCACTTCCGCGAAGCGGGGGTCGTTCAAGAGGAGACGGAACGGCGTGAGCCCGAGCTCCCCTTGGCCGATGTGCTCGTGACGATCGACGCGGCAGCCGCGTGGCTTCTTGCAGTCGTTGAGGTGGAAGGCTTCCACGCGCGAGAGCCCCACCGTGCGGTCGAGCTCCCCGAACGTGGCTTCGTAGCCCTCGCGGGTGCCGATGTCGTAGCCGGCGGCGTGCACATGACAGGTGTCCACGCACACGCCCACCCGGCGGCGGAGGGGCGACGGGACGCCGTCGCTGATCGCGGCGACCTGTTCGAAGCGCCAGCCCAGGCTCGTGCCCTGGCCGGCGGTGGTCTCGATGAGGAGGCGGGTCTTCCCGGGTGAGTGCTCCAGCGCGTGTGCCATGCCCTCGGCCACCACCTTCATTCCCTCGGGTTCATCGGCATGGCTTCCAGGGTGGAAGACGAGCCATCGGACCCCGAGCTGCTCACAGCGCTGGAGTTCGTCGGCGAGAGCATCCCAGCTCTTCTTGCGAATCTCACGGTCTGCGCTGCAGAGGTTCACGAGATAGGTGGAGTGCGCCGCGACAGGCTTCCGGGTCCGCTTCGCCTCGGCCCGGAAGCGTTCGACCTCTTCCGTCTCCAGCGGCTTCGCGGCCCAGCCGCGAACGTTGCGGGTGAAGATCTGCAGACAATCCGCCCCGTCCTCATCGGCCCGGGCGAACGCGGTCGAAACGCCTCCTGCTACGCCTTCATGAGCTCCCAGGATCATCGGGCGGCCTTCTATACAATAGCCTGGGCCAGCCCCGCTACGCTCGTGGGGTTCAACGGCCAACTTCATGAAAGCCTGCGTGCTTTGGCTCGGTTACGTACTTGCCAGCCGAGCTCATCGGATGCCGTGGCACCCGCCAGGAAGGCCCATTTGGGGCCTGCGCAGCAGTTCGTCGCGGTCCTGCTCGCCGCGGAGAAGCGCCTACCTGACGACCTTCTTCGCGCGCGCGGCGAGCGCGTGCTGGAAGAACTTCTCCCCGTTGGCGAGCCCGTTTTCCATGGACTCCATCATCAGCTCGCGCAGCGTGGGCTCGGGCACCCGCAGGGATTCGTAGTAGCGCTGCCGATCGATGGTGTGGACGATGCACGGTTGGTACCCATCGTGGAGCAGCAGGAGGTTCGAGATCAGGCGGGCGATCTTTCCCGACCCCTCGGTGAAGGGATAGATCTGCATGAAAGCGTGCTGCAACTTGGACGCCTTCTGCACGGTGTGGGAACGCTTGAACTCAGCCGATTCGCACCACTCCATGAGCTCCCCGAGCAACGCGGGGACCTTGGCTGGCTGGGCGATCTCGTGGAAGTAGGCGCGATGGAGCGGGATCTCCTTGCGGTACTCGGCCACGGCGCGCGACTCGATGCCAGCGTGCAGCGTCTCGTACAGCTTCTTCACGAGGGCGATTGATATCTTGGGCTGCTTCTTCGACGCTGTCTCGGCGCGGACGATGTCGATGGCCGTCTTGAAGTTGCGGACGTCGCGATAGGCGCTGACCGCAGAAGCCTCTGCGACAGGTTGATGGGCGAGGGCCGTCTCGAGTTCCTGGCCACTGAAGACCACGCCTTCCAGCGCGTTCTCGTGGTAGATCCAGGAAAGCTCGTATTTCCTCAGGAAGTCCTGAGCCAGCGCAGGCTCGTCGCGGCACAGTTCTGCAAGATCCTGGGTGCGATCCTCGAGGTCGAGATACCGGCTCCGCATGTGCTCCTCGCGCGCGGGGACACCCGCGCCTTTCGCCCCAGGTGACGCCTGTAGCGCAACTGGCTGTAATCGCACGTCTTTCCTTGGGGCTTCGGAAAGTGCGCGGAATCTAGCCGAAACCAGCGCTAACAGTCAATGGATTTGACCGAGGTCTAGAACAGGCGAACTCGGAGGATCTTCCGAGACCGCGCCGGTTTGCGAGGAGAGGCGACGAGCGGGCGGGCGAGGCAAGCGCCGCCAAGCCGGGCTCTCCGGCACGCCACCGCTCGTCCGCTGCGCGGTCCGTCAATAGTACGTCAGCCACTCCCGGTACCGCGGCTCCTCGCCGTGAACCGTGCGGAAGTACGTCTCCTGGAGCTTCTTCGTGACAGGCCCCGGCTGGCCAGTGCCGACCCGCCGGTTGTCGACCTCGCGGACTGGGGTCACCTCGGCGGCCGTGCCCGTCATGAAGAGCTCGTCGGCGAGGTACATCGTGTCGCGTGTGAACTTCTGCTCCACGACCGGGACGCCCTGGTCCTTCGCGATCTTGAGCACCGTGTCGCGCGTGATGCCGGCCAGGACGGGCGACGAGAGCGCCGGCGTGAACAGGGTCCCGTTCTTGATGATGTAGAGGTTCTCGCCGGAGCCTTCCGCGACGTAGCCCTCGGTATCGAGCAGGATGGCTTCGTCGTACCCGGCCAGGACCGCTTCGCGGTTGGCGAGGAACGAGTTCACGTACTGCCCGCTGATCTTGGCGCGGACCATGTTGACGTTCACGTGCATCCGCGAGAACGAGGAGACCTTGGCGCGGATGCCCTTCTTCAGGCCCTCATCGGAGAGGTAGGCCCCCCAAGGCCAGGTCGCGATCGCGACCTGTACCGGGTTCAAGGCGCCGACGCCCATGTTCCCGTATCCGTAGAACGCGAGCGGCCGGATGTACCCCTCGGGCTGCCGGTTTGCCTTGAGCGTCTCGAGGCAGGCGTCGTGGAGCCGCTCGGCGGGGAACGGGATCTCCATGAGGATGATGTGCGCCGAGTCGTAGAGCCGCTGGATGTGTTCGCTCAGCCGGAAGACAGCCGAGCGTCCGTCCGACGTCTTGTAGGCCCTGATCCCCTCGAAGACCCCGACGCCGTAGTGGAGCGCGTGCGTGAGCACGTGCACCTTGGCTTCGTCCCAGTTCACGAGCTTTCCATCGAGCCAGATCTTGTCTGCCTTGTTCATGGTCCGCCCCGGGACTGGTGTGGTCAGCCGGTCAACGATGCCTCATCGTCGGGGACGTTACAATAGACAGCCCGCGCGCTTTCCGACCGGCACAGGGCATCCGTGCCGGCCGGAGAACTGTCGTGTCAGGCTGCCCGGACGGGCTCGAGCACCCGGACCGGCAGCACCATCGCGTTGAGACCCGCGAACTGGAGCCTGCGCTGGAGCTGGTAGGCCGTCTCGTTATGGAGGAGACGCTGGTACCACCGCTCCTCCTCGAAGACGAGCTTGCCGGCGAAGAAGAGCGCGCGCGGGAACTCCTTCGCCACCTCCCGGCAGAGCCGCTCCGCTTCCGCGACGGCCTCGGTGCCGATGGACATCCGGTAGTCAGTGGCGAGGCCGAGCCGCCCGGCGAGATCCACGTAGCGCTTGAGGTTCTGCTCGGTCTGCTCGCGAACCGCCTCGACCTCGGCGACGCCCTTCATGGTGGCCGAGTCGATGACGCCGACGGAGAGGAAGACGAAGTTCTTGTAGTGCCCAGGGAAGAGCCGCTGGATGGTGAGGAGCTGGTGGATCCCGAGCCCGGAGTAGGCGCCGACGAGGAGCACGGCGGTGGGGACCTTGGGGTCGAGCTTGCCATGCTGACCGACCGGGTGCGCTGGCAGCGCGTTCATGATCTCGTCCAGGCGCTTCAGGTTCCCCTGGACCTTGCGATAGTGGCTGCGGATGACGAAGCAGAGCCCCACCACGACGCTCGTCACCGCGACGGTGACCCAGGCACCGTGTTGGAACTTCTCGTAGAGGTTGCCGACGAGGATGCCGAGGCAGAGGGCGAAGGCGACGCCGTGGACGGCGAGGCCGCGCTTGAAGCCGGTCTCGCGCCTCCGCGCGAACCAGTAGCGCAGCATGGAGGCCTGCGAGAGGGAGAACGTCACGAAGACGTTGATGGCGTACATCGTGACGAGGGCGCCGATGTCCCCGCGCGTGTAGAAGAGCGTGACGATGGCGGCGCCGCCCATGAGGAGGACGCCGTCCTGCATGCAGAGCCGATCCGAGAGCTGGGCCAGCCGATGCGGCAGCCAGGAGTCGGTGGCCATGTTGGCCATGACGCGCGGGCCATCGATGAAGCCCGCCTGGGCGGCGACGAACAGGAGCGCCGACTCGGAGGCCAGGGCGATCCAGACGTACCCCGGACGGAGTGGGCCGGGGAAGCCCTGCGCGAAGCGCTCGAGCAGGGAGGCGTTCATCGTCTTCCCCTCCTCCGGCACGATGTGGAAGAGCATGTAGAGGAGGAGGATGCCGCCCGCCGTCACCGCCAGTGATACACCCATGTAGATCATCGTCTTGCGCGCTGTCTCCACCTTCGGCTCGCGCATGATCTGGAGGCCGTTCGAGACCGCCTCGATACCGGTGTAGGTGCCGGCTCCCATGGAGTAGGCGCGCAGGAAGATGGCGAACATGCCGGCAAGGCCCAGCGTGCTCAGCCCTCGCGAGAAGCCTGTCCTCACCTCGCCCACCACGCGCGGCACCTCGAAGGCGTGCGTGGCCACTCCACCCACGATCAGGAAGGCATGGGTGAGGAGGAAGATGAGGAAGATGGGCATGAGCGCGGTCACGGACTCCTTGACGCCGCGGAGGTTCATGAGCACGAGCACCCCGATGACGAGGGCCTCGACCCAGACCTTCCACATTGCCCAATGGGGCGGGAGGACGCTGAAGATCTGGTCCGCGCCGCTCGCGATCGAAACCGAGATGGTGAGGACGTAGTCCACGAGGAGGGCCGAGCCAGAGACGACGCCCCAGCGCGAGCCGAGCAGCTTCGTCGCCACCACGTAGCCGCCGCCGCCGAACGGGAACCGCTTGATGATCTGCGTGTACGCCAGCGAGATGACGAGGACGGTCAGGGTGGTCGCGAGCGCCAGCGCGGGGGCGATGTAGTGGTGCTCGCCGATGGCCCGGAAGGTCTCATCGGGACCATAGGCGGAAGACGAAAGGCCGTCCGCGCCCAGGCCCACCCACGCCAGGAAGGCGATGAGCGAGATGTGCTGGTAGACGTTCGGGTCGAAGAGGTTGCGGGGCGCGCCGAGGAGGACGCGCCGCAGCCGTGAGAGGCGGCCCGGCGCAGAGACAGAGGGTGGATCGGGCGGGTCGGCCTTCTTACCAACGGGCTTCAATCGGAGTCTCCAGTGCAGCCGGTAGCAGCCGAGCCGTGCTGGCCTTCGCAACGATCATGCCCGCACACGCAGACCTCGAACGTCGGGACACTCGTAAGGGCCTGGCCCGTTCTGCCGGGTAAGATCCCCGCAGGGTGTGGCGCGTTCTAGCCCAGCCGGGCGGGTGCTGCCAGAGGAACGGGTGGTGCCTGCCCGATTAGCGAGCAGCTTCTAGAATGATCAGCTTCTCAAGACCTGTCGAAAAATGTGATCGCTCTGCGGCGTGGCCGGGGTGGGGCCCCGAGGGGCTTTGCCCGGCGGGGCGGGGGCGGCCTGCGCCCCCGGCGACTCAGCGCACCACCTGATCGAATGCCTTCCGCACGTCGCCAGTCACCCGGGCGTAGTCGGCTTT
>JBGQLS010000210.1:0-10075 GCA_041500205.1 Anaeromyxobacteraceae bacterium | reverse complement strand
CGCTAGGAGGCCGTTGCCGAAAGGGCAACGGCGACTGTCCCAGGGCGCTGCGCTGGTGCGCGCGCCCGGCAGGGGTTAGTGCAACGTCCGCTCCGGCTTGACGGCGACCAGGGCCCAGAACTGCTTCGGCGATAGCCCGAGCGCGCGCTCCGAGAGGGGCGCCCACTGCAGCCCGTGCACGCTGGCCAGGTCCAGCTTGCCCTCCGCGAGCTTTTCGATCTCGCTGCGCAGCCACGCGCGCCGGGTCAGCGAGATCCCGTGCTTCGCGAACAGAACCTGCAGCGCCGGGAAGGAAGCGCGTGTGGTCGAGAGCGCCTGGACATTGACGTCCAGGTTGAGCACCTCGGAGAGCGGAACGACGCGCCCGGTGAGCCCGATCTGGGCCGCCTGTGTCTGGACATCGGCGAAGCGGACGCTCTGCGGCGCCGCTTCCGCCTTGGGATCGCCGCAGTCCGCGACGATCAGCACCCCGCCCGGCGCGAGCGCGTTTGCCGCGTCCGCGACGAGGCGGAGGAGGCCGCTGTTCCTGCCCTCGGAGAAACCAAGCTGCGCGCCAAGCTCGTTGAGGACGACAGCCCGGTACGACTCGGGCTGCTGCACGCGCGCGATGTTCGTCTCCACGCTCGCCTCGGGAAGCTCGAGCGCCAGGCCGAGCGAGAGGACCTGGAACGGCGGCGCGCCGGCGAATGCACCCCTCCGCCGCAGCTCCGCCGCCATCGCCTGGTCATAGGTCCTGCCGCCCAGGCTCGGATGAGGACTGGCGAAGAGCGAGGCGAAGGTCGGCTCGTCCGCCGTCTTCTGCTCCGGCGCGGGTCCGCCGGTCGCGTAGAGACGCGGATCGGGGATCTCCGGGTACGGCATGGTGGATTCCGCGGCAGGATTGAGCTGGACCCCGCCCTGGGAGACAGGCTTGGCGAGGATCTTCAGGGCCGCCACGTCGGCGCGCGCCAGCCGGAGCAATGCGTCGAGCGCCTGCGGCCCCGCGTCCCCCAGCACCTGTCCCAGAGACCTCTCGCCGTCACACCGCAGGAAGAGGCGCGCGGTGACGGCGTCGAGCGGCATCGCCTTGCCCCCGCGGGTGTAGAGCGTCACCGCGTCGTCGCTGCCGCGCTCGAACACCGCGCCGCGCGGCACCCGGGGAAATCCGGCGAGCAGCGGCGACATCTCGTCGGGCCGCCGCTGTCCGCTGGTCTGCACGAGGAAGCGGCGCGAGCGGAGGATGCCGGTGAACTCCTGCGCCTGTTCCGGGGAGAGCTCCGGCGGCGGGGGCTGCTCGTCGTCGCGCGGCGGATCGAAGGAGAGCAGGAGCCCGAGCACGTCGCGGCTCATCTCCGCGACGTCGCCGGTCAGCCCGTGCCAGGCGAATGCCGCATCGCCCCGCGCATGAAACGAGACGTACTGCGAGAGCGCCAGCACGGTCACGGCGGCGCAGGATGCTCCGCCGGCACGCGCGCGGCAAGCAGGCGCACAGCCGGTCCCGCGGGATTGACGGGCCTCTGCCTTCCTGTTACTTCCTCCCGCCCCTTCGCGGGGGAACAGCTTTTCGGGGAGTGGCTCAGCCTGGTAGAGCACCTGGTTCGGGACCAGGGGGTCGCAGGTTCAAATCCTGTCTCCCCGACCAACAAAACCCGATTTAGAGCGACTTTTTCGTATCGGTGGGCGGCCTCGTGTCACCTTCCGTGTCACCTTTTCGCGGGCCTCCGCGCGCATGAGCTGTGGTACGGCTTCAGTGTCGGGTTCCCCATCGCCATGGCGCACACGCGCGAGCCCAAGTACCGGATGTACGTGGACGAGGTCGGCAACCCCGACATGTCGCGCTGCCACCAGCCTGCGCATCGGCAGTTGAGCCTCACCGGCGTCATTCTCGACCTCGAATACGCGAGGACTACCGCGGCACCCAGGCTGGCGGCGCTGAAGCAGAAGTACTTCGCGCGCGACGCGGATGAGCCCAGCGTCATCTTGCACCGCAAGGAGATGATGTACCGCCAGGGCGAGTTCGGTGTCCTCCGCGACCCGGCCATCTCGGCCAGCTTCGACGGGGATCTGCTCTCGCTGCTGGAAGCGCTCGATTACGTCGTGCTGACGGCAGTCATCGACAAGTTCGAGCACCGCGAGAAGTACAAGGTGTGGCGGGCGCAGCCCCCACCGGAGAGGCCGACATGGTCGCCGGCCCACGATGGTGTGCCTCGGATGGCAACGAGACGGACTTGGTGTCCCGGCGGCCGTGCGGCAGGCCACGGAGGAATACAGAGCAGAGGAGGATGCACTAAGGCCGTTTCTGGAGAGCTATGAGCCCCTTCGGCGCTCCGGCCAGGTGCTCGACGATGTAGCGAAGGCGTATCGGGAACACTGCGAGAGGACTGGCGAGAAGCCGCTCAGCAATCGCGACATGGCGGCCGCCCTGCGCGAGCGCGGGTACGTGGTGGAGCGCGGCACGAGGGGGAAGGCGATGGTGAAGCTGCCTGCCATTCCTCAGCGGGTGAGGGTGACCTTCGGCGAGTTGTTCACCTGGTGGATGCGCGAGTACGGTTGCAAGCTGAGAGGCGATGTTGAGGGCTTCCTTCGCAAGCGCCTGGTGAGCCACCTGGACCGGCTCCCGCTTCAGGAAGTCTCGCCGGCGAAGCTCGAGGGCCTGCTCCAGTCGCAGAGTGAGGAGCTTTCGGCCAAGTCGCTGAATGAGCTACGCGGGGCGGTCCACACGATCTTCAAGCGCGCTACGCAGCGCGGCCTGTGGCATGGCGCGAATCCGGCCGCGGGTGTCGAGAGACGCAAGGTGGCGCGCAAGCTCTTCGATACGCTGAGGGCTGAGGAGGTACCCCTGCTGCTGGCATCGCTCTCGAGCACGTGGCGCCCCCTTTTTGCCGCAAGGGCGAGCTGCTCGGTCTCAAGAAGACTGACGTGGACCTGGTCCAGGGGACCATCGCCGTCCGGCGGTCCTACGATCACGAGAGCACCAAGGGCAACCATGCCGATCTGATCCCGATCGCCGCGCAGCTGCGCCCGTACTTGGCAGAAGCGATGCTCGCATCGCGAAGCCAGTACGTGTACCCCGCCGACGACGGATCGATGCGGCGAGGGGATACCAAGCTGCAGTCGGTGCTCCGCCGCGCTCTGGCGAGGGCAGGGATGGTCCTGGGCTATCGCCAGGTCTGCCGGCGCAAGGGCTGCGGTCATCTCGAAGAGACTCCCGACCGCGCCCTCCGGTGCTGTCCCAGGTGCCGCATGAAGCTCTGGCCGAAGGCGATCCAACGGTCGCTCCGATTCCACGACCTGCGCGGCACGACCGCGACGCTGCTCGCCCGCTCGGGCGTCGGACTCGTGATTGCGCAGCGCATCCTCCGCCACAGCGATCCGCGCCTGACCGCGAACATCTACTCCCGCGTGGATCTGGCTGACCTGCAGGCCGGTAATCGACCGCCTCGGCATCCCGCCCGCGGCGCAGCGGTAGGCTCCACCGAAACCCCGTCTAAACGCGCCCTGGCCGCCCACGTTGGCGCGGTTCGGCCCGGCTGGGGCTTTCCGCCCGGGCAACGTCGCCGGCGCGCACGTGGCGCGCTTACGGCGCCTTGGAACGGCGCCTTGGTACCCCTTGCGACCGCTTGGACCAGGGGCACCTGGCTAGCGACCAGGTGGCCATGGGTCTACAAGGAGCGCTTGATGACGACGCATGGCTGCGATCTTACGCAGCCTAATTGCGCTTCGATGAGCATCGACTGAGCTGCACTACGGCCCGTGGGGACACGGTTGGGACATGGCTCGGCGCCGATCGCGACCGATCCTGTACCCAACCGCGTGCGAAGGGTTCTCGAGATCGCGGTTTCCACGTGCCGAGTAGCGATGCAGCCGAGACAAGGAGGCGGCTGCAACCCCCGGTTTCGAGTAACGCGTCCCCGTCGGTGAACGAGCCCGCGCGCTCTGCGCAGCCTCGAGCGCGCAACTGAAGATGAGCAGACGGCCGCTTGGTTGATCGGTTCTTTGGTTCTTTTAGCAGGCCCGGCGGCTTGCGCCTGAGCGCAAGCCCCTCCGCCCAGCGCACAAGTCGAATGGGTACGCACGGCAAGTACGCATCGCTATCTTCTCCTCCTCCCTTCACTGCTCATGGAGGAACTCTCCTATGCCTGAGGGTACGTCGTCCGCCACTCCGGCACCTGGCGCAAGGAACGCGAACGAAAGCCTCAACCCGGTACGCGAGTCAACCGATGGCAGCCTGCGGGCCGAACGGGAAAAGACCGACGGTGAGCTTGCGTCCAAGCGGACCGCCATCGAGGAGAAGGCCGACGATGTCCTGGATCGCGCGAGGGATAAGGCCGATTTGGTGGTGCAAACGGCTCGCAACAGGGCCGACCAGAACGCGGAGCAGCAGACGGCCCCCGAGGCGAGACGCCTGAAGAAGGAGCGCGCTGGAGCGGACGACGCCTTGGAGGTCGAGCGGCTTCAGGCCGACGAGCGCGTGCATTTCGAGCGCGAGGAGCGGAAGCGAGCGTTGGTCAGTCTCCTCCGCTTGGAGCGCGAGGAAACGGACCAACACCTCCTCATGGAACGCGGGTACTCCGACGAGGCCCTCAACACGCGGGACATCTTTCTTGCGATGGTGAGTCACGATTTGCGGACCATGCTTGGGGGAATCGCCCTGAATGCCGGACTGCTTGCGCGGCGCCGCCAGGGCGATGGCGACAACGACAAGGGCGTCTCACGCGCCGAGGCCATCCAGCGCCTCACTGCGCGGATGAACCGGCTCATCGGCGACCTGGTGGATGTCGCTAGCATCGAGACGGGGAAGCTCGTGGTGCAACCGGTGCGGTCGGATTTAACCGGGCTGGTCAAGGAAGTGATCGAGACGTTCCAGCTTTCGCCTGCGGCGCAGGCGATCACGCTCGCGTTGGAAAATCCTGCGCCGCCCATGCTGGCGTTGATCGATCACGACCGCATCGTCCAGGTACTCGCCAATCTCCTCAGCAACGCGATCAAGTTCACGCCTAAGGGCGGACGAGTCTCGGTGCGGGTCGAAGCGGTGGAAGGTGCAGCGCGCGTCTCGGTCACCGATACCGGCCCCGGCATTGCTCCCGACCATCTCGAAGCCATCTTCGCCCGCTTCTGGCAGGTCGGCCGCACAGATCGCAGAGGGCTGGGCCTCGGGCTTTACATCTCCCGCTGCATCATGGAAGGCCACGGGGGTCGGATCTGGGCCGAGAGCGTCGTCGGTGTCGGCAGCACGTTCTTCTTCATGGTGCCCAGTTAAGACAGCGCCGAGTGGGAAGTCGAAGCGGCGGGGGGTGCAGGCAGCCCACGCCAGGCGCCCGAGTGCGTGCCGGACAGCTGGACCTCCAGCACGACGGAGTCGTCCGTCGCGTGGCGGCGCTTCACGTCGATGTGAACGTCCGGCGCGGCGCGCAATACTGACGTTGACAGCTCGACATCGAGCGCCTCATGAAGATGCTCTAGGTCAAGCGATGAGCGTACCCGCCGGATTGACCGCCTTCGGCTCCACCGAAGGGCCGGCAACACGCCGCCGGGCCGCCAAGAAGGGCAGTCGTGGCACTCTCCGCGATGCGCGTCCTCTGGAGGTGGTGCCCAGGGGCGGAATCGAACCACCGACACGGGGATTTTCAGTCCGCTGGTCGAACCCCGCGTGGCACTGATCGCAGTGTGCCGACAACGCTGGGAGCGGTTCCAGGCCAAGGTGAGCAGCCGTGGGTAGGGCCCGAAAAGCACGAGGGCCCAATATCTGGGCCCCCGGCGCTATGCAAAGGGGGGAATCCCGCACGCGCCGAGACCTTCGTAGCACGTGGCAGTCGCTCCGCAAGAAAACGGCCAGAGGCCGGCGTGGGTAGACCGAAGCTGGAGCCGGCCACGACCCAGCGGATCGTGGACCTGATCCGCGCTGGCAACTACCTCGAGGTGGCGGCCACGGCGACAGGCATCCACCAGACCACCCTGTATCGCTGGATGCGGCATGGGCGGGACCAGAAGCGGGGGAGGTACCGGAAGTTCCTCAGCCAGGTGGAGAAGGCCCAGGCGGAGGCCGAGTCCCTGAGCCACAGCAGCGCCGCCCCGACCTTGCACGCTCGAGCGGGCGCTACCAAGAGGATGGTCGGGTAAGGCCGAGCTATCTCTTGTTACGTGAGAGTGACATCCTGACTTCCATGGAAGTCGAGAGGCGCAGTGTCCTCGTCGTCGATGACGAGGAGCCAGTCCGCGAGACACTCCGCCTGTTCCTGACCAAGGCAGGATACGAGGTCGAGGTCGCCGTCGACGGCCAGCAGGCACTACAGATGGTGCATATGCGGTCGCCGCCGGACGTCATCCTGCTGGATCTGGTCATGCCCGTGATGAGCGGTTTCGAGGTGCTCAGCGCTCTCCGCGTCATTCCGGAATGGACCGAGATCCCGGTCGTCGTCCTTACAGGAAGGATCGGGTATTCTGCGGCGAACCTTCAGGCAGATGCGCTCTTGGAAAAGCCGTTCAACCCGATCACAGTACAAGCGGCCATTGAAACCGCGATCATCGCGAGGTCGAACGCCAAGCGGCTCCACTGAGAGAACTTCTCTTCCTACTCATGCTCGGCCGCGAAGCTGTAACATTGGCGCGCGGCCACAGCCGCAGTTCCAATCTCCCGCGTGCGTTGCCGCACCGAGAAAGAGAGCACGCCGAAGAGCCCCAGCGTCGCAATCCCCAGCGCCAAGAGGCCAAAAAGCGATCCGAGAGCGGTGAGGAGCGGGCCGAATCTCGCCGGCTCGGCAGGCACCGGCCTGGGTACCGACACCTTCGACTGGGGCCTCCCGTTCTTCTACGGCCGTTCGGTTTACGTGGTCTTCGAAGGCAGAACCGCACTCAGGAACGGCCCTCCCGCGAGCGCCTGCCCTCAGGCTGCTTTCGTCGCTCGCGAATGCAGCGTCTCGAGCGCGCCGTGCATGAGCTGGCAGCCGATTAGAACTGCTCGCCGAAGGCCACGTAGAGCGCCTGATCGCCGCCCCGAGCGCGCGCCATCTCGACGCGCAGGAGGACGGTGCGATCCCAGATGATGCGCAGGCCCGCCGCCACGCCGGCGCCGTCCACGTGCTCGTAGCCGGGCTGCCAGGCGCGGCCGGCGTCGACGCCCCCCGTGACGCCGATCTCCTGGCTCTTCCCGGCGAGGTGGAGGGTTAGGAGGTTCACGCGGAGCTGGGCGTTGCCGAGCAGCTTCCGCTGTCCGGCGACACGGTAGCGCGCGATCCCGCGGATGGTGGAGGCGCTGCCGAGGCCCTCGTCGTAGGTGTAACCTTCATAGAGCATGCGCTCGAAGAACGGGACGGCGTCATGGTCGCTCTTCTTACCCCACGGCAACCCCGCGAGCTTGTGGTCGTAGAGGCCGCGGAAGGCGAGGGCGGCCCCGGGCCAGAGCGGCACGTAGAAGCGCGCGGTGCCGTTGTAGCCGTGGAAGGCGAAGTCGGAGACGCCGGGGACGAACGGTGCCGCGAATCCCGAGGCGGACAGGAAGAGGCCCTCGCGCGTCGCCATCGGCCGGTCGCGGCGGTCGTAGAGGAGGCCGGCCTCCGCGAGCAGCACCCTGCCTCCACGGTAGCCCGGAGGCGATGATGTGGTGAGGAGGGCGCTCGACTCGGGCACGCCGACGTTGAGGTACCGGCCGCGGACGTGCCAACCGAGCGACCCAAGGATCGGCCCGCGCAGGATGGCCGCGAAGAACGCCCGGCGGTCGTGGTAGCGGTACTCTGGGGGCGGCGTCCCGTAGCCGGCGGGCACCGGGAGGCCGCCGAGCTGCGCGCCCTCACCCCAGTATGGCATCCGCGGGTCGTCCGAGAGGTGCAGGTTGATGCGCCCCTCGATAGGCCCGAGGAGGCGCGGGGTCCCCCAGCCCAGGTCGAGGTTGCGTGGCCCTCGGGACGCCCATGAGAGGGAGAGGGTGGACGATTGCTGCAAGCCCGGGTGGTCGGCGACGTCGCGGTAGAAGAAGAGCGCGCCGCCCAAGGTGAGGCCGACGTCGCTCCCGTAAGAGACGAGCGGCAGGCCGACGAAGTGCCAGCCAGGAGCCACGTCGGCGCTGATGGTGGGAGCGTCGGGAGGGGGCTCGGAGGTGCGCTCCGGGTGCTGCTCGGCGGCGAGAGCCGGGAGAGCGACGAACGCGTAGAGGAGGAGGGCCGCTACGCGCAATCGGTCACGTCCAGCCTTGAAGACGCGGGGGCGTCGGTCGCCGCCGATCGGCTCGTCGGGGAGCGTCAATCGACGAGCGGCAGAAGACGTCACGGGCGCCCCTGACTAGAGCGTCGCGATCGGAAGCTCGATGGCGAAGATGCAGCCCTTGCCGGGGAGGGTGCGGGTACGGGAACAAGCGCTCCGCCAGAATCTCCAGTTCCCCGATGTCGGAGAGCGCGGGCTTGTCCTCCTTGCGCATCACCTCGACTGCCTCGTGGAGCGCCTTGCCGATGAGCCACCGGCCACGGCCGCTCTTGAACAAGACCTGAGCGCTGCGGTCCTTCATCTTGTCTGCGGGGTCAAGATACGCCGTTTCGAGGGTCACGGTGGTAACGAGCGGGCAAGCGCTCGTCACCGCAAGCAGGCATGCGCTCCGGCGGCATCCCATGGGCGTGCGCATACTGCCATGGGGAGAATCAGATGAAACCATTGCGCCGCACGCTTCTCGTCCTCTTCTCGCTCTTGGTGGTTGCGGGAGTGATCGCTTACCTCAGCCTCGACGGGATCCTGAAACGGACGGTCGAGAAGCAGAGCAGCGCCTCGCTCAAGTTGAGCACGACGCTGAACAGCGCGCGTCTTTCGCTCTTCGGGGGGAAGGTCAACTTGAACCGGCTCCGCATCGCATCGCCCCAGGGCTTCTCCGCGCCGCACATGCTCGAGCTGGGCGACGTCGACCTGGCGGTCAGGTACGGGCAGCTGCGGAAGGATCCGATCCATGTGCAATCGCTGACCCTCAATCAGCCCAGGTTGGTCATCGAGCAGTCCAATGGCGCGCTGAACTTCAAGAAGGCGATGGATCGGATACCCGCGAGCGACAGCTCGGCGGAAAAGCCGATCAAGCTCGTCATCGACGAGCTGAACATGCGCGATGCGCAGGTGGTCATCCACCCAGGTCTGCCGGGCGTGCGGCAGGAGATCACCGTGCCGGTTCCGTCGATCGCGCTGAAGAATGTCGGCAGCGGCCGCGGCTCGCAGAACGGCGCGGCGATCAAGGACGTCGCGATGGTGGTCATCGCCACCCTGGCCGGCAGCGCGGCGGAGTCCGGTTCGCTTCCCCCCGAACTGAAAGCCATCCTGCAGCTGAACGTCGGGCAAGTGGCCGGCAAGCTTGGCGCCGAAGCCCAGAAGCAGATCGCCGCCGCCATCCCAGGCGAGTTGGGCAACAGGCTGGGCAAGGTAGCCGGGGACCCGCAGGCGCTGGCCAAGGACCCGACCAAAGTGCTGCAAGGAGAGGTCGGTGGAATCCTCGGCGGCAAGACGGCTCAGCCGCCTCCGGCTGGTCGAGCCAGCACCCCTACGAAGCGGTAGTTTAGCACGACGTGCAAATCCGAGTCGGCTTCGAGCGCGTAGGCCACCACGCACCCGGGAGAGCTTGGCTTCTTTGCCGTTGCCCTTGCGCGCGAGCCGGGAGGCTACGCGACCCGAAGTGGCTTGATCCGCGCCATGTGGGAGTCGCTCTTGACGGCGAGTTGTAACTACTTCAGTCGGGTCCGGCTCCGAGGCCGACGTTCCAGGATAGATCGTCAGCCTTCGCTTCCACTTCAACATTCGCCGCCCCGACGAGATCATCAACGCGCAGATCGAGACCAGTCACACTCTCGAGGTGCTGCTCATCAGCATCGCGTGCATCGCTTTGGTGGTCGGCGGCATCGGCGTCATGAACGTGATGCTCGTCTCCGTGACCGAGCGGACGCGAGAGATCGGGATCCGGCTCGCGGTCGGCGCCACCGGAGCCGCCGTACAGATGCAGTTTCTCGGCGAGGCGGTGATGCTGACCCTGTTCGGCGGCGTTCTCGGGGTCTTCCTCGGCTCCTGCGCCTGCTTTTTCCTCGGCCGTATCCTGGGATGGTCGATGACTATTCCGCCTGATGCGATCGCGGTCGCG
>JBGQLS010000209.1:0-10104 GCA_041500205.1 Anaeromyxobacteraceae bacterium | reverse complement strand
TCACTCCCCATGAGCACCACGACCCGCGAATTGACGAAGGTGGCCGAGAAGCCCCAGCCGCGCCAGCAGCCGGAAGGTCTTGGCGAGGCGAACGCGGCAGTGCGCCGGCTGTTCGGTACGGACGGCGTGCGCGGCGTCGCCAACGTGCACCCCATGACCGCCGAGATGGCGCTGCAGCTCGGCCGGGCCCTCGCGTACCTCGTGCGGAGCGGACCCCACCGCCACCGCATCGTCATCGGCAAGGACACGCGCCTCTCGGGCTACCTGCTCGAGCAGGCCATCGCCTCCGGCATCTGCTCCATGGGCGTGGACGTGATGCTGTGCGGTCCGCTTCCCACGCCCGGCATCGCCTTCATCACCCATTCGATGCGCGCCGACGCCGGCGTCGTCATCAGCGCGAGCCACAATCCCTATCAGGACAACGGGATCAAGTTCTTCTCTCGCGACGGATTCAAGCTGCCGGACGAGATGGAGCTCAGGATCGAGCGGCTCGTGCTCGGCACGCCGGGGGACGACGGCGGGGCGGACGACTTCCACGCGTTGCGTCCGACCGCGAACCGGATCGGAAAGGCGAAGCGCATCAACGACGCGGTCGGGAGGTACGTGGTCTTCCTGAAATCGCTCTTCCCGCGCGATCTGACCCTCGACGGGACGACCGTGGTCGTCGATTGCGCGCACGGCGCGGCTTACAAGGTGGCGCCTGCCGTCTTCGAGGAGCTGGGCGCCAAGGTCGTGTGCCTGAACGCACGCCCCGACGGCAAGAACATCAACGACAGCTGCGGAGCCGTCCACCCCGAGGGGATGGCGAAGGCCATCGAGAAGAGCGGTGCGCAGATCGGGATCGCCCTCGACGGGGATGCCGACCGCGTCATCGTCGCCGACGAGAAGGGCCATATCGTGGACGGTGACGCCATCATGGCCATCGTCGGGCGAGACCTCATCAAGCAGCGGATGCTCGCCAAGAAGACGGTGGTGGCGACCGTCATGAGCAACGTGGGCCTCGAGCGTTCACTGCGCGAGGCTGGCGGGCGAGTCGTTCGCACGCAGGTGGGCGATCGCTACGTCGTCGACGAGATGCGCCGCTCCGGGTACAACTTCGGCGGGGAGCAGTCGGGGCACCTCATCTTCCTCGATCACGTCACGACCGGCGACGGCGTCTGCGCGGCGCTGAACTTGTTGGCGGTGATGCTGCGCGACCGGAAGCCCCTGTCGGAGCTCACTGGCTGCTTCGAGCCGGTGCCGCAGACGCAGCTCAACATCGCCGTCAAGGAGAGGCGCCCCCTCGAAGGCCTCCCCGACGTCCAGAGGGCGATCGCGGCGGTGGAGAAGGCGCTCGGCGGGGAAGGCCGCGTCGTGGTGCGCTACTCCGGCACCGAGAACAAGGCGCGGGTCCTGGTCGAGGGCCCCGACGCGAAGAAGATAGCCGCGCACGCGGAGGCCATCGCGGAGGCGCTGAGGAAGGCGCTCGGGTAATCAGCACGCGTCGCATACCCTGCGCTGGCCTCGGGAGAGCCCGCGCGTCCGCTCCTGCCTGAGGCCTGAAGCCTTCGATGTTTCCGAATCGCCCTCAGTCGTCTAGATTCGCTCGAACCATGGCCCCTCGCCTCGGCGTCAACGTCGATCACGTCGCGACCCTGCGCCAGTCGCGCCGCACCAACTACCCCGATCCGGTCCAGGCCGCGATGCTCGCCGAGCTGGCGGGCGCTGACCAGATCACCATCCACCTGCGCGAGGACCGCCGGCACATCCAGGAGCGCGACTTGCAGATCATGCGCAAGACGGTGCAGACGCGCCTCAACCTCGAGATGGCCGCGACCCAGGAGATGGTGAAGATCGCCTACGAGGCGAAGCCGGACGTGTGCACCCTCGTCCCCGAGCGCCGCGAAGAGCTGACCACCGAGGGCGGCCTCGACGCGGCGGGGAACCGGGACGCCATCCGCAAGGTCGTGAAGACGCTCAAGGATGCCGACATCGTGGTCTCGCTCTTCATCGATCCCGACGTCGATCAGGTGCGCGCCGCCCACCGCGTCGAGGCCGACGTCGTGGAGATCCACAGTGGCCGTTACTGCGACGCTCGCCTGGCCCAGGACCGGCGCCGCGAGCTCGCTCGGATGGTGGACGCCGCCAAGGCCGCGGCGAAGCTCGGCATCCAGGTGGCGGCGGGGCACGGCCTCAACTACCAGAACGTCCTGCCCGTGGTGGCGATCGCCGAGATCGAGGAGTTCAACATCGGCCACGCCATCGTGGGGCATGCCATCATGGTCGGGATGGAGCGGGCGGTGCGCGAGATGAAGGAACTGCTGGCACGCGGGTCGAAATAGGTCAGCACGGGTGGACTTCCTCTCCCCGGTCGGGAAAAGAGCAAGGGGAGAAAGGCTCTTCGAATGATCCTCGGCTTCGGCTTGGACGTGGTCGAGGTCGCCCGGATCGCGCGGCAGCTCGAGTCCCGGAGCGCCGAGCGCTTCCTGGCGCGGATATTCACCGAGAAGGAACGGTCGTTCTGCGACCAGTTTCGCGATCGCGCGAACCGGTACGCCGCGCGCTTCGCCGCCAAGGAGGCGACGTCGAAGGCGCTGGGCGTGCCACCCGGCATCGCGTTCCTCGACGTCGAGGTGGTCCGGGAACGCGGCGCGCCGCGCCTCGTCCTCTCCGGCGTGGCCGGCGAGGCAGCGCGGGCGCTCCGCGTGGAGAAGGCGCATCTCACGCTCACGCACGACGGCGGCGTTGCGGCAGCCGCCGTGATCCTGGAGGGCTCCGCAGGATGAGACTCGTCTCCGCGGCGGAAATGCGGGCCATCGATCGGACCGCCATCGAGGAATTCGGTGTCCCTGGCCAGGGCCTCATGGAGCGGGCCGGCGCCGCCGTGGCGAGGGCGGCCCACGCCAGCCGCGGGGTGAATGGCCGCGCGCTCGTCCTCTGCGGCGCGGGCAACAACGGCGGTGACGGGTACGTCGCGGCGCGCCACCTGCGCGGTGACGGCGTCGACGTGCGGGTGGTTGCCCTCGCCTCGCGGGCCCAGCTGCGGGGGGACGCGCTCGCTGCCCGCGAGGAGGCCGAGCGCGCCGGCGTCCCCATCACCGACGGGCTCGAGGCCGGTAAGCTCGAGGCAGGGGCGGGTGACGTCGTCATCGACGCGCTCCTCGGCACGGGGCTCGCGCGCGCGCCGGAGGGGGCCTACGCGAAGGCGATCGAGTCCATCGACGAGCTGAGGTCCCGCGGGGCCAAGGTGGTCGCGGTCGACGTGCCTTCCGGCCTCTCCGCCGACAGCGGCCGGCCGCTCGGTCCCTGTGTTCACGCCGACGCGACGGTCACCTTCGCCTTCCAGAAGCGGGGGCTCGTGCTCCACCCCGGGCCGAGCTACGCCGGACAGGTGCTCCTCGCGGACATCGGCATCCCGGCTGCGGCCGCCGCCAAGGTGCCGGTCGAATGCGAGGTGCTGAGCGAGCAGGATGCGATGAAGCTCGTGCCGCCGCGTCCGGCTGACGCTCACAAGGGGGATGCGGGGCGACTGCTCGTGGTCGCTGGCTCGCCTGGCAAGAGCGGCGCGGCGCACCTCGCCCTCACCGGGGCGCTGCGCGGTGGGGCCGGACTCGTCACGCTCGCCGCGCGAGAAGAAGTGTTGCCGTTCGCGCTCGCCGGCCGGCCCGAGGCGATGAGCATTCCGCTCCACGGGAACGGGCCGCTCGGGGAGCGGGACCTGGAGCCGCTCCTCTCCGCCGCGAAGGGGATGGACGCGGTCGTCTTCGGGCCCGGCATCCCGCGCGGCCCGGAGACCGCCCAGCTCCTCCGCGCCTTCCTCGAGCGCGCCGGTGTCCCTGCCGTGCTCGATGCCGACGCGCTCAACGCGCTGGCGGAGCGGCCGGGGCTCGTCGCCGGCCTGCCGTCGCCCACCGTCCTCACGCCGCACCCTGGCGAGATGGCCAGGTTGGTCGGAGGGACGATCGGCTCGGTGCAGGAAGACCGCATCGGCCTCGCGGCCCAGAAGGCGCGGGCCTGGGGTTGCGTCATCGTCCTGAAGGGCGCGCGCACGGTGGTCGCGTCACCGGAGGCTCCCCCCGCCGTCGTGCTGGAGGGAAACCCGGGTATGGCGACCGGGGGGACGGGCGACGTGCTCGCGGGCCTCATCGGCGCTCTCCTGGCGAGCCACCTGCCGGCGTTCGACGCTGCGCGGGCGGCGGCCCTTGCGCACGGCGCCGCCGGAGACGTGGCGAGCGAGCGGTGGGGCGAGCGCGGGCTCCTGGCCACCGATCTCGCCGACGCGCTCGGCGCCATCTGGGCGAGGTGGGGGCGTTGACGGAAGAGGGGCCGGCACAGGTGAGCCTCGTGACGCGCTCGGCGCGCTCCACCTTCGAGCTCGGCCTCCGGTTGGGCGAGTCGCTCCAGCCGGGCGACGTGGTGGCGCTGGTCGGTGAGCTCGGCGCGGGGAAGACGCAGCTCGTGCGCGGTGCCTGCCAGGGCGCCGGCGTGCCCGAGGCGGAGGTGGCGAGCCCCAGCTTTGCCATCGTCGCCACGTACCGGGGCCGCATCCCCATCCACCACGCCGATTTCTATCGGGTCACCGGCGAGGACGACCTCTACGGCACGGGCTTCTCCGACCTGGTGGGCGGAGAGGGCGCCGTCCTGGTCGAATGGGCGGATCGCATCCCCGGTGCGCTTCCGGCGGATCGGCTCGAGATCCGGCTCGCCCACGACGAGCGGTCGCCCTCGCGACGGCGCCTCACCATCCGGGGGATGGGCGCGCGACACGCCGACCTGGCCCGGCGCCTCGCCCGGTTACCCGGGGCTCGCGCCGCCCCGCCCCGCCGGCCGAGCCGTCGGGGCCCCACCCTGGCTAAGAAGCCAAAGGGATTCTTCGACAGGTCTTGAGTCGCCGGGGGCGCAGGCCGCCCCCGCCCCGCCGGGCAAAGCCCATCGGGGCCCCACCCCGGCCACGCCGCAGAGCGACCGCATTCTTCGACGGGTCTTGACTCAAGAGGCGACCCGCCGCCTGCGCTTTCGGAGTGGCGCCTGGAGCACGCGATGAGCGGGGTCGATCCCGACGAAGCCGTCCTCGGGGACCTCTCTCCAGGGGCCGGCTCCGATAGGCTCGCTCGCGATCGCGAACACTCCCACGGTCGCGATGTGGGGCGCGACGTGCAGGATCCTCCCGTGGCGACATACACCCAGGACCTGGCCGTTGGTCACGAGGAGGTTGAGCGAAGAGGGGGTCTTGGAGCGGGGATCGGCGATCCGAACGACCGTCGCGACCGTCTCGGCGAGGGCTTGCCGCACGTCCTCGAGGCCGGGGTGATGCCCGGCCGGGAGCCGGGCGACGAGGTGGGTCAGGAACAAGAAGAAGCACCTTTCGCTGTCCGTTTCGCCGGTGATGGCACGGAGGAACACCGGGTGAATCTCGCGCTCGAGCCGGCTCCGCACCTGCGCTACACGGCGGAAGCGGGCCACCGTGCCGTTGTGGGCAAAGAGCCAGGGGCCGTAGACGAATGGGTGCGTGTTCTCCTCCGCTACGCCTCCCACGCTCGCGTCGCGAATGTGGGCGATCACGATCTCGGAGCGCGCCTCGCGAGCGGCCTCCACGAACGCGTCATCGGCGTGCGCTGGCATCACCCCGCGGCGCACCCGCACGTCCCCGGACTCGTACCAGCCGATGCCCCAACCGTGGGGGTGCTTGTGCGACTGGGTGCGCAAGGCGTTGTGGGCGATGCACAACGGCTCATGCGTGTCGTGGTCGAGGCTCGCGTGCTGGGCGAAGAGGCGGCACATCCGCGTCGAGACTGTAGCGATGCGCGCCGGCAGTGTCGAGGGCGCGGCCTCCTTTACCAGGAGGCGGTGACGGGCGGCCCGAGCAGGGAGAGGCTGGGGCTCGCGAGATCGAAAAGCCGCACCTCGGCGGCGCGACCGCGCACTTCGAGCAAGCCCGCCGAGCGGGGGAGCCGGAACCGGCGCGGGCCCGCGCTGCCAGGGTTCACGAGGAGAACGCCGTCATCCAGCGCCGCCAGCGGCCGATGGGAATGGCCGTGCACGAGGATGTGCGCGCCGTGGCCGGAGAGGGCGGTCCGCACGGCCGGGAGCAGGCGGCCGCGCGTGCCGGCCTCGTGCACGAGGAGCGCCCTGAGTCCGCCGACGTCGGCTACCGCGATCTCGGGCAGCTCCCGGAACGCGGGGATCGCGTCGTTGTTGCCTCGCACGGCGCGTAGCGGCGCTATGCGCGCCAGGTCGTCGAGGATCTCCGGCCTCACGATGTCACCGGCGTGAAGGATGAGGTCGCAACCGACGAGCAGCTCGGGCAGCCGTGGGTCGAACAGGCCGTGCGTGTCCGACACCAGCCCGACACGCACGGCGGCGCTCACGCCTCGCCCCCGCAATCGGCCGCGGCGCCCGGGGCGGCGCGGTAGACGCTGCGCCCCCGCTTGATGACCTGGAGGGCGTGGGGGATGCCCATGTGCCAGGGGAGGTGCTCCACCGAGCGGCAGCCCCACACGACCAGGTCGGCCTCGCAGCCGCGCGCGAGCCTGCCGAACTCGGGCCGGCGCAGGGCGCGGGCGCCGCTGGCGGTGAACGCGACGAGCGCCTCGGCCGGCGTCATGCCGAGGGCGAGGCAGGCGAGCGAGAGCGTGAGTCCTGCGTTCTCGGTCATGGCGGTCCCGGGGTTCACGTTGGTGGCGAGCGCCACCGGGACGCCCGCCTCGAGGAGGCGGCGCGCCGGAGCAAAGCGGCCGAGGCCGAGGAACAGCGTCGACAGGGGGAGCAGCACCGCCACGACGCCCGCTCCGGCGAGCGCCGCGATGCCCGCGTCGTCCACGTGCTCGAGGTGATCGGCGCTGGTGCAGCGGAGCTCTCCCGCCAGGCGCGCGCCGCCTCCGCACGTGAGCTGATCCGCGTGCAGCCGCGGGGCGAGGCGGTGGTGCGACCCGGCCTCGAGCACGCGGCGCGCCTCGTCGAGGCTGAAGGCGCCCTGCTCGGCAAAGGCGTCGCAGGACGTGGCCAGCTCCTCAGCCGCCACGGCCGGGACGAGCTCCTCGCACAGCTCACGCACGTACCGCTCCCGGTCGGCATGGCGCTCCGGAGGTACGGCGTGCGCGGCGAGCAGAGTAGGGACGACCGTCATCTCCGAGCGGAGCGCGTCCTCCAGGCCGGCCACCACCCGCAGCAAGCGCAGCTCTCGTTCGACAGTGAGCCCGTATCCGCTCTTCACCTCGACGGTCGTGACCCCTTGGGCGAGGAGCCGACGTGCTCTCGCCAGCGCCGCTTCCAGCAGCGCCGCGTCGCTCGCCTCCGCCGTCGCCCGCACGGTAGCGAGGATCCCGCCGCCTACCTTGGCGATCGCGAGGTAGTCACGGCCCCTGGCGCGCTCGACCAGCTCGCCGGAGCGTTCTCCCGCGAAGACGAGGTGGGTGTGGCTGTCAACGAGCCCCGGCGTGACGAGTCGCCCGCCGGCGTCGATGCTCTCTGCACCCTCCAGATCGACGGCGGCCGCGAGCGCACCGTCGGGGCCGACCCACCCGACGAGGTGTCCGGAGACGGCGACGGCGGCGTCGGCCAAGACCCCGGCGTCGGACGCGCCGGCAGCACACGTCGCCACGTGCGCGTGCCGGATGACGAGCGTCGCCTTGGGGAGGTGGGGTGTGGGCACGGGACAAGCCAGGCGTCAGCCTCAGGCTTCAGGCCTCAGGGTAGGGGAGCGACGAACGAGACGGTCCTGAGAGATGGGGAGTGCAGGTCATTGGGGTTTGCCTGTCCGCGGGGCCGCCTCCTGTCAATCAGCAGTTGATTCGGGCTACAGGCGACCGGCCGCAGTGCAGCCGGTGGCGGCCGCCGAAGCCCGAGGGCCGAAGCCTGAAGCCCGGAAGAGTGCTGGATGAGCACCATTTGGCGCTAGACTGCGGCGCATGGTGCGTCCGCGATGCTCGCTCGACCCGACGCGCGCGCTGGCCATCAGCGCGCTTGCGATGCTCCTCGCCTGTTCTCGCCCGCAGCCTTCCCCCGACTACGACCGCGCCGCCCAGCTGTGGACGAGCGTGGTGCAGGCTCGAGGCGACGCCGCGGCCGAGGATCCGCGCGCGGACGAGGTGCTCGCGTTGCTCGAACGCGTCCCGAGGGACAGCGCCGACGCCGCGGCCGCGGCCGAGCTGCGGGGGCGTATCGAGGGGGAGCGCAAGGCGCACGTGGAGGAGCTCACGCGCCGCCAGAAGCTGGTGGCGGGCGCGGGCGCCATCCCGAGCGCGCCCGCGGAGGCAGCCCAGGCGGTCGCGGAGCCGCGCCCGCCACCCACCCCCGGACTCGCCCCGGGCATGACGCTCGAAGCATTTCGGGAGAACTACGGCGACTGCTTCGAATCGCGGGGGCCGGTGCAGCTCACCTCTCCCGACGGCGGCGCACCGAGCCCTGGCCAGATGTGGGTCATGAAGGACGACGAGGGCTGCAAGGAGAAGCACCCGCAGCTGGCGGGCCAGGCGGCGCTGTTCGCGGCAGGGGCGCTGGTCGGCGTCGCCCCGGCCGCCTCCGCGAAGAAGGTCCAGGTCGTGCGGCAGATCGAGTTGGCGCCGCTCCCGGACGGCGGTCTTGGGGAGCGCGTGGATGGCGGGGTGGTGCCGCTACCGCCTGGCGCAGAGCTCGTCCTCGACGGAGGACCGCGATGAGGCGATGGCGGGGTCGGAGACTGCGGGGGATGGCCCGGGCGCGCCTGGCGCTCCAGAGAGGGTGACCATGAAGGACCGCGCTCTCCTCGCCGCCCTGCGCGTGCTCCCCAAGAATGCGCTCTCGCGGCTCGTCGGCGGGCTGACGCGCGTCCGCGCTCCCCGTTCGGTGCGCTGCGCGGCGATGCGCGCGTTCGCCGCTCGCTACGGCGTGGACCTGACCGAGTGCGGCGAGCTCGAGAGCTTCGAGACCTTCGTCGACTTCTTCAGTCGTCCGCTTCGGCCCGGGCTCCGCCCCATTGCCCTTGGCGACGACGTGATCGTCTCCCCCGTGGACGGGGTCGTCTCGCAGGCGGGGCGCGCCGAGGGGGGGCAACTTCTGCAGGCCAAGGGCATCCACTACACGCTCGAGGCGTTGCTCGGGGACGCGGCGGCGGCAGCTCGCTTTCGCGGCGGCGCCTTCGCGACGCTGTACCTTTCCCCGCGCGACTACCACCGCATCCACTTCCCGCTGGGTGGGCGCATCGTCGGATACCGGTACCTGCCGGGCCGGCTGTGGCCGGTGAACGCCGCATCCGTACGCGGCGTGCCCGGGCTCTTCACGGTCAACGAGCGGCTCGCGACCTTGCTCGGCACGCCGCTCGGCGCCTGCGCCGTCGTCGCGGTCGGCGCGACCATCGTCGGCCGCATCCGCGCCTACTACGACCCCGCCGCGCCCGTCTCGAACCAGCCGCGCGCGGAGCGGCGGGCGCACGACTACGCCACGCCCATACCCGTGGAGAAGGGCCAGGAGCTGGGCGCGTTCGAGATGGGATCGACCGTGATCCTGCTCTTCGAGCCCGGCCGGGTGGCGCTGCTCGAGACCGTCGTGGAGGGAGCCCGAGTGCGCGTCGGCGAGCCCCTGGGCGGTCCGCCGCGGCCATGAAGCGGCCATGAGATGAAGAGGTGGATCGAGCGCGGCGCGTCGGCCCTGCTGCTGGCGGCGGCCGCGGCGCCCTTCTGGTCCGGGCGGTACTTGCCGTTCCTCGATCTGCCGCAGCACCTGGGGCTGGCGGCGGTGGTGACGCGCCACGGCGACCCGGCCACCCGCTTCGCGCTCTACTACACCCTCGAGCCGCGGATCACGCCTTACTGGGGCTACTACGGCGCGATGTGGCTCCTCGGCCAGGCTCTCCCTCTCGAGCTCGCTAACCGGCTCCTCTTCACGGCCTATGCGGTAGGGATGCCGCTCGCGTCCGCCTACCTCCTCGGATGCTTCGGCCGTGACCGGCGCTGGGCCGTGCTGTCCATCCCGCTCGTCTTCAACACGAACCTCTTCTTCGGATTTGGAAGCTTCCTCCTCTCCATCCCGCTGTTCCTCTTCGCCCTCGGGCTCGCAGAGCGGCACCTTGGCGGTGAGCGAGCGAGGCTGCGGCAAGCGCTGCCCCTGGCTGCGGTCGCGGTGCTCGTCTTCCTCTTCCATGCGCAGACC
>JBGQLS010000208.1:0-10199 GCA_041500205.1 Anaeromyxobacteraceae bacterium | reverse complement strand
CTCGAGTAACGCTCCAAGTTGCGTGATCTCAAGACCTGTCGAAAAATTGCCTTTGGCTTCTTAGCCAGGGTGGGGCCCCGACGGCTCCGCCGGCGGGGCGGGGCGGCGCGAGCCCCGGGTACTCAGGCTTCACCTGCTTCATCCGCCCGGGAGGCTGCGCCCAGAGGCGCAGCGGACAGCGCGCTCAGCGCATAATTTGCACTTCGGCTCTTGGCAGGCGCCTTGGTTGCCTCTTCCAGGGGCACCCGCCAGCCTACCGCTCGGCCTGAGCTCGTCCCTACTCATCGGCAATTTACTAAAAAGACTATTGATTTTCAATATATACGGCGCGCCGCGATCCCCCTTTCCTCTGTGGCTCGATGTATGCTACCCGAAGGGGTCTCAAGCAGCCACCGGGTCGCCCCCCGCCCCGCCACAAGGTCGTCCGCATTTCCAAGGAGGTTCACTTGCTGAAGAAAAGCCTCGTCTCCCTCACCGTGCTCGCTCTCCTGTCTGCGGCGCCCTCAACCCGCGCCCTCGAGTGGAGCGACAACTCCTTCCACCTCGCGTACGGCACGGCCTACCGCGAGCCGTTCAACACCCAGAACATCGGGAAGACGACCCTCACGTACCAGCACGTGGACGGGTACAAGTGGGGCAGCAACTTCCTCAACATCGACTTCCTCTACTCGACCTCGGGCGAGGGCGACAACGTGCAGGTCGGCGGGAACAACTTCGTCCCCGTTCCGGCGCAGTCGATTTCGACCGCGGGCGCGATGGAGGTCTACGCCGTCTATCGCCACACGCTCAGCCTCAACAAGGTCACCAGCTCGAAGACGTTCGCGTTCGGCCCGGTCGTCCGCGACGTCGGCATCGTGGCCGGCATCGACGTCAACACGAAGAACCACGCCTTCTCGTCGCGCAAGATCATGCCCATCGGCGGCGTCGCGCTGGCGATGAACGTCCCCGGCTTCCTCAACATCGAGCTCCTCGCCAACAAGGAGTGGGGCGTCAACGGCACCTTCGCCAAGGACACCTCCTTCGACGTGACGCCCACGTTCGCGGCGAGCTGGGGCATCCCGGTGTACGGGCCCGTGACGTTCGAGGGCTGGGGCGCCGTGAACCTGTCCAAGGGGAACGGCGGCGTCGCCGGCAACGACACCGCGACCGAGGTGCACCTCTACCCCAAGCTCATGGTCGACGCGGGCCACTTTTTCGGCTCGAAGGGCTACCAGGTCGGCGTGGGCTTCGAGTACTGGCTGAACAAGTTCGGCAGCCCCCACTACAAGGACGACACCGGCGGCTCGTACGCGAAGACGGTGTTCGGCGAGGTCGCCATCCACCTGTAGTCGATTCGATCGGGGACGTCGAAGTCCCCCGCGCTTCATCGCCCGCGGGCGGCGCACCTCACGGGGCGCCACCCGCGGTCTCATTTCGGGCACCGACGCCGGAAGACCACCGGGCTGAGATCTCCAGGCAGGTAGAGCGGGTGCCAGGGCAGGCCGTGCTTCGTCCGGCGCAAGCAGTGCAGGTCCGCGAGCGCCGTGACGAGCTCGACGACCTCCTCGTCGCGCCCGCGCAACCTGCCGTGCTGGCCCCAGGCCGCCACCACCGAGCTCGACGCGCGGACGGCATCGCGGATGTGCCCGTCGTTCTTCGGGCCGACCGGATCCGCCGCCTCGTAGAGCTCGCCGGGATCGGTGGCGCGCAAGGCGAAGAGGTTCGCGACCTCGAGGGAGCCGTAGCCCCAGCGCTGCGCGAAACCTACGCATCTGCGGACCGTGGGGTCGAGCTTCTCCGCGTCGGCCGTCGACGGATTCAGCATGACGAAGAGCAGGCGAGGCATGTCGCTGGCCCACGTCCTCCAGAGCCGGTACCGGAACCGCCTGGTGCGGTCGAACGTGGCGCCGCGATCGACGTAGACGGGTTCCGGCATGGCCAGGAGCGACTAGCACATCCGCGCCGCTCCCGGTCGCTGGAACGCGTACGGGGGTTCCGGTAGAGTCCCCCCTTCGCGCCCCACCCACCCTGGAGACTGACATGCGGAAGATGTCGTTCGCCCTTGCGGCGCTGTGCTTCGCGTCCACCGCCATGGCCGCCGCGCCCAAGGCCAAGGTGCGCATCGCGCTCATCGTGGAGTCCACGGTGGACGACAAGGGCTGGTGCCAGGCGATGCACGACGCCATCACGGCGGTGCAGAAGAAGTACGGCCCGGCGCTCGTCGAGTACAGCTTCAGCGAGAAGATGAAGCCGGTCGACGCCGGCTCGGCTGCCCGCCAGTACGCCTCCAAGGGATTCGACATCGTCGTCGCCCACGGCGCTCAGTACAAGAACCTGGTGCTGGAGATGGCGGACGAGTTCCCCAAGACGAGCTTCGCCTTCGGGACGAGCGCCGAGGTCGGCCCCAAGAACGTCTTCACGTACATGCCCCAGAGCGAGGAGACGGGCTATCTCAACGGGCTCATCGCGGGGCTCACCACCAAGTCGAACATCGTGGGCCTGGTCGGCCCGGTCGACGGCGGCGACGCGGCCCGCTACGATCGCGGCTTCGTCCTCGGCGTGAAGGCCGTGAATGCGAAGGCCGACGTCAAGGTGGCCCACACCGGCAGCTTCGGCGATTTCGTCAAGGCCGGCGAGCTGGCCCACACCCAGGTGAAGGCCGGCGCGGACGTGATCTCGGGCTCCTCCCAGCAGGCCCTGGGCGCCCTGCGCGCCGTCGCCACCTACAAGGACCAGCCGATCTGGTGGCTGGGACAGGACGTCGCGCAGCTCGGGATCCCCGAGAGCTTCAAGGTCATCGCCGCCGCCAGCTACGACTACTCCGCCGTCATCGAGGCCCTCATCGCAAAGCGTCAGGCCGGCGTGCTGGGCGGGCAGAACCTGCCGCTCACGTTCGCCAACGGCGGCTTCGTCTACAAGTACAACGAGTCGATCGGCCCGGTGCTGACGAAGGGCGTCCGCGCCAAGGTCGACACGGCCAAGGCCAGCATGGCGGCCGGCAAGCTCCCGCTGGACTGGAAGAGCGTCAAGTTCTGAGCGACCCGGATTCCCTGTCTCCTCTGGCCTGAAGCCGAGAGGACGGAAGGCGAATTCTTGACCGCCCCCGAGCCCATCCGGGAGCTCAAGCTGGAAGGCATCACCAAGCGCTTTCCGGGCGTCCTGGCGTGTGACCGTATTTCACTTGAAGTGCGGCAGGGCGAGGTACTCGCGCTGGTGGGCGAGAACGGCGCCGGCAAGTCCACCCTCATGAACATCCTCGCCGGGCTCTACCAGCCCGACGACGGCCACGTCCTGCTGAACGGCGAGCCGGTCCACTTCCGTTCGCCGGCCGACGCCTGCCATCGCGGAATCGGCATGGTCCACCAGAACTTCATGCTGGTGCCCAACATGACGGTGGCCGAGAACGTGGCGCTCGGCATGGGGCCGCTGCGCCGCGGTCTCTGGCTCGACGCGAAGGACGCCCGACGTCGCGTGACGGAGGTCTCGGAGCACCACGAGCTCCCCGTGAACCCCGACGCCCAGGTCTGGCAGCTCTCCGTGGGCGAGCAGCAGCGCGTCGAGCTCGTGAAGACCCTCTGCCTGGGCGCGCGGCTCCTCATCCTCGACGAGCCCACCTCGGCGCTCACGCCCCAGGAGACGGACGACCTCCTCGCGCGGCTGAAGCGGATGGCGGCCGAGCTCTCCATCATCTTCATCAGCCACAAGCTGAACGAGGTGAAGACCCTCTCCGACCGGGTCACCATCCTGCGGCACGGCGCGGTGGTCTTCAACGGGAACACGTCCGACCACTCCGCCTCCGAGCTGGCGGCGCTCATGACCGGCCGGGAAGTGACGCTGCCGCGCAACGACTGCGTCGACGGCGCCGGCAGGCCGATCCTGGAGATCAGCGGACTGCGGGTCCGCGGCGACCGCGGGCACCTCGCCCTGGACGGGCTGGCCCTGGAGCTGCGCGCGGGCGAGATCCTCGGCCTGGCCGGCGTCTCCGGCAACGGTCAGCGCGAGCTCGCCGAGGCGCTCGCCGGCCTGCGTCCCGTCGAGTCGGGAGCCATCCGCCTCGACGGCGAGGAGATCACGAACAGCGCGCCGCGGCGGATCATCGACAGGGGCATGGGCTACATCCCCGAGGACCGCCACCACGAGGGGATCGTCCCGGCCTTCACGGTGAAGGAGAACCTCGTCCTCAAGGACTTCGCCACGGCGCGCTTCAGCCGGGGCGCGCTGCTCAAGCTGGGCGAGATCGACCGGAACGCGAGCCACCTGCGAGAGCGCTTCGACATCCGCTGCTCGTCGACGGGCGCCGCCGCCGGCACCCTCTCCGGCGGCAACATCCAGAAGGTCATCCTGGCGCGAGAGCTGGCCCGCGGCCCGAAGGCCCTGCTGGCCGTCTACCCCACGCGCGGCGTGGACATGGGCGCCGAGGAGTTCATCCACAACCAGCTGCTCGCCCTGCGCGGGGAGTCCGCGGGCATCCTCCTCATCTCCGAGGAGCTCGAGGAGATCTTGAACCTGTCGGACCGCATCGCCGTCATCTACAAGGGGCGGATCCTCGAGGTGCTCCCGTCCCGCGAGGCGACGCGGGAGAGGCTCGGCCTCCTCATGGCGGGAGTGGTCCGTGATTAGAGCGCATCCCACAACCCCCAGCCTACTGCGGCGAGCGATGCCGGCATTCGCGTGGCACACCCGCGCCGCATCCATTCACGGCGCGGCGCGGGTACCCGCTCCCTCCGCTCCTCGACGTGCCTTCAGGCACGCCTGCGGTGCTCGGTCGTCGTGTGCCCCGCTCGGTGCTCGGCCTCACTCGCCTCGTGACGGCCGGAGGTTGTGAGATGCACTCTAGGCGGTTCCGTCTCCTCTACGCCGGCACCGTGGTGCTGGCGGCCACCGTGGCGGCGAGCGCCACGGGCGCCCTCGTGCTGACGGCGGTCGGGGCGAGCCCCTGGGCGACCTACGGCGTCATCTTCACCGGCCCGCTCCGGGACCTGTTCGGCGTCACCGAGGTCCTGGTGCGGGCGGTGCCGCTCATCCTCGTCGCGCTGGGCATCGCTATCTCGTTCCGGAGCGGCATCCTCAACATCGGCGCGGAGGGCCAGATCATGATCGGCATCCTCTGCGCGTCGGCGGTCGCGCTGGGGCTGCCCGACCTGCCCCATCTCGTTCTCCTGCCCCTCTGCGTCGCCGCCGGTGCCGCGGGTGGCGCGGCGTGGGGAGGGATCGCGGGCGTCCTCCGCGCGAGGCTGGCCGTCAACGAGATCCTGAGCACGGTGATGCTCAACTACGTCGCGGCGCAGCTCTACACGTTCCTGCTGCGCGGGCCCATGATCGATCCCGCCGAGCTCACGACCGGCTCCGGCACACCCCAGTCGATGCGCCTGCCCAGGGCGGCCTGGCTCGATCGGCTCGTGCCGGGTACGCGTCTCCACACCGGGCTCGTCGTCGCGCTCGTGCTCGCCTTGCTGGTGTGGCTCCTCCTCTGGAGGACGACGCTCGGCTTCCGGATGCGCGCGGCGGGGGCCGGGAGCAAGGCTGCACGCTATGCGGGGATCCACGTGGAGCGCTCGCTCGTCATCGCGATGCTCTTTGCCGGAGGCTTCGCCGGGCTGGCCGGGGCCGTCGAGGTGGTCGGGGTGCACCACCGTGCCATCGAGGCCATCTCCGGCGGCTACGGCTTCGCCGGCATCGTGGTGGCGCTCTTCGGCGGGCTCCACCCGCTGGGCATCGTGCCAGCCGCCGTGTTCTTCGGGCTCTTGCTCGTGGGCGCCGACATGACCCAGCGCTCGGCGGGCGTGCCGGCGAACATGATCCTCGTCCTCCAAGGCGTGATCATCCTCGTCATCGTCTCGGCAAAGGCGGTCCTCGACAACCCTTACGCGCAGGAGCGCGCGGCGCGACTCCTGCGCCGCCTCGGGCTCATGAACGCTCCTCGCCCGGCGGACGAGGCGGGCGACCTCCCGGCGGAGGCGGAGCAGTGAGCGCCGGGCACATGCTGTACGACATCCTCTCGCTGGGGGTGCCCTTCTCGGTGGCGCTGCTCCTCGCGGCGCTCGGCGAGATGTTCAACCAGCGCGCCGGCGTCTTCAACCTGGGCTGCGACGGCATCATGAGCATGGGGGCGTTCCTCGCCTTCCTGCCGCCCTACCTCCTGCGAGCTGGCCCGTTCGCGCCGTGGGCCAACCTCGCCGGCTTCGCCGCCGCCGCGCTGGTGGGCGCCGTGCTCGGGCTCCTCTTCGCTCTCGTCACCGTGACCTTCCGCGCCCCGCAGGGCATCGCGGGCATCGGCATGCAGATGCTGGGCTGGGGCGTGGCGGGCACCATCTTCCGCCACTTCATCGGCGGAGTGACCGGCGTGGAGGGCGTCGCCGCCTGGCCCATTCCCGGGCTCTCGCGGATCCCGTACCTGGGCGGCATCCTGTTCAACCACAACCCGGTCGTCTACCTGGCCTTCCTGGCGGTCCCCGCGAGCTGGATCCTGCTCTACAAGACGCCCTGGGGGCTGCACGTCCGGGCGGTGGGTACCCACCCCCGCGCCGCGGACACGATGGGCATCGGCGTGATCCGGGTGCGGTACCAGGCGCTCATGCTGGGAGGCGCCATGGCCGGACTCGGCGGCGCCTATCTCTCGCTCTGCCAGGCCAAGATGTTCGCCGACGATCTCGTCGCGGGCCGCGGCTTCATCGCGGTGGCACTCGTGTACTTCGGGAGATGGAGCCCGTGGGGCATCCTGGGCGGCGCGCTGCTCTTCAGCCTCGCCCAGGCATTGCAGCTCTCCATCCAGGTCGGGGGGATCAAGTTCCCCTACGAGTTCGCCGTCATGCTGCCCTACGTGATGGTGATCGTGGTCCTCGCCCTCGCGCGGAAGTCCCGCAGGCTCGGCCCCACCGCGCTCGGCAAGCCCTACAACCGGGAGATGCGGATCTGACCTGAGGCTGGCCTCATGGCGTGCCGGTTGAGCTGACCCCGTGGTCGCGCATTCTGTAGCGCGGGGCCTTGTGCCCCGCCTCGACACGCCAAGCGGGGGACAAGCCCCCGCGCTACGGGAACGGGCTCAATGCAAGCGAGCATCGCTGTCAGGTCACCGATGCTCAGGTCAGGCCCATCCCCTCACGCGAGGTGCTGGGCGTCGCACCAGGCGACGAGTCGAAAACGATCGCCCTCTTCCACCCGCAGCGTCGTGATCGATCCATTGGGGCAGGCGCCAGGCACGATCACCGCGCCTCCGGGTTCGCACAGCTCGGCGGCGGCCGCGATGGGCATGCGGTGCGTGACCAGTGCGGCGCGTATGCCCGGCTTCGCCTGGACGAGCGCGAGCAGCCCTTCCCGCACGCGCCCCGCCACGGCCGCGAAATCCTCGCCACCGGGGAAGGAACGGCTGCGGTCACCCGCGAGCCAGGCCGAGAAGATCACCTCGCGCGCGGCGCGGTCTTCCGCCCGGTCGGAGTTCGAGAGCGCTCCCATGTCGACCTCGCCGAAGCCGTCGACGGGCTGGATCTCGAGCCCCGCCGCCGAGCCGATGACCTCGGCCGTCTCCCGCGCCCGCCGCAAGGACGAGCAGAACACGGCCTCGAGCCCCGCGCGCCCGAGCGCGGCGGAGGCCCGGGTCGCCTGCGCGCGTCCGTGGTCGGTGAGCGGCGGGTCATCTCCCCGCCTCAGCCCGGGGTTGACGTTACCGGCGCTCTCCCCGTGGCGGACCAGGTACAGGACGCTCGCCATCAGTCACGACCTCGCTGCAAGACGCTCACGCGTACCGCGCGGCGCCCGTTGCCGAAGGACCAGTAGGGAACCCGGCGGGCTTCTGACGGTCCCTGATGGGTTCGGGCGGTGGTCGAAGGCGCCGCGGTGGACTCTTGCGATGTCGGCCGTCGAATGGGCGTAGAAGGGAGGCCATGGCGCGCTGGGTCACATGGCGTCTACTCACCCGGCTGGTGGAGGAAGCGCCTCACGCTGACTCGCCTGTGCTCGCGCTGGCGGCGCTGGCCGCCGCCGCCATCGTCGCCGCGCTGGCATGGTTTCTCTGGCGCCGCCTCCGCCTCCGGAAGCTGCTCCGCCGCCGCGGCCGTCTCCTCCGGTACCCTGTCGTCCTTGCGCACGGGCTGCTCGGCTTCGACGAGGTCGAGGTCGCAGGGGTGCGCCACCACTACTTCCACGGCCTGCCGGCGCGCCTCGCGGCGCACGCTCCCGCCATACACTGTCCGTGTGTATCGGGCGCCGGCTCCGTGGCTGCCCGCGCCGAGGAGCTGGCGAACTTCGTTCGCGCGCTGCCCGCGCGACGGGTGAACGTCATCGCGCACAGCATGGGCGGCCTCGACGCGCGCTACGCCATCGCGCGGCTCGGGCTCGGGTCTCGGGTCGCCTCGCTCACCACCATAGGCACGCCGCACCGCGGGACGCCGCTCGCCGACGCCGGTATGGACCTCGGCGAGCGCCTCGGCGTTTGCGCGGCGCTGCAGCACCTCGGCATGGACCTCGCCGCGTTCTACGACCTCACCACGGCCAGGATGGCCGAGTTCAACCGCGCCGTTCCGGACGGGGCCGGCGTCGCTTACGCGAGCGTCGTCGGCGTCGCGCGATCCAGGCGGCGCACGCACCCCCTCCTGCTGCCTGGGCACCTTTATCTGCAGGCCAAGGCCGGAGAGAGCGACGGGGTCGTGCCGGTGGACTCCCAGCGCTGGGGCGAGGTGCTCTTCGAGATCGAGGCCGACCACTGGGCGCAGATCGGCTGGTCGAAGCACTTCGACGCCCCCGAATTCTACGCCGAGCTCCTGCGCGAGCTGCGCGGCCGCGGGTTCTAGATTCGCCGCAGCCCCGAGGCTATATCGTGCCCCCGAGGTGGACGTCTCCTCGGAGACGGAAGACCACAACCCATTGCGTTACCCAGCCAGGAGCTGCCCATGATCGAGAAAGTGACGCCGGCGAAGTGCATCGAATTCGCCGTCATGACCGAGGAAATCGGGGCGGAGCTCTACAAGGGGCTCGCCGAAAAGTTCGCGTCCGACCGGGAGCTGGCCGAGCTGTTCCAGGATCTGCGCCGTGACGAGGTCCAGCACGCTGATCAGTTCCGCGCGCTCAAGAACCTTGGGAGGTCGGCGGCCCAGACCATCTCGCCCGACCAGGCCAACTATCTCCGCGCCATGGCGATGTCCGACGTCTTCTCCGGCCCGAAGAGCCTCGCGGCGGGCGTGGACGGTATCAAGACCCGCGACGACGCGCTCGAACGAGCGCTGAACCTCGAGAAGGCGACGCTCGCTTACTATCAGGCTGTCCGCGAGGTCCTCGGCCCCGACGAAGCCCTCGACGCGCTCATCGCGGTCGAGCGGAGGCACGTCTTGAAGGTGATGCAACTCCTCGTCACGGGGGCGAAGTTCCGCGGGTTCGCGGACAGCTACTAAAGCAGGGAAGCCGGCCACCTCGCGGCGACCGGCTTCCCGAGAACGCACGGCCGAGCCTACTTGGTGTCTGCGGCCTTCTCGCCGGCCTTCTCTGCCTTCTCGCCAGCCTTCTCTGCCTTCTCGCCAGCCTTCTCGGCCTTCTCGCCGGCCTTGTCGGCTGCGGCGCCGGCCTTCTTGTCGGCCTTGTGGTGCTTCTTGGCGTGCTTGGTGGCCTCCTTCGCCTTCTCGCCGGTCTTCTCGGCTGCGGCCCCAGCCTCGTCTGCCTTCGCACCGGCCTTCTCTGCCTTCGCACCGGCCTTCTCTGCCTTTACACCGGCCTTCTCGGCTGCGGCACCGTCCGTGGCGGCAGGCGCCTGGGCGAAGGCGGGGGCAGCGGCGACGAAGGCAACGGCGACGAGCGCGCTCAGGATCTTCTTCATGGGTGAACCCTCTCTTTCGGTATGGCGCGGGCTCGAGCGTCCGCGCTGGTGCCCTGCTCTGTCGCATCCGCCGTGCCTGGATCGCGACCACCGAAAAACGGATAGTTAGGCAGTAGTTGCGCGAGCCCGGCGGGGAGAATCTACCCCGCCTAGGCCTAGACGTCCGATTCCTCCAGACCCATCCTGGCTCCCCGCTAGTAGCCAGAAGCGCACGACGCCGCGCAGCGCCTCCTGCAAAAGGGCACCGGCCACACCGCCTCATGGAACGCCAAGGCGCCGTCTTGTAAAGGTCCCAGGTACACTCGTAGTCATCGGTCGTCAACATGCGTCCGCCGCGCAACGAGTACCCGCCCGCGGGGACTCGGGCACCATCCAGACTTCCGCCCATGACGGGTGACGCCTCGAGGATCGAGATACT
>JBGQLS010000207.1:0-10210 GCA_041500205.1 Anaeromyxobacteraceae bacterium | reverse complement strand
GACGTGCTGGAACGAGCGGTCGTTCGAGCGCGCGTCGGCCGGCCCGGGCCTCCCTCGCGGAGCGAGGAACTCGGTGAGATCCAGGCACTCGGCGCCCAACCGGACGCGCACGGTCCGGGCGCGCATGCCGAAGACTCCGGAAAGATGTTCCCAGCTCTCGCCTGCGACCTCGATCTCCTTCTCGCGACGGAAGTCGAGGACGTGCATGTAGAACTCAGCGGACCGATCGACGTCCGACACCGTGAGCCCAATGCATCCTACGGTCCGTGCGAGCGGCACTGCGGCGAGCGCGGACGGGGCGCAGCCGCCCATGACGAGGGCCCCGAGGAGCGCAGAGGCGAGGAGGGCGTTCCAGGTGAAGCGCGACATGTTGGGAAGTCCGCCAATGGGCCGCTGGCGTTACAGCCCGAGTGCGTCCAGCCCCCCTGGCGCCGCGTCTTCGAGCTCGAGGCGAACCGCGAGCCAGTGCGACTGCCAGGCGCGCTCGCGCGCGGCGCCACTCTCGCTCGCGGCCAACGCGGCCCCGAGATGGGCGTGCTGGAGAGACGCCTCCGGAAACCGGCCCTGGAGCGCGCGCATTGCCGAGCCAGCCGCGTAGGCGGCCAAGCCGCGGGGCTCTTCGGGAGGCGCGTCGCCGGCGATGGCGGACGCCTTCTCCTGCAGCGACTCCAGATCGCAGCAGGCACGGAGAGTGGCGGCTTCGACGGGAAGATGAGCGCTCTCGAGTGCCTCGGCGACGAGATCGCGCGCACGCCACGCGCAGGCGGCGGCGTACTCCCGGGCGGTCGCGGCGTTCCACGCCTCCACCCGGCGGAGAAGGCGACCGCGCGCGGCGATGATCAGGCAGCTGTCGGGGATGAAGGGTCCCTCGAGCTCGACGAGCCACAGCTCCTCGTCCGGCCAGAGCGAGAGGTCTTCCCGACGGCACGCGTGAACGCCCCGACGCGCGAGATCCTCGGTGGGTGCGGCGAGCCATGCGCCCGGGGCCCCCGCGCTGGGCAGGGGCCAGGGCTGCCCCGTGAACGGGGCGATGGCGCCGGACGCCAGAAACTTGTACGCGAGCATGATGTCCCCGATCTTCCAGCTCCGTCGGCTGCGACCTTGGGCCTCGTGACTACGCCCCCTTCCATTCGCGGAACGTGGCCAGCAGGGCCCCGCGTGTGGCCGCGGGGAGGTCCTCCTCGGCGAGGCGGCCGCAGGCCCGCAGCAGTGCGCGCATCTGGCCGAGATAGATCCGGCAGCCGGTGCACGTGCACAGGTGGAGCTCGAACCGCCTTCGCTCGGGCAGAGGCAGCCGGTCCTCGAGGTAATCGGTCACGAGCTCCACGAGCTCCTTGCACGTGAGCTCCGTCTTGATGGCCGCGCTCATTGCGACACCTCGCCCTCGCACATGTAGCCTTCGAGGGCCTTTCGTACTTTCGAGCGAGCCCGGTGCAGTAGCACGCGCTGGTTCGCCTCCGAGATCCCGAGCACCTGACACGTCTCCTCGGAGCCGAGCCCCTCTACGTCCCTCATCGTCATCACGGCCCGCTGTGTCGGCGGCAGGTTCTCCATGGCCGCGCGAATGGCGGCCAGCGTCTCTCGCGAGACGAGTTCGTCCTCGTTCCACGCCTCGGGCGGCTCGCACCAGTGGCCCGGCCACCGCGGGTGGCCGCCGTCGAGGAAGCGTTCCGGCTCCACCGAAGCGCCATCCCCGTCGTCTTGCCCGAGCGAGGACAAGGGCACGGTGCGCTTGTCTCGCGCGCCCCGACTCTTCGCGCAGTTCGCTACGATCGAGAAGATCCAGGCCTTGAGCGTGCAGCGTCCCTGGAACCTTCCCAGTCCCTGGAGCACGCCCAGCCACGCCTCCTGGGCGACCTCTTCCGCGGCCGCGGCGCTCTCCACGTACAGGCGTGCGACCCGGATCATGGAGGTGTGGTGCTTGTCGACGAGGGCCGCGAACGCGGCTTCGTCTCCGTGGCGTAGCCCCTCCAGGACCTCCTCCTCGCCCTGGTCTTCGGCCCTGTGGTGCCGGCTCGGATACCCGCCCACGGAACCGCTCTCGACCGCGGGACCGAAAAGCGGCTGGCTGGCGGGCATCATGTGAGTCGGTCCTCTGGACGCGAGCGGCGTTACGGACACAGCACTGATTCCGAGTGCCCCGGACGGGGCGCCGGCATCGCCTCCGCACGCAGCACGGCGCGGCGGAATCCGGCCGGAATAGAGCTTGAGGTTGCGGGGCCGATGCCTGAAGCCCAGAAGAGACGCCTGTGAGGATCCCTGGCTACCGCATCCGGGAAGAGATCTCCCGCGATGATCTCTGCCTGATCGCGAGAGCCAATCGGGTCGCGGATGAGCAGAAGGTGTTCGTCAAAGCCCCGCTCGCGCCGTCGCCTGCGAGCGTGGCGCTGCTGCGACGCGAATACGACCTCGTTGCCTCGCTCCGCCTAGACAGTCTGCCGCGCCCGCGTGGGTTCGAAGATGTGGCTGGAGCGCTGGTCTACGAGGACACCGGGGCCCGCTCCGTGCGCGAGATGCTTAGAGCCGGGCGGCCTCGCCTCGATGCGGTCCTCGAGAGCGGCGTCCGGCTCGCCACCGCGATCGCTGGCCTGCACGGACGGCGCACCATGCACAGGGGGATCAATCCGGACAGCGTGTTCTTCGAGCCCGCTTCCCACGCGCCCGTCCTCATCGACCTCGGCGCTGCCTCGCGACTCCTGGAGGAAGCGCCGAACCAGCCACCCCTGCTGCCCGGTGACCGGCTGGCCTTCATCGCGCCGGAGCAGACCGGGCGGATGAACCGTCTTGTGGACCATCGAGCCGATCTCTACGCCGTTGGGGCCCTCCTGTACTTCATGTTGACGGGTCAGCCTCCGTTCTCCTCGGAGGATCCTCTGGAGATCATCCACTGGCAGATTGCGAAGGTCCCGCCAGCACCCTCCGTGATCGATGCGACAATTCCCGCCACGGTCTCCGGGATCGTGATGAAGCTCCTCGCCAAGAAGGCCGAGGATCGCTATCAGACCGCCTCGGGGCTGGCCGCCGATCTCCAGACGTGCCTTAAGCGCCGGGGGAGCGAGGGCGCAATCCCGCCCTTTCCGCTCGGCGAGCAGGACGTCTCCGATCGCTTCACTATCCCGCAGCGGCTCTATGGGCGCGAGACTGAGTGTGAGCTCTTGCTGCGGGCGTTCGAGCGCGCCTGCAGGGGCACCACCGTCTTGACGCTCGTCGCCGGGTACTCGGGCGTCGGTAAGACCTCGCTGGTGAACGAAGTCCACAAGCCTATCGCCCGCGAGCGCGGCCGCTTCGTCATGGGCAAGTTCGACCTGCTCGAGAGACACGTCCCGTACGGCGCGCTTCTGCAAGCCCTGCGAGATCTCGTGCAGCAGGTCCTGGCCGAGAGTGAGGAACGCGTGTCGGCGGTGCGAGAGCGCCTGCGGGATGCTCTGGGCGCGAATGCGGGCGTGATCGTCGCCGTGCTGCCCCAGCTCGAGCTGCTGCTGGGCCACCAACTCGCCGCCCCGCCACTTCCGGCGGCCGAGGCGCAGAACCGGTTCAACCGCGCCTTCGCTGCGTTCCTGGGCGCGTTCGCGCGACCCGAGCACCCGCTGGTCATCTTCCTGGACGACGTGCAGTGGGCCGACTCGGCGACGCTGAAGCTCGTTCCCCTACTCCTTACCGACCCGGGTGTCCGGTACCTCCTGGTCATCGCCGCCTATCGCGACAACGAGGTGTCGGCCGGCCATCCCCTGCTCGAGCTGACGGGCGCTCTCGGTGGCGCTGGGGTCGCGGTCGAACGGATCGCGGTGCCGCCGCTTCTCCTCGAGCATCTCACCGAGCTCGTCGGCGCAGCGCTGCGACGCACCGACGACGAGGCTGAACCGCTGGCTCGGCTCGTGCTCCGCAAGACCGACGGCAATCCCTTCTTCGTCTCGCAGTTCCTGCGGTCGCTGGTCCGCGACGGTTTCGTCGCCTTCGACCGGGATCGCCGCTCCTGGATGTTCGACCTCGCGCGGATCGAGGGGGCGCAGATCACGGCCAACGTCGTGGACCTGATGACGCAGAGGCTGCAGAAGCTCAGCTCCACTTCGCGCGAGACCCTGACGCTCGCCGCCTGTGTCGGGAACTCCTTCTCGTTGGCGACGCTGGGCGTGATCCGCCAGCGGAGCCCGCGGCAGGTGGCCGGCGAGCTCTGGGAGGCCGTCGAGGAGGGTCTGGTGTTGCATGCCACCGAGCAATTCGAGCCGCTCGCGGGCGCTCCCGACGACGTGCTGCAGGGGGCAGGGCTCTCTTTCCGGTTCCTGCACGACCGCGTCCAGCAAGCCGCATACGCGCTCGTCCCCGAGGATCGGAAGGGTCCCCTGCACCTTCGGGTCGGGCAGCTCCTGCTCGCGGAGTGCGGCGAGGCGGTGCCCGAGGAGCGGGTCTTCGAGATCGTTCATCACCTGAACCTGGGCCAGAAATGGCTCCCCGACGAGGCATCCCGCACGAGGCTCGCCCAGCTCGACCTAGCCGCCGGCCGCAAGGCCAAGGCGTCAGCGGCATTCCAGGCTGCGCGCGAGTACTTCGAGTCGGGTCGGCGCCTCCTCACCGACGAGCGGTGGGAGACTGACTACGAGCTCACCTTCGCGTTGCACCTCGAGGGCGCCGAATCCACGTCAGTGTGCGGGATGTTCGAGGAGGCGGAGCGCTCCTTCCGATCGCTGCTCGAGAGAGCCCGCACGCGGCTCGACAAGGCCAAGGTGTACAGGCTCGAGATTCTGCAGCACGAGAGCTTGTCCCGTTACGCGGACGCCATCCGCACCGGCCGCGAGGCGCTGGCCCTCTTCGGCGTGCCCTTCCCGGATGAGCGCGCCGAGCGTGAGGCGGTGCTCGAGGCGGAGCTCTCGAGTATCGAGGCGTTCCTCGGGCAACGGCCCATCGAATCGCTCATCGACCTGCCTACCATGCGAGATCCGGAGATCCGGACGGTGATGAAGCTCCTCACGAACCTGCACACGTCCTGTTTTCTTTCAGGCGACCGGGTCCTGACCCGGCTCAACACGGCCACCATGGTTCGCCTCTCCCTGGAGCACGGGAACTGCGAGGAGTCGGCCTACGGATATGTGCTCCACGCGGCCATGCTCATCATTCCGGTGCGCGAGGACTTCGCCGCCGCGTACGGGTTCGGCACGCTGGCCATGCGCCTAGCCGAACGCCTAGGCTCGCCCGCGCTCCGCGCCAAGGTCCTCATGAACTTCGCCTGGGCGATCAGCCCGTTCCGGATGCCCATGCGCGCCTCCGTGCCCATCACCCACGAGGCCTTCCGGCTGGGGAACGAGAGCGGCCTCTTCGTCGAATCCTCCTACGCGCTCTTCAACGAGTGCTGGTTCGCCCTCTTGAGCGGTCCTGATCTCGGGTCCCTGGAGCGGACGGCGGTCGCCAACGTGGACTACGTCCGTCGCGTGAAGATGGACCACTTCGCCGCTGCGCTCCAGACCATCCAGCAGTGGGGAAGGGCGCTGCAAGGCCGCACCGCGAGCCCGAGCTCGCTCTCGGATGACTCCTTCGACGAGGCCGCCTTCGAGACCGCGTACCGGGGCGAGGACCTCTTCGAGATGTTCTATCTGGACGCGAAACTCGCGCTTCTCTACACGTTTGGTGACTGGCGTGCCGCGTGCCGGGTCGCCGCGAGGGCCGAGGCGGTCATCCGGGAGTTCACGGGGACGATCTGGGATGAGCTCAGGGTCTACTACCATGCCCTCGCGCTGGCGGCGCTGCACTCGGTGGGCGAGCCCGAGGAGCGCCTCGAAGCGGAAGGACTCCTGTCCGCCTTGCACGCCCGGATGCAACTTTGGGCCGAGAGTTCGCCCGCGAACTTCAGGGCCCAATACCTGATCGTTTCCGCGGAGCTGGCGCGAGTGCAGGGTCGAGAGAGGGACGCGATCGCCTCGTACGAGGCAGCTCTGGGGGCTGCCGCCGAGCAGGAATGCCCGCGGGAACGGGCGCTCGCGAACGAGCTCTATGCTGGTTTCTGGCGCGAGCGCGGGCAGTTGCGCGCCGCTTCCGTCTTCACCGCTGCCGCGCGGGATGCCTATGCAGAGTGGGGTGCGTCGGCCAAGGTGGACGAGCTCGAGAGCAAGCACCCCGCGCTGTCGAGCCCCGGCGGCCACGGAGCGGGTGCGCTCGACTCCATGACCGCGACGAAGGCTGCGCACGCAATCGCCAGCGAGATCGAGCTCCCCAGGGTTCTCAAGGCGCTCATCCGCATCGCCATTGAGAACGCGGGCGCCGTGCGGGGTGCCTTCCTGCAAGAGAGGGAGGGCCGCCTCTTCGTGGTGGCGCGCGGCGCTCTCGGGAGCGAGGGCTCGGTGCTCACGCCCGAGTTGCCGCTCGAGTCCTGCGACGACCTCTCCCAGGCTGTGGTGCGCGTGGCTCACCGGACCGGCGAGAGCGTCCTGGTGGCCGATGCCGGAAGAGATCCGCGCTGGGCGAACGACCCGTACGTGGTGTCGAAGAACCCCAAGTCGATCCTCAGCGTGCCGGTCGTCCATCAAGGCCGGAGGAAGGGACTGCTGTATCTCGAGAATGACTTGCTGCCCGAGGCGTTCACCTCCAAGCGGATCGAGATGATGCAGGTGCTGTCGACGCAGGCCGCCATCGCCCTGGAGAACGCGCAGCTCTACGACGAGATGCGGCAGGAGGTCGCCCGGCGTGGTGCGGCGGAGCGCGCGCTCCGCGACGCCCTCGCGGAGGTGCAGGCGCTCAAGGAACGCCTCCAAGCCGAGAACGTGTATTTGCAGGAGGAGATCCGAACCCAGCACAACTTCGACGAGATCGTAGGCAACAGCAAACCCCTCCTCGGCGCGCTGCGGATGGTGGAGAAGGTCGCGCCGACGGACTCCACTGTCCTCGTCTTCGGCGAAACCGGGACCGGCAAGGAACTGTTCGCCCGTGCAATTCACAGCCGCAGCGCGCGGCGGGACCGCCCTCTCGTCAAGGTGAACTGCGGGGCCATCGCGCCCGGGCTGGTGGAGAGCGAGCTCTTCGGGCATGTGAAGGGTGCCTTCACCGGGGCGCTGCAGAGTCGCACCGGCCGCTTCGAGCTGGCGAACGGCGGGACGATCTTCCTCGACGAGGTCTCCGAGCTGCCGCCTGATACACAGGTGAAGTTGCTACGGGTGCTGCAGGAGCGTGAGTTCGATCCGGTGGGTAGTAGCCGGACTCTGCGGGTGGACGTGCGTGTCATCGCGGCCAGCAATCGGAAGCTGGACGAAGCCGTGCAGGCAGGCCGGTTTCGGGCCGACCTGCTCTATCGACTGAACGTGTTCCCGGTCGAGGTCCCAGCCTTGCGGGAGCGGAGAGCGGACATCCCGCTCCTCGTCTCGTTCTTCGTAGGTCGGCTGGCGAAGAAGCTGGGCAAGCCACTCGAGGGGGTAAGCCGCAAGGCCATGGAGCGGCTCATGGAGTATCCCTGGCCGGGGAACGTGCGCGAACTGCAGAACGTCATCGAACGCGCGGCCATTCTGTCGCGTGGTCCGCTCATCGATCTCGAAACAGAGGTTCTCGCTGGCGGCGCCCCTCCGGGCCCGGATTCGCGCGCTGCCACGCTCGAGGGCGTGGAGCGCACGTACATCCTGCAGACTCTCGAAACGACCGGTTGGGTGGTAGAGGGACCGCACGGAGCGGCGACGATCCTGGGGCTCCATCCGAACACGCTGCGCAGCCGCATGAAGAAGCTCGGCATCTCTCGTCCGCGCGCGGACGGGTCGCGTGATGTCTCGCATCCTCCCCAGGGATGACGAAATCGCAGGAGCCGCGTCGCCGCTTCGCTCGCATGCCCGAGCACCTGAGCGTCCCTGCCACTGGGTCACTACCGGGGATGACCAAAGCAACGGTTTGCCAGAATCGCCAATGCCCGTTTCGGCGCGACATCCCCATCCCCAACCACGACATTTCGTAGTTACCGCGAGGGCTCGTGGTCTGGCGGTCAGACGTCCCGCTATTCTGGCGCGTCTGCGCCTCTGGCCCGTAGGCGCGGCACTTGCACCTGTCCCGGCGCGGAGGCGCACTTGTTACGGATCGGACAGACGCAGGAAGGGAAGACAATCGTCGTCCAGGTCGAGGGGCGGCTGGCAGGTCCTTGGGTCGAGGAGCTGAGGCGCGTGCTCGCGGCAGTGTGGGGCACCCCTTCGGCCATCGCGCTCGACCTGACGAGCGTCGGTTACGTGGACGCTGTCGGGGAGCGGCTCCTGCGGGACGCGATTGCCCGGGGCGCGCACATACGCCGAAGTTCGAGCTTCGTGGCGGCCCTTCTAGAGGCGAGTAACGATGGAGGACCGAGATGACGCCCTTCTTCCCGGGTGGGCGCGAGGCTCTCCGGAGCCGGGATGCCTGCCACCGGCGCTCGCCCGCAGCCCAGGATGCAGTGTTGCGAGAGGACCGCGAAGTAGTGGACGCCATTCTGGCGGGAAACGAGGCCGCCTTTCTGGCGTTGGCAACACGCTGGCACAGCTCAATGGTCCGCGTCGCCCGCTGCTATGTCGTGAGCGACGCCGTTGCGGAAGCGGTGGCGCGATCTGCCTGGCGGGCAGTGCTCGAGGGCCTCGCCGGCTGGCAGGCACGCGTCTCGCTCGTGTCCTTCATCTGCGGCATCGTGGCAAGCCGGGCTCGCACCCGCGCTGCGCTCGAACACGCCGCTCCGGTCCCGTCGTTCCACGATGCGCCAAGGGACGCCGGGCCGGGTCCCGACAACGAAGGCTTTAGCCCGGGCGACACTCCCGCCTGGGGGGCTCGACTCCAGGCGGGCGAATGGTCTGCGGAACGACTCGAATCTCTCGATGCGCGTGCCGCCCTGCAGAAGGCCGTCGACGCGTTGCCGCCGATGCAACGTCTCGTCTTCACAGTTCGTGACGTGGTAGGCTGTACGTCGGACGAGGTCGGCGATGCGCTGGGTCTGTCGGAGGTCGAGCAGCGCGTGCTCCTCCACCGCGCCCGATCGCGGGTGCGGGCGGCGATGCAATCCCACCTCTCCTTCGGCGGCGAGGTCTCGCGCGGCGCTCTACAGAACCCCGCTGACGTTGCTCATTAAGATGGCCCGGTCGCTCTCGAGGGCGACCGGGCCACGGTACGAGGCAGTTGGCCGTCAGTTCACCATCGCCGCGCCAGCGGTGACCGTGACGCGGATCACCTGATCCACGGAGGGATACGTGAACCCGTCCTTCACGTCCTCGATGCGCCGCACCGGCTTCCGCTCGGACGGCCCGGTGGGAGCCCACGCCCGGCAGTGCGAGGATGGTGACCGGCACGGCACCATCCTCTGACTGCCGGGCAGAGCAACGCGTCGTGCTCGGTCGGTTACGACGGTCACTGAGCTGTAGTCGCGCCCCGCGCCTGCTCAATCCCTTGGGGCTTTCGACGAAACAGGGACCGCCGGCTTCGCCCACGCGGGTGCGTGGACCGCTCACCAGAGCTACTTCTCCCCGCCACCTTCCGTCTTGTCAGCGCCCATCTGTGCGCCCTGCTGCGCCTTGGCGGCCCCCTTCTTGGCCGGTTTGTGCCCGACCCACTCTTCGCCGGTGACCTTGCCGTCGTGGTCCTTGTCCATCCGGCTAAAGAACTCCTCCTGAAACTTCATGAATTCTTCCTTGGTCACGTAGCCCTTCTTGTCGGAATCCATCATGTGCATGGCCGGCATGGCCTGCATCCTCAGGAACTCCGACCAGTTGGAGGGATACTTGGCGTCGGCGGCGTACGCGAACGTGGGAACGCAGGCGATGGCGACGAGCGCGGCGGAAACGACTAGTACGGCAATACGACCATGTCTCGCTGTGAGCATGATTGTCCTCAAGGTGAACGCTGTTGGAACAAGGAGAGCGCCATGCGCTCTTCAAGTGACCGGCTCTTACTGAGGCCGAAGTCGCGATGTGGGGTAAGAAGGGGCTCCCCCACCATTCACCCGCCTCGCGCCTGTCGGCCCGGATCGTTCTGGCGCGGCGCCAACTGGGGCGCTGATCGCTGAGGAGAGCTCGTGGTTCCTCCGTTGAGGCACAGAGTTCGGGGCGGTCGGTGCCGCCGCTGCGCGAGCGAACCAAGCGGATCCGTTCCAGTCACGACTTGTGGTCGAGGAGGTCGGAAGTGCCATCGACGCCCTGCCTTCGATGCAGCGCGCGGTGATGACGCTCCGCGACGTGGCAGGGGTCGGCGCCGGCACAGCCTGCGCGTTGCTCGGCATCCAGGACACCGAGCAACG
>JBGQLS010000206.1:0-10282 GCA_041500205.1 Anaeromyxobacteraceae bacterium | reverse complement strand
TTCTTCCCGTGACCAGACCCCCGTTTGAGCCCTCTAGCCTTCCGTCGCCCCGACCTGTCCCGCCCGTCCACCATCCTCCACCTTCTGCTTTCTGCTTTTTTTCTCTTTTCGTTATTCTTCCCCAATTCCTAATCTTCACTCTTACACTAATGGTAAATATAAATCTTCCAAATTCTTCTTCTCAATTCCTTTTCCTTCTACCACTCCACCCATCTTCCTTTCCTTCCAGGTGCCAGCAACCCGACCCCCCAATCCCTTGTCGTTGGGAGTGGGGGGTCGGGTTGCTGGCACCGGCATGAGGCAAATCACGTCATACCAACGGGCGGCTGTTCTCGCTCTCGTCACGCACAGTTACGTGCATGAAACCCGTCCCAACGCTGATGACAGGCAAGGTCCGAACCGCGATGACCTCAAGCATCGGACGCGGCATCGCCGGCCTTCGCCGGCATTCGCCGGCATTCGTCATCAAGCTTGCGCCCGGACCAGCGCCAAAACCGTTTACGTCTGTCGGGCAGCGGCTGCTGAGCCTCTCCTGGGTGGCATCCCGTCCACCTCGACGAGCGGCTCGTCACCGTCGGCCTCCACGAACGACAGCTTCAGTTGCTTCCCCAGCGCGAGGCCGACCTTTCGGAGCGTCTCCCAACGGGGAGTCCGCTGGTCGAGGCCGCGCTCCATCCGCGCGATCATCGGCTGGCTCACGCCGACCATGTTCGCGAGCTGCGCCTGCGTGAGCCCGGCCTGCTCGCGCATGCTGCGAACAACGATCGCGACCTCGTGCACGAGACGGCGCTGCTCGTAGTGGTGGCGGAACTCGGGATCCTCGAGCTGCTTCCCTAGGTACCCGTCGAGCCCCACGCCGACAGGTCGCTTCGTCTTCTTCAGCGTTCGTCGAGCCATCGTCGTTACCTCACACCTTCTTCATCCGTGCGCGGGCGACCTCGATGCCCGCGCCCTGGTCCTGCTTCTTGCAGACGTGGAGAACCCAGACAACACCACTCTTCTGGCAGAAGAGCGTCCGGAAACCTCCCGTGCGGATCTCGAAGAGCCCTCGGTTTGGCCGACCTTTGATCGGCTTCATCGAAATCGGCGCCTGAAGCCCGTGATCCCTCAGGGCCGTGATGTCCGCCACGATCTGCGCGCGATCGCGGACAGGCAGCGCGCCGAGGAACTCCGTCGGCTGGCTCCGGCCGGCGTCGGTCGCAAAGAAGCGAACGTCGAACACCTTCATACATAACCACGTGGATATGACACAGTCAAGGGCGCGCTTGAGGCGCGTCGGTCGGCATACCTTAAGATGACGGAGCTTGCAGTCTGCACGCGTAACCACGAGTCGCGGCGCCCAATTCCGGGCCGCTGACCTTGCTATGACACGCGCCAGCGTGAAAGATGAGAGCGTAGGCGTTGCAGGAGTCTCACCGAGGGGGCCGCGATGTTCCGGTACACACTGCTGACGGTCGCGGCATACGAGGCCGTTTCCGGCTGCGTCGCGCTTTTCGTCCTTCTTGATATCGCTGTCAGGGGCGGCGCATCGGTAGGTGGCCTGCTCATTGCGCTGCCGCTAGCCGTGCTGCTCGTGGTTTCCGGAGTGCTCCTCACGCGCAAGCCACCACGGTGGCTATGGCTCGCGTCGTCGCTTCAGCTTGCGCAAGTCCTCTACGTGTTCACGCCATGGATTCAATACGTCTTCGTGATGGGCATCGATGCTGGAGCGGCTCTAGTCGTCCGAACCGGGCCGGTCTGGTATGCAGGCGTTACTTTTCGCGCGTATCCTATGGCCATGTTCAGCCTCTTCTTCGGGAGGCCCAGCGACGCCATCGTCGTTGGCGTCAACGTGGTGGCCCTTGGCATGTGGCTCGCGATACGACAAGCACGTAAGACGATGCACGCAAACCTGGAACTTACGGGCGCTGCGCCCCCGAGCACTTCAGGGGTCCCTGGATAGCTTCTGGCACATCGGGCCGCATCGCGCGCGTGGCGTGGTAGGAGCCAGCGCGCCCTATGCGACGACGGGCTGACGGTCTCCAAGTTACTCCAAGGCAGCTCTCGAAATCGTCCCGCGGGCCGCTGCCCGAAGCGTGCTCGTCTCCAAACCGTCTCCAAGCCGGAGGCAGATTCGCGCGGACTCACGTGGCCTGGCGTGGACGGACCCGAGACTCTGAAACCGCTGAACCGCAGGGCCTTGGTGACGAAAGGCGTGCCCCGTCGGCAGGTTGCGCCACTGCGCCCCAGCGGTTTCGAGTCCCGTACACCCCGCCACTAAAGAGGCCGGAATCGCTCGGAGAAATCCGGGGGGTCCCGGCCTCTTCTCTTGCTGGGGTGGCCGACTGTAACTCGGGTGTAACTCGCGGCGAGCGAAGGGCTGCCAAGGCCTGCCGTTCGCTGCCACTCGGCACGAGGCCGCCCAGCCCGAACTTGAGCCGGTTCGCCTCCGCGCTCATGAAGTCTGGCAAGAGGTGACCGTAGCGACGCTCGGTGATCTTCGGGTCCGAGTGGCCGAGCAGCTTCTGCACCGAGACGAGGTTCGCGCCGAGCATGAGGAGCACAGAGGCGTACGTGTGGCGGTTATGCCGGTACCGGCATAACCGCCATTGAACTAAGCCGCTGCGCGGCAGCAGGCTTTCCGTAGACCGGCCCTTCCACCATAGGTCGATCGGCTACGGCGCTCTCCATTCACGGTCAGGCATCGAGAGATCCTGCCGTCGGGCCCTCGCCTCCGAAGAGGGAGCACCCTGCGACGGAAGTCGATCGGGTGCGGCGCCGTCCCTCAACCGTCCCGGATCGGGAAATCCTAGCGTCGGGCCCTCACAGCCAAGGAGGGAGCACCGTGGGACTGATTCGCGACAAGATGGTCGAGGACATGAAGCTGCGCGGCTTCTCCGATCACACGCAGCGGTGTTACGTGCAGTACGCGCGTCTCTTTGTCGAGCACTACAGGCGGTCGCCAAGCGAGTTGGGTGAGAACGAGATCCGGAAGTTCCTGATGTATCTCGTGGACGGGCGGCACACGAAGCCCACGACGGTGCGGATGTACGTGGCCTCGTTGAAGTTCCTCTACGCGATCACCCTCGACAGCCCAGCAGTCGTGGAGCGGATCCCGTGGCCGAAGGTACCGAAGAAGCTGCCGGACATCCTGAGCGGCACGGAGGTCGATCGGGTTCTGGCAGCCCTTCGTTCGATCAAGCACCGCGCCATCCTGATGCTCGCGTACGGCTGTGGCCTCCGGATCTCCGAGGCGTGCTCACTCCACGTGACGGATGTCGACAGCAACCGCGGCTTCATCCACGTCCGCCAAGGGAAAGGGGACAAGGACCGGTACGTGCTGCTCCCTCAGCGACTGCTCTTCGTGCTGCGGGAGTACTGGAAGGCGAAGCACCCTCCGCGACCGTATCTCTTCCCGGGCGGCAAGCCCGGCACCCCGATCACGCGCGACGCCGTTGAGAGGGTCCTGAAGGACGCTGTGAAAGGACTGGGACTGAAGAAGCGCGTCACACCCCACACGCTGCGCCACGCTTTCGCGACGCACCTCTTGGAACTCGGCACCAACGTCCGTGTGGTTCAGGAGTTGCTCGGCCACAGCTCGGCGCGCAGCACGACCCGCTACACCCACGTCAGCAGAGAGCTCGTCGCCCGCATCAAGAGCCCGCTCGACGTGCTGGGGACCAAGGACGGGCACATTCTCCGGTAGGCCACAGTGGCCTGCTCGGAGCCGTCCTCCGCGGAGATTCCGCGGGGGGAACGGCCCACCCTTGAGGTCGCGGACATCTTCCGCGCCCACGGAGACGCGTATCGTCAGCGCCACCCGTTGACGGACGACCAGTGGGCCGTCATGCGCGCGATCGCAGAACGTGTCCGGTCGCACCGGGAGAGCCCGCGCTTCGCGAAGTGACGAGTCGCCAGCGATCGGCGATACCGGGGGGCGCTCTGTCCGGCGCGCGGGTCTGATGGCCCGCTCACCGGAAGAGGCCCTCCACCTTCTTCCTGGCGTCCTGGATGGCCTTGGCTTCCTCCGCGGCCTGGCGCGCCTTGGCATCCGACTCGGCTTCTGCTACCCGGCGGCGGGTGCGGGTAGGAAGTCCAAGCTGCGGTTCGCGACTGATAGCCGTGTCATCCCGTCAACTATGTGGCCCCGAGACGCACGCCGAGTGGAACGATGCCAGAGGCAACGCGGCCCGGCAGGACCAAGGATCGCGTACAGGAGCAGCACGAACCGCCGCAAGACAGACGGAGTGTCGGTTGAGAACTGGAGCGATTGGCGCACGCGAAACGATACCTCAGCTCGCGCGTCCTGCGCGATCGCAACGCAGGTCCAGGGTGACACCGTCGTCGCCCTTGGTCTCGAGCTCCACAACGTCGCAGTGCAAGTCGGCCCGCGGATCATTCGTTGAAACGAACGACGTCGTTGAAGTCCTGGCATCCGTATGGCCTGCACTCGCGGACGGTTACGGGTACGGCGAATACGACGCCGCGAGGGAAGGCGGACAGGCGGGGCCCGATCGCGGCGGCGTTCCACTGGCTCCGCGACGTATCCTGGCCGAGCTGCTGCCACGCTCCGTCCGACCAGCGCTTCGCATACCGCGAGGTGACGCCGTTTGCGGCTATCTCGCTCCATGCGACCACGACGTCCCCGGATCCGTTCACGGCGAGCTGTACCTCTCGGATGGTCCTGGTACCATCGATGTTGAGCACCGGCGGGGAGCCCACCGGATCCCAGGAGCTCCTGAGGTTGCCCTGGTACAGGTACAGTACGGATCCACCCGAGAGGTTGGTCGTGACCGTTGCGACGATCGGTACGGCCGCAGCCGGGTTGAACAGGACCGAGCCAGCGGGCGTGGCCGCCCTGCAGTAGGCCGACGTCCAGGAGCCGGTGCTGTCCGTGTACTCTGCGCTACAGGTGCTGCCGCTCTCTGTCCAGGCCGTGAAGAGTCGGTCCGTGGAGGAGAGCGAGAGGCCGAGGAAGCTGGTGGGCGAGACGGTGGACGTGGCGTTCGGGTTCCCGCCGCGCTGGACCCAGCCGTTCCCGACCTGTTCCTTCACGAAGATACGACCTGTCCCGCCAACGGTCTCGACCCAAGCGGCGATCAGGCTGTTCCCATGGAACTTCACACTCGGCATCCCCGCGGGCTGACCAGCCTGCGTGTTGAGCGCCTGCCGTGCGCTCCATGCCGAGCCGCTCCAACTTGAGAGGTAGACCGTCGGCGTGCCGTTGTAGGGACGCTCGGTCCAGGCGAGCACCGGCCTGCCCTGGGGATCGACGTCGATCGAGGGCTCCGACGAGATCATACCGCCGGCGATGGTGCTCGTGGACGCTTGCCCCCAGCTAGACCCCGTCCACTGCCGGACCTCAACCGTCGGCCCGCCAGGGGTCGCGGTCTGCCGAGCGATCGCCGGGTTCCCGGACGCATCGAAGGCGAAGACGTGAAGGCTCTGCCCCGTGTTGAAGGTAGGACCAGGCCACGGCTGGCTCAGCACCTGCCACTCGTCGAGCCGCCAGCTCCAGGACGTCGGTGCGAGGGCGTTTCCGGCCAGGTCGGTGATCGCGCTCGTGAGGCTCACCGTCACGTCGCGAGCTGGCAGCGACGAGAGCGGCTTGATGCGCAGCGTGGTCGCGTCCGGCTGCAGGTCGGCCGCGATTGCGATGGGTGTGCCGTTCGGCCCGGCCATCTTCACCGAGCCCTCCGGCGCTTGCCGCATCTTCTTGGAGAAGGTCACCGAGATGGGGTCCTGCAGCCAGGCGGAGCTGCCGGGCAGCGGGGTCTCGGCGGTCACGGTGGGAGGGCCGCGGTTGAGCTCGACGATGACGGGGCCCGAGACCGCGGAGGTGTTCCCTGCCGGATCGGTCGCCGTCACCTTGAACGTGTAGACTCCGTCGACCGCAAGCGTCACGGCCTGGCTCCACTCGCCGCTCGCGCCAACCGTCGCGGTCGCGACGGGCGCCTCCCCTTGGAAGATGTCGATGAGCGCACCTGGTTCGCCCTTCCCCATGACCTGAATCGTCGCCGAAGCGGTCGGGGAAGCGACGGGCCAGAGCGACGGCTGCGCCGGTGCGCTTCGATCCACGATCACCTGGATCGGGAGGCTCTCGGAGACCTTCGCACCCGCAGTGACTCGAGCCTTTAGCTCGTATGAGCCTTCAGGAATGGTCTTCGTGTCCCAATCGTACGCGTAGGGTCGCGCCACCTTGCAGAGCGAGACGCCATTTGCGATGAGCTCGACCTCGGGCGGGTCAAATCCAGTCATCGTAACCTGCACGGTCACGGTCCCCTTCACGGCCGTCCCGCTCACCGGCGACGCGACGGACACCTGGAACCCGGTCTGACATGCCCCTGCGCTGCAGGTCGCGCCGATGGCCTTGCAGTCCGCGTCCACCGTGCATGACTTCGCTCCCGGCGTGCCCGCGCAGGCGCTGGTCAGCGCGAACGCACCGACCAACGCGGCTAGGATGGAACCCTTGAGCATCGTCTTCCCCCCGGATGAGCAAGACTGCGGGACTGACCAACGCAGAGTGGATCGCTCGAGGCAACCTGGGAGCGCACACGTAGCCTCGCACGACCTCTGCCCGGAGCCCGCGGAAGCGCGCCTCTGACGACGGTCCCTCGAGACCATTACCCCCTGCGATCTTACTTGTGCTTTGAGTCAGACCACGAATTCCATTGGCGAGTCTAGTCCGAAGTTCCGTTTACTGAATGTCCGTAACGAGCGCTGGGCTCACCGAGGCTCGAGCGCTGCGGGGCCCACCTCGAGCCCTCCGTGCAACGGATGCGCGTGCGGCGAAAAGCCGAGCTCCAGCGCGCGACCCGCGCTGATCTGCCAGTTCCCAGGGACATCGCGAGAGATGGTTAAGCCTAATGCGGCAATCTGCTGCCCCATGACGCTGAGTGCCAATTCCACGTTGCGAGTCGTGCGCGTGTATGCCACGGTCATGTGCGAATCGATACCAAGTCGAGCCGAGTTGCTCCTTGGAGCACGAGCCCCCGCCGACTTCGCGCGCCGCGGCTTCTCCGTCGTCCTCGTCCGAGCCTCCGTCGCCGGCGACGGTGGGACTGGCTCCGGCGCCGCGGGTACGACGCGCTGGCGCACCTTGGAGTTCGGTGCGAACACCCCGTGCTATGCGCAGCTCAGCATAGACCGTGGTAGCGAAGCCCGTGAACACGCGGCGGGGGAACCAGCGTCGCGAGACGAGCGAGCAGCTCGTGGGGCGTGAGCCGAAGGAAGAGCGACCCGGCGCGGGGCGCTTCATGCGGTAGACGAGCCGACCGTCCTCGCCCTGCGAGAGCCGCTGGAGAGCGAAGGGCGGCCTGAGCACCTAGCGAGCCAGCCTTTCTCTGCCTTCGCGATCGTTCTCGTGGATCCGGACCCCGGCGAGAAGGGAGAAGCCCTCGAGGAAGGCGCTGCGGCGGACGTGGGGGAACGGGTCCGGATACCGGAGCCGCCGGTCCACCTCGGCGGCCTGGAGAGCGGCCAGTGCCTCGTCCTCGGACTCCTCCTCGTAGGCGGCGAGAACCTTGGCTGTCCGCCGAATGACGCGACAGAGAATGGCCTCGACGTCCTCATCCTCCGGAGGTGGCAGGGACACGAAGCGAGCGGGGCCGTCCTCGTCGAGTTCGAAGACCCCGTCCGGCGTCAAAGTGTGGAAATGGACGTTGAGGTTGATGGCGCTTCCCGAGCGTTGGACCGCGGTGACGCCGCCGGTCCGCGGATCGACCACCCCCAAGCGCCGTGCGCACCTTCGCTGGTAGGTGAAGACGGCGCGGGTGAACACGTCGAGCAGGCGAGAGGCGAGCGCTGGGTGGCGCGCGGCGAGGAAGCGCACCTGGCGGGGAAAGGAGGCGAGCCACAGGCGGTTGGGCTCACCCTTCGTAGACGACGACGCTCCCGATCGACATCTTCCCGGTCGCGGACAGCACGCCCGCCGCGATCAGGATCGGCACGGCCGGGAGCGGCGCGCCGAGATGCGCGGCAGCGACCCAGATGAACAGGACGAGGTGCCCGTGCTGCGTCAGCACGGCGAGGCTTTTGATCGAACGCGCTCATGTTCCCGATACGTCAGTTCGACCCATGTCCGCGTGCATGGGCGACGGCAGCGCAAAAGCGAGTGCCACCCGGACGGGGCGAGCTGCGCCAGTCGACGGTGAAGCACCGGTGTGCAGTGGCCGCACGGGGCGGGTCTCCTCGGGATCGCTCGCGTATGACCAGCCAAGCACCCAGCGCTGGTGCCGGACGAGAACCTTGCTTCTACTCGGGAGCTTCAAGGCCGAGGTGCGGACGGCGTGCCGATCGTCGAGTGGGGCGCCGAGAGCGAGCTCACCGCCGACGATCTAGTAACCGCTCGGATGCGCCCCGGCCCTGCACCGGTCGCGCGGGGTGATGCCGAGCAGGAGCCGGACAACGTCTACAGCACCGGAGCGGATGACGTCCTTGAGAACGCTGCCCGGCCCCACCGACGGGGAGGTGGTCTCCCCTGCGCTCCACCGAAAGCGCCCATCTCCGGGTAGGATCGGTGCCTTGAGACGCGCCGGGCAACCGTTCACGGACGCAAAGGGTCAGCACATGCGACGCATTGTCACTCTAACCGCGCTTGCCTTCGCTGCCTGTTCAAACCCGTCCACTCCCGCGGGGTACGTGGGATACGTGACGCGAGGCGCCCTCGTCGGGAAGGCCTCGTACGTGGGACTGCAAACCGGCCCGACCAGTTCTGGCTTGAGCTGGATGGTGAACGTCTTCAACGTCTCGGTGACACCGTTCAGCTACAGCGAGGACTTCACCGGCGACAACGCCGTACTCGCCCACGACAAACTTCTGGTTGGCTTCCGCGCCAACACGGTCTTTCGCGTCCGGTCCGACCGCGTGAAAGAGTTCGTGGAGCAGTACACTACGCTGAACGAAGGGAAGGATCAGGTGCTGGTGGCGTTCGGAAACTTCCTCAAGGAGCCGCTGCGGACAGAGATCCGTGTGGCCGTTGCGCGCTACGACGCATTCACCCTCAACGAGAACATCGCGAAGATCAACCAGGAGCTGACGACCTGGGCGCAAGCGAAGACGAACGATACGCCGTTCCAGGTGTTGAACGTCGTGGTGGGAAACATCCAGTTTCCACCCGTCGTCTCGCAGGCAGTTGCGACCAAACTCGCCGCCGCCCAGGAACTGGAGACGCGATCCACGCAGGTCGCGATAGCGCGCAAGGACGCGGAGAAGCGGGTCGTGGAGGCCGAGGGCATCGCGCGGGCAACGCAGATCATCCAGCAACGACTCACGCCGCTCTACATCCAGCATGAGGCCATCGAGGCTCAGAAGGCGATGGTGAACAGCCCGAACCACACCACCATCTACATTCCGGTGGGTCCCATGGGCGTCCCGCTCATCGGCACGGTGAAGGAGGGCAAGCCCAACACGAAGCCCTGACCGAGCAGACGGTGCCCGATGCGTTTGCGTCATCTCGCCGCTGGACTGAAGTGTCTGCGGATGCTCATAGGGGACATTTCCACCGCCATGACAGGGCGATTTGAACCGCCGCTTGCAATACATCGAGCGACACGGCGGGCTTGGACGGTGCGTCGGGGGCGGGGGTAGGACTTTCAACCTGCGGATCGGGTCGAGTAACGGCTATTCCGTAACCTGGACTCGCGCAGTCCGGTAGCGTGAAGCGGAATCCTGGAACCGATGGCGAGCCCCTTGCCACCCTCGAAGGGGCGGATCGACGAGCTGAGGGCAAGCCTCACCGGCGTGTAGGAAGTCCAAGCTGCGGATCGCGCCCGGTAACGTTCATCCCGTAACCTGGACTGGTGCAGTCCGGTAGGGTGAACGCCACTTTGGAACGGGTGTCGAGCCCCCTCGCGACCCGCGAAGGGACGGGATCGACGAGCTGAGGCGAGCCTCACCGCCGCGAGCCACAGGCGGTTGGGCTCACCCTTCGTACACGGGGTCCGCCACATCGTAGGCGGGGTCGGGTTCAACCGAGTCTGGCTCGACGACCCGCGGCGGCGCCAGGGGCGGTCCGGTCGAGTCGAGGCCGAGGTGGTCGAGGATCCGCTTCGCTAAGGTCGGCTCGGCGATGAAGGCGATGAGCTCCATCCGGCCGCCGCACTCGGGGCAGGCGAGCACGTCGATCTCGAACACCTTCTGGAGCAGGTGGGCCCAGGGGATGCGGTAGGTCCGGGCGGTGTCCGTCGCGCACTTGGGGCGCTTCATCGGCGCTGGAGCAACCACCGGAGCGACAGGCTCCGGCGCTGGCACCACCCGTTCCCTCACCTTCGAGTGGGGAGCAAATACGCCGTGCTATGCGAAG
>JBGQLS010000205.1:0-10282 GCA_041500205.1 Anaeromyxobacteraceae bacterium | reverse complement strand
CATGAGCGTGCTCATTCGCGAAGCCCTTGAGGACGCGCGAAGCATGCACGGGCTGCCGTCCACAGTCGTTGAACTGCTCGAGAAGATGTTGCGCCATGGGTCTGGACCGCCGGCGGTATGCGCACCACGTTCCGTTTCGTCGCGTCGAGCAGTTCAAGCGTCACGGGATTCGCTTCGATCTTCGGCAAGTTCCAGGAGACTAAACCTCAGCTAACGTCATACCGATGTATAGCGTAGCCTGAGAAAAGGGAGGGCGTCGCGATGGTCACGACAGGTTGTAGCGCTGGCTTCTCCTTGCCGGTTCGGCTCGTGCTGCTCGTCTGCGCGGCGGTGGCGCTCCCGGAACTTGCCCTTCGGTTCCTCGAGACCGCTGACTCAAGCGCGCCGGCCACGGGCACCGTTCGGGCCGTGTGCGCTCCTGTCTTCGCGAGGTATCTGCCGCTGCGGGCGCTCGCTCTCGCTCATCCTCTTCTCGTTGCACCCGCCGCTGCGGTGGTCGCGGCGGCCGTGTTCATGCTGGGCAGGGCCGCGACGCGACTGTGGTTCAACGAGATCCGCCCACGCCTCGCTGGAACGCACTTCGAGCAGGAGCCGCTGCGATTCCCCTCGGCCGAGCCGGATCTCCTCGAGCTCGTGACCAGGCGGCCGCCCGGGAAGACCGTCGTCGGGGTTGCCCCACCGAACCGTTTCTTCGGCTCCTGGCAGCCGGTCTACCTGTCCGAGCGACAGCGAAGCGCTCACCGCCATGTCCTCGGGAAGACGGGCTCCGGGAAGACGCAGAGCGTCCTCCTGCCGGAGGTCCTGCAGGACGTACTCGACGGGAAGGGGGTCGTCCTCGTGGACGGCAAGGGGAGCGACGAAAACATCCAGAGCATTCTCGCCATCGCGGCCCTGGCCCAGCGGCACCGAGATGTACGGGTCTTCTCGCTGCCGGCGTGGAACCAGCCGCAGCTCTTCAGCCACAGATACAACCTGGTCCACGTCGCACCGAGAGGACCTGGCCCAGACAACGGCGGCGGGGATCCGGCGATCGTGGCCGAGCGGGTGTTCTCGGTCCTGCCTCTCGGGGACAACCAGTTCTACAACACCCAGGCAAAGCTCATCCTCACGAACCTCTGCCGCCTGTTGCACGGCATCGTGGACGACGACTGGCGTGGCATCCCGTTCACGTTGCGAGATATCTCGGTGTGCCTGAAGGGCGTCGGTTCACTGGCCGGGAGGGAGGACGACCTCTCCGAGAAGCCGGCGAAGCCTGGCAACGAGAATGGGCCCGGTGAGAAGCTGCCGAGGCCGGGGCGCGACGGATGGGGGGAGGCGCTCCGTTGGTGTCTGGAGACGTCGAAGGACGAGGTCGCGCATCGGGAGATCGAATCCCAGGTGCGCCGACTCGGCCGCAGGGTGCACGAGACGTTCTCCGGCCTCGTGGGCGCCGTCGACTCCTTCGACTCGCCACTCGTGAACGCGTACGACCCGGACATTGTGTTCGAGGAGGTCCTCCAGAAGAACCTCATCGCGTACGTTCAGCTTCCCGCCAACCTCTTCAAGATCCAGGCGCGGGCCATCGGCCGAGCCATTCTCGCGGACGTGGAGCAGCAGGGGGCGATGCGTCAGGTCTTCCGCTCCGAACGCAACCAGAAGCCCTTCGCAGTGAAAGTGGACGAGTTCGGACGCTTCGCAGACCAGCAGTTCGTCGACAGCTTGAGCCAGCTCCGGGACGCCCACCTCCAGTTCACCATCGCACACCAGTCGCTGGCGGACCTCGAGATCGTGAGCCGCGAGTTCGCAAGCGCGGTCTGGGACAACACGAGGACGAAGGACGTCCTGTCACAAGACAACCCGGCACTCTGCGAGATGCTGGCGAAGAGCATCGGCACCGAGCAGGTGGTGGAGCACACGGTGCGGCGGGAACCCGGGCCGCTGTGGACCTCGATCGAGACCCAGAATTCCTCCACCAAGCTCGTGGAGGCCTACAGGCTGCATCCCAACCGGATCAAGCACCTCGCTCGCTGCGGCCAGGGGTACCTGTACACGGACGAGGGCGTCACGCCCGTGTGCTACCCGATGTTCCCCACGTCGCTCCGCGCCCGGTACCCCCTCGCCGTGAACGACCAGGAGGGCGCGAGGGGCCTGCGCCTGTACGAGCGGTTCGTCGCCGACCGCACTGGACAGACGGGCGCTCTGGACCGCGTTGTAGGGGGTGCACTGTGAGACGCGCGGCCGGAAAGCCAGTCCTGGCCGCTCGGATGGGGCAGGGACAGCGCGCCCCCGCGATCCTCGTCGGCGAAACCTACCTTGAGGCGACCAGCGGCGTCACCGTGCGTGTCCTCGACTCGCAGCATATGGCGGCGGGGCCCGTCCGCTTCGTCGTGGAAGCGGCCGACGGCTCCCGCCCCGGCGAGCACTGGCGGTGCACAGCCGACAAGCTGCGAGGGGCGGCGAGCAGTGCGCGTTCGCCTGCCCCTACGTCTGCCGCGGCCCGGCCCGACGCCATTCTCGAGGCCTTCAAGGAGGCCCTCTCCTGCACCAAGCGACTCCTCGAGAGCGGCCAGGAGGCCGTCAATGCCGGTGAGGTTGGCCGACTTGCCTCGACCTTGCGCCTGGTCGCCGAGGGGCTTGCGGAAAGCGGGCGGGGTGAGACGCCGATCGCTCGAGCTGGAGTCATCACCATGATGCCAGGGGACGCCCAGCCGACCGCTGCTCGCGGAAGCGCGATCGGAGACCCGGTCCGCTCGCTGAGAGACGGGCCTAGGGATCACCGTCCGGCCGCGGGTAGGAGGGGACTATGAGCAGCTCGAGGAGGGCATGGGAGGTTCCTTACCCGGCGCAACGCGATCTCGAGATCGCGCGCGAGTGCGTCGCCGATGCGCAGGTGCAACTCGACCTCATCCTCGTCCAGCTGCTGATCGCTGGGCGAGGCGTCGCGATGAGAGAACGCGCCGCTCGCAGCATCGGGTGCAGCAGGCGCGCCATCGAGATCGCGCGCACGCACCTCGCCGAGGCGCGGGCCCAGCTCGAGCCGGTTCTCGAGGCTGGGCCCGCCGCATCGGCTGAAGCGGAGGGCTGCCGACACCTTGAAGAGGGAGGAGTTCCATGATCTCGACCGATGTCATCGAAGAGGTGCGCCGCCTCGTCGACGCCGTCGCGCTCATCGGCGCCCGGGTCCAGCTGCGGAAGAGCGGCTCCTCTTTCGTCGGTTGCTGCCCGTTCCATGAGGAGCGTGAGGGGAGCTTCCGCGTCTACCCGGAAGAGAAGCGTTTCGTCTGCTACGGGTGCGGCGCCCGGGGCGACATCTTCGAGTTCTTCCAGCGGCTCGACGGCAAGGCCTTCCCGACCGTCGTGCGGGATCTGGCACCTGGAGTGCGCGTCGTCATCCCGTCGGACAGCCGTGGGACGGTAGATGAGCAGCGGGCCAGGAAGGAGCGCCTGGCACTCCTGGCCGCGTGCGAGGCAGCGGCAAGCCACTGGGAGCAGCGTCTGTGGGGGCCCGAGGGAGCGGCAGCTCGCGAGTACCTGGCAAGCCGCGGTATTCGCGAAGACGTGGCTCGAGCGTTCCGCCTCGGCTACGCGCTCCCCGAGTGGCATGACCTCCACGGCACCCTCCAGGCGGCGCGCGTCCCGGCGGCCGTTCAGCATGCAGCTGGCGTGCTCGCCGCCAAGGACGACCCGGCGAAAGGGCCGCGTTACTACGACCGCTTCCGCGAAAGGGTGATGTTCCCGGTCCTCGACGGTGGGGGACGCGCGCTCGGGTTCGCTGGAAGAGCGATCGGCGGCGAGCGGGGGGCCAAGTATCTCAACACGCCGGAGACCGATCTCTACAAGAAGGCTCGCACGCTCTACGGCCTTCACGAGGCCCGCGATGCCATCCGGCGGACCGGGAAGGCGGTCCTCGTCGAGGGCTACTTCGACGTGATCTCCTTGCACCAGGTGGGCATCGCCGCGACAGTCGGACTCAGCGGGACCGCCCTCAGCGAGCATCAAGTGAAACTGGTCCTGGCCGCTGGTTGCCGCGAGCTCGTACTGCTGTTCGACGGCGACGACGCCGGCGCCAGGGCGCCCGGACGGGCAGCTCCGGCTCTCTTCCAGGCAGGCCTCACCACGACCGTGGTTCGCCTGCCGCCTGCACCAGACGGCAATAGCGATCCTCACGCGGTGGCGCAGCGGCTCGGCGCCGCCGGCCTCGAGCAGCTGCTCGAGGGCGCGGTGCCCTTGACCGAGTACCTCATCGACGAGGCCATCCGACGGCACGTCGCCGGACCGGGCCCGCAGGCCTGCGTCGAGCACAAGCTCCGCGCCGTGCGCGAGCTCACGCCCTTCGTCCTCGCCGCGCCCGCGGGCCTCGCGCGGTCGACGTTCGAGAAGACCCTTGCGCGGCGGCTCGATCTCGACATCGGGCCGCTGCGCGTCGAGGTCCAACGTTCCGAGCGCCGCATCGCGGCGCCGCTGACCCCTTGAGCCGGAGTCTCGCATGCCGAATCCTGCAGGCACCCAGGTTGTCCGTCGCGACTACACCCTGCTCACCGCCCTGGCCCTGGCGCGATACCTCACCGGCGATCAGGTCGCGCGGCTCGTCTTTCAGGGTCGGGACGAGCGGGTGCCGCGCCGGCGCCTCAATCGGCTGGCGGGCCCCGGGCCGCAGGGGCTCGATCCCCTCGTCCGCGCCTTGTCTTACCGGGGTCCGACCGGCGCCCCTCTCAAGGCCTGGGCGCTCACCGAAGCTGGTTACGTCACGGCGAAGCGGGTGGTTCCCTACGTGGCCGCGCCCGCCGGCGATGTCGGCCCAGCGTTCCTGGAGCACTCGCTCCTCCTCAACGATGTGCTCGTCGATCTCGTCCTCAAGGTGCGCACCGATCCCGAAGACCCCTTCACCGATCTTCCCTTCCGTTGGATCCCGGAGAGCGGCGAGTACGTGACGTTCGAGCATTACAACCGGAAGGCGCAGGCGATCGAGCGCGCGCGCATCCGGCCCGACGCGACGCTGGAAATCGGAGAGCCCCGGCGCCGCCTCTTCCTCGAGTGCGAGACCGGGTCGCACACGCTCGTCAGCTCCGACCCCAACAGCACTGGGGCGACCTACGCGAAGATCCAGCGGTACACGCACCTCCTCGCCGGCAGCGTGGGCCAGCACGACAGCACGACGCCGTACTCGCTCCTCTGCCCGGACGGCTTCGCGCCGATTCTGATCTTCCTGATCCACTCGGATCGCCGTCGGGACGCCATCCGCAAGATGGTGGCCGATCCCAAACGGGCCGTCCGCATCAAGGTCCGCGCCTACACGTTCCAGGAGGCCGTGGACGTGCTCGCGGCGCTGTCGTCGGGAAGCCCGGCGCCCCTCGCTGACCCGCATGTCGCCGGGCTCACGGCTTCCCAGCTCGAACTGGTCCGGCTCGCGCTCTCGCAGTGCCACGGCACGCTCGAGGAGGCCCGGCGGACCCTCGAGCAGCACAACCGCCTGCCCCAACAGGCGGGGCGACCTGCCCCAGTGCTTCGTTTCCCGCACGCGCCAGGGGCGCTCCGCGACGCCCTCGCGCTCGTCGCGCGCCTCCGTGCTGCAGCGAGCGAGGCGGGCTCGCTGCCGCGGGTCGCGCCGGTCGCCCGCCATGAACGAACTGCTCGGGACGTCGCCAGGGCAGGCGCACCGAACCAGGCGCCCATTGGTGGCACCAGCCCGGCGCGTCCCGAACCGATCGAAGGTCGTCCTTGAGGGGGAGTTCTTCCATGTTCGGTCACCGGTGTCCGCGACCGTCAGAGCGCCTCGTTACCGTGTCGTCGGGGGTGCACCATGCTTGCACTGCTTTCGCTCCTGCCGCGCCCTCTCGTCACGGGGGGCCTGGTATTCATCCTCGGCTTTGCCTGCGGCCAGGTGACCGCGTATCGAGTCCTCGTGCACGCGCCGCGGCCGCAGAAGGAGCAGCGGCTGGCGCACGAGACGACGCGAAGGCCGCTCGGTCCCGCCGCCGCGCACGCACCCACCGACAGGCCCTGACCGGCGCGTGGGTCGCCACCGAGCTTGCCCTTGCTCTCGTCGCTCGCCGAGCGGGAGCCTCGGTCGCAGATGACAGGTATGACTCCATTGTCCGGCAGGCCATCGATGAGGCCAGTGGCCGGTACCCGGTTCCGCTCGCCCTGGTGAAGGCCGTCATCCGGCAGGAGAGCGCATTCCGGCCGGGCGCCGTGTCGAAGGCGGGGGCGCGCGGACTCATGCAGGTCATGCCCGCCACCGCGGTCCGCGTGGGCGTGCACCCCGAGAACCTCTTCGACCCGGCGCAGAACATCCGCGCGGGGGTGCGGCTGCTCTCCATCCTCCTCGAGCACTACCGGGGCGACATCATCGCGAGCCTCGTCGCGTACAACGCGCGCCCGCGCAGACTCTTCGCACCGGTTCCGCGGAACGGTGAGACACCCGAGTACGTGTGGAAGGTGCTCGCTTACTACGAGTGGTACTCGCGGCAGGCGAGGACGGGTCCCGGCGGCCAGGGTCAAGATGGCCGTGGGAGAGTCCTGACCGCTTTCACGGGGAGGCCTTGATGGCCGCCCAGCGCTACGCGGTGGCAGTTCAGAAGGGTGGAGCAGGGAAGACCACGACTACGACGCAGCTGGCATGGGGGCTGGCGGCCCGAGGCAAGCGGACCCTTGTCGTGGATCTCGACGCCCAGGCTAACGCGACGGTGACGCTCCTCGGAGCGAAGAGCGAGTTCCCGTACACGACGACCGACCTGCTGTTCGCGCCCGGGAAGGCGCCGACGCTGCAGCAGGTTGACAACAACCTCTACGTTATTCCCGCAACACTGCGCTTTTCGATGGCGGAGCGGCAGATCCTGAGCCTCCCGCCGTACGAGAGCCCATTCCTGCTCTCGAACGCCCTCAAGCGTGTCGAGAGCGGCTTCGAGTTCATCCTCTGTGATTTGAGCCCGGCGCTCGGCGGCGTGTTCGTCAATGCGGTAATTGCGTGCCCCACGATCATCGCGCCAGCGGAAGCGAACCACCTCGCCATCCAGGGCGTGCCCGACCTGCAGGAGGAGATCGCCCGGATCAGCGCTTCAGGGGTGGCCGGCGGGCCCCGCACCCTTTGGTTCCTGGCCACGAAGTGCTGCGAGCACCAGATGGCCCCACGGGAGGCGTTGAAGACGATCCAGGGGCTCTGCGGCGAGCAGTTGCTGCGCACCCGCATTCCGCGTGCGGCCGCCGTCGAGCAGGCCATGGGGAAGGGGCTTCCGATCTTCGACGCCCGCTTCCGGGACTCGGTTGCCCAGGCGGCCTTTACGGCGCTCTTGGAGGAGTTCCTCGAGCTCGCGGAGACCGCTCATGCATAGGCGCGGCAGCGGCGGTGCGGAGGCTCTTCTGGCCGAGCGCGTAGCCTCTCGTACTGGGCTCTCAACCGGTGGAGCGGCCGTCTCGGATTCGCCGTTCGCGGCGATGTTCGGAGCGGTGGGCGGCGGCATGTTCGAGGTACCACTCGAGCGTCTGCGCCCTGATCCCGGCCAACCGAGAAGGCACTTCGACGACCAGCAGCTCGAGGATCTCGCTGCGAACATGAAGGTCGTCGGACAGATCGAGCCCGCGATCATTCGCTCCGATCCGGATCTGCCGGGCCGCTTCATCATCGTGGTGGGGGAGCGCCGGTGGCGCGCGGCAGAGAAGGCCGGCGTCCCCACGCTGCAGTGCATCGTGCGCGCGGAGGACGCGCGACTCGTCCCTGCCAAGCAGTGGTCGGAGAATCACTTCCGCACCGGACTTTCGCCGATCGAAGAAGCAGGCGGCCTGAAGGCGATCATGGAGATCGAGCAGCTGGACGTCGGTGGAGCGGCCCACCGATACGGCATCTCCGAGCGAACGATCAGGCGCCACCTGCAGCTTCTCGACGCGCCGCTGTGGATCCAGGCGGCTGTTGTGAACGGTGAGGACGTCAAACTCGAAGATGGGTCGACAGAGGTGCGGAAGCTCGACCTCACTGGCGCGGTCGAGCTTCTCCGCACCTACAACAACTATGTCCGGCGTGAGCAAACGATGGCTTTCGGGCGGCCGGTGAAGGACGACGAGGACGGGGCGAACGCACTGAAGGTCGCCCGAGCGCGGGCGCAACGTAAAGCCGAGGCGGTGAAGCAGCGTGCGCTGCGGGAGAGCTGGTCCAGACGCAAATGGCAGGCCTTCGCGGCGGCCGCGGGAAAGCAGCCGCCTGCGAATGGTGAATGCGAGACTGCGCGCGCGGCTGGAAGGCTGTTTCAGATGAGCAAGAAGCGCCTCACGGTGTACGTGCAGAACATCCAGGCAAGCTCGGCTGCCGATCTGCAGCGGCTCGCGCAGCGTCTCTCGGAGTTGCTTGAACAGGTGCGGCGCCAGGCGAAGCTTGCCCGGGATGTCGAGAGCCAGATGAGCGAGAGGGAGCAGGAGCTGGTAACGGAGGCAGGCTCCGGTCCAGCGGAATGCTCTCAAGACACCGTCCGACGGGGATGATCACATGATGACGAACGACACCGCGCCCGATCCTTCTTCCGCACCATCGTTGGTGATGATTCCTGTGAGTGAGCTGCGCCCGGACCAGGAACAAGGACGGACGCACTTCGAGGCCAGCGCCCTGGAAGGCTTGGCGCGCAGCCTCCGCGAATCAGGAGTTCTCGAGCCGCTGCTGGTGAAGCGTACTGACGGACCAGTGAAGTACCAGATCGTCGACGGGGAGCGACGTTGGAGGGCAGCGAAGTTAGCCGGGATCGTCGATCTGCCTTGCATCGTCCGCGATGGGCCCTCGTCTGCGTTGGATCAACTCGTCGCGAACTTCCAGCGCGAGGACTTGAATCCGGTCGAAAAGGCGGCGCAGCTCCGCCGCACGATGGCGGAGACCGGGACGGATGCGAAGGACCTCGCCGAGCGCGCGGGGCTGCCCTACCGCATGGTCCTGAAGCTCGTCCGATTCGCTGAGGGACCGGAACTCCTCCGAAAGTCCGTGAGCGTGGGGGTGCGGGTCACGGTCGACGGCGAGGAAAGGACGCGTCGTCTCGACTTCGAGCACGCGCTGGAGGCTCTCCGGCTCTACACCTCCATTCTCGAGCCCGCTGACAGGAGCGCGCATAAGCGGCGTGCACTGGCCCGTCTCGAGACGCTCGTGCGCCGTGCGCTCACGGAGGGTTGGACTTGCGTCCGGTGGCGGGCGCAGATCGCAACGCTCGCGGCGGAGCGTCGCGGAAAGGGACGGAGAGCGGCTGTCCAGTCGGGCGAGGATGCTGGAGCACAACCGCCTCTCGAATTGCCGCCCCTGCAGGCCCAGCCAACACCCGCGACCACCGAGATACCAGCACTGGCTGCAGTACCCGGTGATAGCAGCACTGGTCGGGGAGCGATGACGCCGTGCTCAGTCCCGGAGATCCTCGAGCTCCTGGAGAGCGTGCTTGGCTCCGCTGGCACCGATGAACTCGAGGGCGCCGCCATGCGGCTCCAGGCAGCGGTCGCGCGAGTTTCCGAGGTGGTCGAGCCGGAGGCTCTGTTCACATGCGAGGGCGGACACCTGGTCGTCTTCCTGGACCGGCTCAAGCGGCGGCCTGTCGATCCGTACCAGCGCTCTGCGTTGATCAAGCAGGCCGAGTTGGTCCTTGCTGCTGCACGACGCGCAGTGGAAGCGTAGCAGCGCGCGCCGTAAACGGAGCGGCCAGGCTGCGTGATGAAGCTGTGCATCACACGAAGCCACGTTGAACGAGTGAACCCGTATAGAGTGTAGGCGCCCCCATGAAGGAACTCCTTGACTCGACACATCAGCTGCTTCCGGCGAACCCCGAGCGGGCCCTCTGGACATCGCAAGACGTCGCCAGCTTCCTGCAAGTCAGTCTGCGATGGGTCGAGAAGCAAAGGGCTGCGGGAGTCCTGCCCTGTGTCCCACTTCCGGGCGGCCGGCTAGTTCGTTACGACCCCGCGACGATTCGGGCGTGGGCCCTCCAACGCGCAACGACCCCTGCCGCTCCACGTCATAGAGCCTTCTAAACGGAGAGAGCTATGGCCTCCGCCTTTGAGAAGCGCAGTGGGAAGTTCTATGCACGCTGGCGGGACGCGAACGGAAGGTGGCGGGACACGCCAACGCGTGCGCGGACGAAGACCGAGGCGAAGCGCATCGGGATCGAGCTGGAACAGCGCGCCTGGAGAGAGCGCATGGGGCTCGAGCAACCGCGGCCCGAGGACGGCGGTGGGACGGTTCGAGTGCTCCTCGCCTGGTGGCTCGAGACTTTCTCCAAGGGCTCACCGTCTCATGAGCGGAATCAATGCTCGATCCAGAAGCACCTACTGACCGCGAAGATCGCTG
>JBGQLS010000204.1:0-10303 GCA_041500205.1 Anaeromyxobacteraceae bacterium | reverse complement strand
TTCACCGTCGCGCTGCTGGACGCGCCGGGTTCGATCTTCCACACGCTCCAGCGCATCCAGGACCGCGAGATCCTGCTGGCGGAGATGTTCCACTCGTACGGCTTCGCGCCCGGGCTCGAGCGTTTCCTCGAGATCCAGCACTACGCGTTCGCGAAGACCGCCGGCTCGCCGGCGCAGGAGAGCACGCCGGAGCTGCCGAGCCGGATTCGCCGCGACGTCCACGCCGCCTACCGGGAACGATACCCCGCGCTGAGCCTGAAGGAGGCGGACCGGATCCTGGAGCTGCTCTGGGCGAACCAGGAACGCTACGTCCGGCTCGCGCCCGCCGGCGACGTGGCCCAGCTCGTCTGGATCTACCAGGAGAGCGAGGGGCGCGCCGGCATCTACCTGCACGTGGAACCCGCGGCGCCGGGCTCCGACGGCCTCGAGAGGAACGTCCTCTTCGCGGTGAGCAACCCGCCGCAGAAGGGCTTCCTCGTCCAGGTCATCGAGGTGTTCAACGAGCTCGACATCGGCGTCCGCCGATCCCTCGCCCTCGCCATCAACACCGGCGCGCAGCCGTACTTCCTGGGGAGCTTTCACGTCGCCCACCGCGCCGGAGAGCCCCTGGGCGACGGGACCGAGCTCTTCCGGCGCCTGCGCCGGCAGCTCTACAACGTCCAGATCCTGGCCACCGAGTCCGAGGGCTACCGCGAGCTCGTGCTCCCCGGGCTCATGAGCGGCGAGGAGGCGACGCTCGTCAACGCGTTCATCGGCTTCTGCTACACCAACTGCGCCCACAACCAGCCGCACCGCTACACGCTGGAGGACGTGATCCGGGCCTTCCTCTCCCATCCCGACATCTCGCTCCAGCTCGTCCGGCTCTTCGAGGCGCGCTTCGACCCCGACGTCGTCGATCGTGAGACGCGCTACCAGGCCGAGCTGGCGAAGGCGGAGCACGAGGTGGCGTCCTACAACACCGGCCACCGGATGCTGGACGAGTTCCGGCAGTCCATCTTCAAGGCCACCCTGAGCTTCATCCGGCGCACCCTCAAGACCAACTTCTTCGTCCCCGAGAAGCACGCGCTCGCCTTCCGCCTCGACCCTGCTTACCTGGAGGACCTGGGGCCGGACTTCACCGGCGACCTGCCTCCGGAGCGGCCCTTCCGCGTCACCTTCTTCTACGGACGCCACGGGCTCGGCTACCACATCGGCTTCTCCGACATCGCGCGGGGTGGCTGGCGGACCATCCTCACCCAGAGCCGCGACGACTACGTCACCGTGGCGAACACGGTGTTCCGGGAGAACTACGTCCTCGCCCACACCCAGCACCTCAAGAACAAGGACATCTACGAGGGCGGCTCGAAGCTGGTGATCGTCATCCGCACGCCCGACCTCAAGTTGAAGGAGCGCCTGGCCCAGCGGCTCTACAAGGTGCAGTACGGTTTCGCCCACGCCTTCCTCGACGTCTTCGTGACGGAGGGCGGAAAGGCCAAGGACCCGCGGGTCGTGGACTACTACGGCGAGGACGAGCCCATCGAGCTCGGCCCCGACGAGAACATGCACGACTCCATGATCGAGCAGATCGCCGCGCTCTCGGTGCGCCGCGGATACATCCTCGGCACCGGCATCATGTCGAGCAAGCGGGTGGGCATCAACCACAAGGAGTATGGCGTCACGTCCACCGGCCTCGTGACCTTCGCCGAGATCGCGATGCGGGAGCAGGGCATCGACATCCGCAAGGATCGGTTCAGCGTCAAGTTCACGGGTGGTCCGAACGGCGACGTGGCCGGGAACGCGATGCGGCTGCTCCTCGATCGATGCCCGGGCGTGCAGATCCGCCTCATCGTCGACGGAACCGCCGCGCTCCACGACCCGAACGGCCTCGACGCGGAGGCGCTCTCCCGGATCGTCCTCAAGGGCGACGCCGACGCCTTCGACCCGGCCCGGCTCTCGCCGGGCGGCTTCCTCCTGTACCGGAACGTCCGCAAGGCGGAAGGGCTGCGCGAGCTCTACCGGCGCGTGGAGAGGACGAGCTCGGGGCTGCGGGAGGACTGGATCACGCTGGACGAGTTCTACCGGGAGTACGACGGGGTCCAGTTCTCCGTGCCGGCCGATCTCTTCATCCCCGCCGGGGGAAGGCCCGAGACGGTGGACAAGGGGAACTGGCAGCGCTTCATCGTGGACGGCAAGCCGACCATGAAGGTCGTGGCCGAGGGGGCCAACTCGTACATCACCCCCGAGGCCCGCAAGCGGCTGCAGGAAGCGGGGATCGTGGTGCTGCGCGACGCGTCCGCCAACAAGTGCGGCGTCATCTCCTCCTCGTACGAGATCATCGGGAACCTGCTCCTCTCCGAGAAGGAGTTCCTCGCGCACAAGGATGAGTACGTCCGCGACGTCCTCGCCATCCTGGAGAAGCGCGCCGCCGACGAGGCGAGCCTCATCTTCCGGCGGCACCGCGAGGAGGGCGGGAAGCGCGCCTTCACGGAGATCTCGAACGCGATCAGCCTCGAGATCAACGGGCACAAGGCGCGGCTCTTCCAGTTCTTCCAGGCGAGGCCGGACCTGTGCGCGAAGCCGCTCTACCGGAAGGCGCTCCTCAACCACCTGCCGAGGCTCATCCAGGAGAGCCCGTCCTATCGTCTGAGGGTGAAGGACCTCCCCGCCAAGTACCGCTCGGCCATCCTGGCCGCGGAGATCGCGACCACCATGGTGTACCGCCAGCCACTCGAGCCGAACTTCGAGGAGGCGCTCGAGGAGTACGTGGGGAAGATGTTCGCCTGAGTCACCTATCCCCTCTCCCCCAACGGGGGAGTGGGTCCGGGTGAGGGGGCCGATCTGAGCTCTCAAGACATGTCGAAGAATGGATCGCCCGGCCGTTGGGCGAGGGTGGGGCCCCGACGGGCTTGCCCGGCGGGGCGGGGGCCGCCTGCGCCCCCGGCGACTCAGTGCAGCGCCCGGCTCGCGGCGACGCCCTCGACGACCGAGACCATCGACTCCGTCGGCACGACGCGCGCGAGCCTCAGGCCGGAGCGCTCGAACAACGACGCGAACTCGGGCTCGGTCCTCTCGCGGCCGCCGGACGTCATCACCAGCATCTCGAGATCCAGGAGCTTCGAGAAGGTCGCTTCGGCGCCATCGCGGAGGACCTGCTCCACCACCAGGACCCTGCCGCCAGGGGCCATGGCGCTCCTGCAGTTGGCCAGGATGCGAACGCAGCGCTCGTCGTCCCAGTCGTGGACGACGTGCTGCACGACGTAGGCGTCGCCTCCCTCGGGCACGCCCTCGAAGAAGTCGCCCGCGCGGAGCTCGATGCGACGTCCAGGGCTCGACGCCAGGGACGCGTGCGCTCCCGCGATCACCTCGGGGCGGTCGAAGACGACTCCCTCGATCCCGGAGAACCTCTCGGTGACGGCGAGCAGCAGCGCGCCGTGACCGCCTCCCACGTCCACGACCTTCTTGCACGGCGAGAAGTCGTAGGCGCGCGCGACGGCAGCGCCGGTGGCCGCGCTGAGCGAGGTCATCGCCTCGTTGAAGATCTGGCCGGTCCGCGGGTGCAGCTTGAAGTAGTCGAATACCTGCTCTCGCAGGACGTGCTCGAAGGCCGGCTGACCGGTGCGCACGCTGTACGCGAGACCGTTCCACGCAAGCCAGGCCGCCTCTTCTCCGATCCATCGGATCATCGCGCGGACCGAGTTGGGGACGTCGCTTCGCAGCGGGCTCGACAGGGCGTTGTTCGCGAAACGCCTCTCCTCCGCCTCCTCGAACACGCCGAGGGCCGCCAGGGCGCGGAGCAGCCGGTAGAGGGCGTCCTCGTTCGAGCGGGTTCGAAGAGCGATCTCGGCCGCGCGCAGCGGGCCATCCTTCAGGATGTCGGCGATGCCGAGATCCGCCGCGAGGGTGAGCGCCTTGCACACCCATTTCCCGACCGCCATCTGCAGCACGACTTGCTCGGTGAGCGCGGGCCGAGCGCTCGTACCCGATTGCTCAGTCATCGCGCCCTCTCGCGCTTCCGGCATCGGGCACCTCCCGTGAAGGGCGTCGCATATCCAGCGGCGCGCCGCGCCGGCAAGCCTCGGGCGGGGGGATGGCGCGATCTGGGGATCCGATCGTGTGCGTCCTCGAGGCAAGGAGGCCGAACCGACGTGCAGCCGCGTTCGAGCGTGGACCGCATGCACCTTCTCGGCCCACTCGCGGAGGGCGGAATTGCGCACGCTGACGGACGTCTTCGTCCTCGACACGTCCGCGCTCGGGCGGTGACCCGGCACCTTCTCTAGGTTGCCCCCGAGATCCTCGGGATCCTACTTGGTGGCGCCGGACTCAACCTTCGTGGCGGGCGTGGTGGAAATCGCCTCCGGCTTCCCCGAGCGATCGAGCGGGAGTCTGACAACGAACTCGGCGCCCTCTCCCGGCCGGCTGTCGACCGAGATCGTTCCACCATGTGCTGTGACGATCCCTCTTGCGATATAGAGCCCGAGGCCCAATCCACCGATGCTCCGCGTGGTCGATGCGCGCTCGAACGCATCAAATGCGCGTTCCCGGACCTCCTCGGTCAAGCCCGGACCATGGTCGCGAACCTTGAGGATGCCGAAGCCATCCTGCTTCGCGACCACCACGTCGACTGGCGCGCCAGGAGCATACTTCATCACGTTCGCGAGCAGATTCGTCACCACCTGATCGAGGCGCTCCTGGTCCCATCGCCCGATGGTCCCGCGCTCGAGCTCGACCCGCGCGACCGTCTGGCAGTTCGCCAGATCGGTCGAAAAGCGCTCGACCACCGACTCGACGAGCTCGGACAGGTCGACCTCCTCGAGCTGCGTCTCGAGTTGTCCGGCCCGCAGCCTCGTCACGTCGAGCAATGAGCGGATGAGGGCCTCGAGGCGATCGAGCTGGCGCAGCGAAACGCCCAGCCACTTCGGCTCGCCGTTCGTTCCCCCGGGTGATCCTTCGGCGCGGCGGCTCGCCATCGACAGGTGGAGCTTCACCGACGTCAGAGGTGTCCTCAGCTCGTGCGAGGCGATGGAGATGAACTCGTCGCGAGCACGGACCGCCTCGGAGAGCTGCTTGTTGGCGTCCACGAGGTTGGTTGTCATGCGGTTGAACGCTCGGGCGAGGACTCCGATCTCGTCCGCGCGATCTGCGCCCCTCACCTCGAGCGCCAACTGTTGCGTCGCGATGCGGTCCGCGGTCGAGGTCATCGAAGCGAGCGGCCGCAGCACCATCCGTGTCAGGTTGGCGGAAGAGAGAACTACCAGCGCGATCGAGCACGCGATGACCACGGCCAAGATCGTGAGCCACATCGCACGCGGCCCGGTGAGCGCGACGATCGTCTGGTCCAGGCGCGTCACGTTGTACGCCGTGATATCGGCCAGCAACGAAGCCCTCTGCTCGGCGGCGAGATGCCACTTCGCGACGACGGGGTCCGCCCTGTCGACCGGGCCGGCGCGCCTTGCGGCGAGGAGATCATTGCGCGCCTCCTCCAGGAGCTTCTGGGTCGCCACCAACTCGCGCCACAGCTCGGTGCCGCGAGCAGGGATGGCCGCCCGGCCGATCTCCGCCATCACGTGGTGCAGCTCGGAGTCGAGTGGACCGATCGTCGAGAGGAGCTTATCGTCCGGACGGATCTGGTAGGTGAGGACGTTTCGCTGGATCTCGCTCGCGAGCCGGTTCAGCTCGGCCAGGTACGCGTTGGTCGTCTTCACCTCGTCGACGTCCTTCTCGGCGGCGCGGGCTCGGACCGCCGCCTCGTAGGCGACCAGGCCGAGCGCGGCGGAGATGAGGACCGCCAGCAGCACGTTTGGTGCGAGGAGCTTGCGACTGAGGCTGCTCATGGCTTCGCCAGCGCCTCTCTGCGTCCAGGTGCCAGCGTGACCGCTTCTGGGATGACGTCGCGGAGTGGCCCAGCTGCCACGAGGCTCCTGAAGTCCGGCGCCGGTCGCGAGATGCCCCGCCTCGAGCGGAGGAATTCCGCCTCGCGGTCGAGCGCGGTCAGCAGGACGTTGTGGAGGCCGAGGTGCGGGACGATCTGCGCCCACTGGGCCTCCAGCTCCTGCCTCGGCTCGGTGGGAAACCGACTGCGGAGCACTTCAAGCCCGTCAGCAGGACTCTCGTGCGCCAGGCGCTCAGCCCGGGCCAAGGCGCGCAGCAGCCTCGTGAGCGCCTCGCGCCGGGTCTGCAGCTCATCATCCCGGGTGAGGAGCACGGTCATCTCCGTGTACACCTTGGAAGTCAACTCCAGAGCCCCCTCGCCCAGCCGCCGACGTGCGCGCTCCCGGAACGGAGAGTTCATGGCCACGGCGTCGACGTCCCCGGCCGCGAGCGCGTCCGGCAGCGCTTCGGGCTTGAGATCGACGAACTCTACCTCGCTTGAGGGAACGGCACTCAGGGTGAGCAGCGTCTGGAGGAAGAACTCGGCGGACGTATCTCGCGGTGCGCCGACGCGCTTGCCCCGGAGATCCGCAGCCGAGCGGATTCCGCGGTCCTTCCGAGCCACGACGGCGGTGTTCTCGTGCGAGTGGTGGAGGCTCGTCAGGATGCGAAGGCGCGAATCCTCGAACGAGCGCAAGGCGACCGGAGTGAGGTAGGCCATCGCGACGTCGGCACGGCCCTGCAGCATCGCGTCGAGCGCGTCGCGGCCCAGATCGAAGTGCAAGTAGTCGATCGTGAGGCTCTCGTCGGCGAAGAACCCCTTCTGCTCCGCGATGAAGACGAGCGCGATCGCCGGCGACGCGAAGTCAGCGACCACGAGCCGCTGCTGGGGCTCACTCCTACACCGGCACGAAACCGCGATGGTCGAGGCGGCCAGGAGAACCGGCAAGGACAGGACGCATCGACTGAACGCGCCGGGGCGGTTGGGCCGTCGCGATGCCTCCGCTGGAATCGGCCCGCATCGTTCGGTCGCCATGCAAATGCACCGTCCTGGCCGCCTTCATGGCGGACGAGGACCGTACCACACCCCCGTGGGGGCTCGCTTCGGTGCTGTCGCAACGACTTCTGGGGGATGGCGTCGACCGAAACTGGTTCTCCGAGATGGCGCTGTTCCAGGTGGGCGGTATCTGGCGCGACCGCGACTCTAGGCGCGAGCGGTCTCTCCGGTTCCGGTGCAGAGCGGTTGCGCACACCCCGCGATGACCTCCTTCCTCGGCGTCCCGCTGCGCGTGGGGCAAGAGGTCTTCGGAAACTTCTATCTGACTGACAAGCAGGGCGGCTTCACGCCTCGGGCTGCAACGCGATCGTCTCCTTTTCCTCGTCGTAGGAGAACAGGTTCGCGAATCGAGACCATTTCACGAAGGTCTCGAACATGCCTTCGTAGTCCTCGTTCGGCAAGTGCAAGGCGATGAGCTCGAGCACGAAGTCCCGATCGACCCGGTGCTTCTCGTGGCGTGCCACGCCGTCCTTGACGAGCTGGAAGAGGCGCAGCTGCAGGATGTGAACGCGCCACAGCGTCCTGCGGTCCTCCGGGCTCGCCTTCACGAACCTGGCTCCGTCCGGCGAGAGCACGACCTGACGCCTGGGCGTGTCCACCAGCTCGAGCAGCTCGGCGGCGTTCACGACGGCTATGAGCTTGCCGAACTCACGGTCGGTATCCGACGCGATCCGAAAGACGTCCTCCTGCCCGCCGCGAGCGTCCAGGTACTCGAGGAGCCCGATGATCTCGCTCGGAGCGGCCCTGGGAATCGCCTCGAGCACCATGGACGGCGCCGGCCCGGCCGGAGCGTCCGGCATCTCCATCCCGGTGATGATGTCGTGCAGGCGGTCCACGAGCTGCAGCAGCCCCGGCGACCTGTAGTCGCGCGGGCGCGGCAACGCGTTCTCCACCACCGTGCGGACCCGGCCCGGGTTGGCGTCCAGCACCACGATCCGGTCGGCCATGTAGACCACCTCCTTGATGTCGTGGCTGACCATCACGATGGAGGAGGGGTTCTTGTCCTTGGCGGCCCAGATATCGAGCACCTCGGCCCTGAGGCTTTCGGCCGTGAGCGCGTCCACCTGGCTGAACGGCTCGTCCATGAAGAGCATCTCGGGATCGAGGGAGAAGGCACGGGCCATGCCGACCCGCTGCTTCATGCCCCCCGAGAGTTCCCGGGGATAAGCTGCCTCGAAGCCCGCCAGGCCCACGGTGCGGATGGCGCGGCTCGCTCGCGAGGTGACCTCCTCGGGCGCCAGGCCCTTCGCCCTGAGGACGGCCTCGACGTTCTCCGTCACCGTCATCCAGGGGTAGAGGGCGAAGCTCTGGAAGACGAAGCCGATGCCGGGATTGAGGCCGGCGAGCGGCGCTGCGTGGTACAGCACCTCACCGGACGTCTGCGGAGTCAGCCCGGCCAGGATGCGCAAGATGGTGGACTTGCCGCAGCCGGAGGGCCCGAGGAGCGCCACCACCTCGTTCGGCTTGATGGCGAGGGAGATGTCCTCGAGCACGCGGAGAGGCTTGCCCTTCCCTTGCGGGAACACCTTGTCCACGTGGCGGAGCTCGCAGAGAACCTGCCAGTCGGTCATCGCCAGGGCCGTGGCTTCAGGCATGAGGTCCTCCTCGCTAGCGGGAGAGGGAGAAGCGCTCTTCCGCGACGTGATGCAGGCGCCGCCAGACGAGGCGGTTGAAGACGACCACCATCCCAGCCATGAACGTGATGGCCGCCGCGAGCACCGCGAAGTGGCCGCCCGCCGCGGCCATGCTGATGCGGGCGCCCAGGCCGTTCGCTGCGAGCACCTGGCCGCGGAAGTTCATGTACTCGGAGACGATGCTGGCGTTCCAGGCGCCGCCCGCGGCCGTGACCCAGCCGGTGACGAGGTAGGGGAAGACCGCGGGGAAGTAGAGCTCGCGGAAACGCTGAAACGTCCCGATCCGATAGATGCGCGCGGCCTCGCGAAGGTCGGCGGGGATGGCGGTCGCGCCGGCGATGACGTTGAACAGGATGTACCACTGCGTGCCGAGCAGCATGAGCAGGATGCTCCCCCAGCCCAGCCCGACGCCGGCGGCGCTGAGGACGACGACCACGGCCGGGAACAACATCGGCGCGGGGAACGAGGCGACGACCTGGACGATCGGTTGCAACACGCGCGAGAGGCGAGGCGAGAGCCCGATCGCGAGCCCGGCGGGCAGCGCCCATATCGTCCCGAGGGCCGTCGCGAGCAGTACCCTGAGCAGCGTGAGGAACGCAGCGGCGGCGATGCCGCCCCAGGCGTGGAGGGGCACCTGCCGCAGGAGACCCAGGAGGCCGAACGCGCCCCACGCCAGGATCGCCAGGAGCAAGAGGAACAACCCGAGGGAGAGCACGCTCACGGAGGCGCGCGCCCGCCCGGCGGGGATCGGTGGCGCGGGCCGCTTCGGCCGGACGGGGACGAGCGCGCCGACGGCGCGATTCACCACTCGTGATACCCAGGGCAGGATCTCGGAGCGCTTCAGGACATCGAGGAACCAGGACTCCATGGCCTCGGCCTGGCCGCTCTCCTCGACACGGAACTTCTGCGCCCAGACCACGACCGGACGCCACAGGAGCTGGTCGAGCGCGACGATCATGATGGTCATCGCGACCACCGCCGCGAGCATCGCGCCGCTGTCGCCCTTGGCCACCGCGACGCTCATGTAGGATCCCAGGCCCGGTAGTCGAAAGTCCTTGTCCCCGAGGACGAACGCCTCGCTGACCATGAGGAAGAACCACCCTCCGGCCATGCTCATCATGCTGTTCCAGACGAGCCCGATGGTGCCGAAGGGCAGCTCGACCCAGCGGAAGCGCTGCCACCAGCCGAACCGGTTGAGCGTCGCCACCTCGGTGAGGTCTCGCGGGATGGATCGCAGCGAGTAATAGAAGCTGAAGGTCATGTTCCACGCCTGGCCGGTGAAGATCATGATCACCGAGGCGAGCTCGAGCCCCGTGTTGCTCCCTGGAAACGCGGCGACGAGCCCGAGAACGAGCCCGGGCATGAAGCCGAGCACGGGGATGCTCTGCAGGATGTCGAGCGCGGGGATGAGCACGCGCTCCGCGACGTGATCGCGCGCGGCCCAGTACCCGTAGGCCAGGGTGAAGAGCAGCGACAGCACGTATGCGGCGAGCCCGCGCGAGAGGGAGAGCAGGGCGTAGCCGGGGAGCGCGCCGAAGGAGAGATCGATCTCCACGGTCGGCCGGAGCGCGCCGGTCCACTCCTGCGCCAGGCGGATGAGCCCGAAGATCGTTCCGCCCACCCCGGCCACCAGCGCGAGGTCGGTCCAGCGCAGCTTCCGCGACCGGTCGAGGAACGCAACGGCTTCGCCGAAGACCTGCGTGACACCACGGATCACGGATCACACCTCGCTCGAGCGGCGATCAGCAAGAGATGCCCTTGCTTC
>JBGQLS010000203.1:0-10309 GCA_041500205.1 Anaeromyxobacteraceae bacterium | reverse complement strand
CGTCGGGAACGGCGCGAAGCGCAACATCATCACCAACGCCGAGAACACCGTCTACTCCGCGAAGCGCCTCATCGGCCGCTTCTTCTTCTCGGACGAGGTGAAGAAGGCGCAGGCGGTGATGCCGTACAAGATCGTGGAGGGACCGAACAACGCGGTGCGCGTCCAGGTGGGCTCGCGCGACTTCGCCATCCCGGAGATCTCGGCGCTCGTGCTGAAGGAGATGAAGGCCATCGCCGAAACGGCGCTCGGGCGCGAGGTACGGAAGGCGGTCGTCACCTGCCCGGCTTACTTCAACGACAACCAGCGGCAGGCGACGCGCGATGCGGGGCGGATCGCGGGGCTGGAGGTCCTGCGCATCATCAACGAGCCCACGGCCGCCGCGCTCGCCTATGGCTTCGGCAAGGACATCAACCAGCGGATCTGCGTCTACGATCTCGGCGGCGGCACCTTCGACGTGTCCATCCTCGAGATCGGCAGGGACGTCTTCGAGGTGCTCGCCACCGCCGGCGACACCTATCTCGGCGGCGACGATTTCGACGACCGGATCATGTCGTGGCTGGCCGAGGACTTCCTGAAGAAGCACCAGCTCGACCTGCGCCAGAACAAGTTCTGCCTCCAGATGCTGAAGGAGGCGAGCGAGAAGGCCAAGATCGAGGTGGGGCGGGACGGCGCGGCGCAGATCCAGGTGCCCGGCATCTGCCAGACGCCGGAGGGCGAGGTGCTCGAGCTCCGGCAGGAGCTCGCCGCCGACCAGTTCAACCGCATGGTGATGGATCTCGTGCAGCGCACGTTCAAGGTGTGCGACGAAGCCCTGCAGTCGGCGCGATTCACGGCGAGCGACATCGACGCGATCATCCTGGTGGGAGGGCCGACGCGGCTCCCCATCATCCGGAACAGCGTGCGCCATTACTTCCAGCGGGAACCGATGGCCGGCATCGACCCGGACCAGGTGGTGGCGCTCGGCGCCAGCATCCAGGCCTCGGCGCTCCTCAACGCCGGCGCGGCAGCGTCGGGTCAGGCGAGCTACCTGCTCGACGTGACGCCACTCACGCTGCGCGTGGGCACGGTGGGCGGCTTCACCGACCGCATCATCGACAAGAACACGCCCATCCCCATCGAGAAGTCGAAGACCTTCACCACCAGCCGCGACGGACAGGAACGGGTCAAGATCCGCGTGTACCAGGGTGAGTCGAACAGGGCCGAGGAATGCGAGATGCTGGGAGAGTTCGAGTTCACCGGGTTCCGGATCGCCTACCGTGGCGAGGTCCAGATCCAGGTGACGTTCGAGATCGATCCCAACGGAATCGTCAGCGTGTCCGCCACCGACATCGAGACGGGGCAACGGGCCTCCACCACCATCCACCTCTCGTCGGGCCTGTCCGAGCGGGATATCCAGAGCGCCATCGACAAGAACGCGGAGACGGCGCTGGCGGGGCACGCGGCGTGACGCCGTCGGGCTCCAGACTACGGGCTGCAGGCTACGGGCTCCGGGTCAGCAGTCGGCTGGAGTCGTCAGGTGCTTGGGAAGGCGGTCTGCTGTAGCCTGTAGCCCGAAGCCTCGTTCAAGCCCATGGACATCGATTTCATCATGGAGGTCGAGCAGCGCGCGGCGGCGCTCGAGGGGCTCGACTACTTCGAAGTGCTGCGTCTCCCGCTCACCGCCGGAGCGGACGCCGTCAAGGCGGCCTATTACCGGGAGTCGCGCGCCTACCATCCGGACCGGTACGCGGCGCTGCCGGCGCCCGAGCTGCGCGACCTCATTGCCCGCGTCTACCGCCGCGTCAACGAGGCGTACACCGTCCTTCGCGACGACGCGAAGCGGCAGCGTTACCTGGCCGACGTGACCGGGCCTGAGCGCGCGAAGAAGCTCCGCTTCACCGAGGCCGAGGAGGCGGCGGTCAAGGAAGAGCAGAAGAAGAAGCTCGAGGAGCAGTATGGGCAGACGCCCAACGGCCGCAGGCTGTACGCGATGGCGCTGAAGGACGCGGAGGCGAAGCGCTGGGACGCCGCCGAGCGATCGCTCAAGGCGGCGCTCATGTACGAGCCGGCCAACGCGAAGTTCAAGGAGCTCATGGCGCAGGTGGAGAAGTCGAAGCCGAAGTTCGATCCGTTCAAGATCAGGTGAGCATCCACCCGATCATCTTGTACAGGAGCCTCGCCCCGACGTTCCCGTCCCATGCGTCGTCGCCGCCCGGCCCGGGCGCGACCTCGACCAGGTCGACACCCACGATCCGGCGGCCGCTCTTCACCACGCCCGCGACGAGCGCGCACGCCTGGTGGAAGGAGAGACCGCCCGGCACCGGCGTCCCTGTGTGCGGGCACAGCGCTGGGTCGAGGCCGTCGATGTCGAACGTGAGATAGACGTGGCGCGGCAAGGGCTCGACGATCCGCCGCACCTGCGCCGCCCAGGTCTCGCCCTCGAAACGCGCCGCTGCCAGCAGGGCGTCGTGGTGCGTGAGGATGCGGCCCCCGGACGCGTCCACGTACGCCACCTCCTCGTCCGAGATGTCCCGGATGCCGACCTGCACCAGCCGCGCGACGCCGGCCGCGTGCTCCATCACGTTGTAGAGGACGGATGCGTGGCTGTGCTCGAACCCCTCGAACGCGCGCCGCAGGTCGGCGTGCGCGTCGAGGTGGAGGATCCCGAGTCCCGGGAAAGCCTTCGCATGCGCGGCGACGGAGCCGAACGCGACGGAATGGTCGCCGCCCACCACGGCGACCTTCTTCCCGGCCCCGATGAGGCGGGTCACCTCGCCTTCGACCCAGGCGTTCACCTGCGCCGAGGCGGTGTTCACCCGCTGGGCGGCCGCCGCGAGATCGGGCCGGCCGTCCTCGACGCCGCCCGCCTCGATCACGGGCGCCGCGTCGGTCCGGGCCCGAGCGTCGAGGGCGAGGACGTGTTGGGGGACGGGCAGCATGTGGATGCCGGCCTGGTAGGGCCGGCCCGTCTCGACGTCGAAGAGGTCGATCTGGCGGCTCGCTACCAGGATCGCCCCAGGACCCCGGGCAGCGCCACCGCCATAGGAAGTGGTCGCCTCGAACGGCACCGGGACCACGACCACGCGAGCTTCGCTCTCCGTGTGGGGGAGGCCGAAGATGCCCGACCCAGGCAGGGCTGCTCTCGAGGGGTCGAAGTTCATGAGACGGGGGTGTACATGCACGCGATCTAACGCCGCGGCGTCGCGCGGCCCGGGCCGATCGTGTGCGTCTTGGCCGACTCCTTCACCTCGGGCATGGCCCCTGAGCCGGGGTGCTTCCGCGCGTGCGCCTCCTGCAGCTTGGCGTACATCTCCGGCAGGCGCCGGAAGAGGCGCTTGGGCTTCCTCTTCTTCCGCGTCGAGAGCGCATAGGCGAAGACGATGGGCGCGGCCACGGTCGTGTCCGAGTACACGACGACGTGGTTCTTCAGCATGTTCGCCTGGACCTTCCCCCAGCTGATCGCCTCGGATGGCGTCGCGCCGGAGAGGCCGCCCCATTGCGGCGAGTCCGTCGAGATCTGCAGCACGTACTCGTGGCCGCCCCGGTTGAGGTCGAGGATCTGCCAGAGCGTGGGCTGGGTCTGGAGGTAGAAGTTCTTGGGCGAACCGCCGCCCAGGATCACGACGCCGTTCACGTCGGCGTCGTACACGACGGCGGTCGACTCGAGGACGTCGAGGTCCGGATCGATGGTGGTCTCGCCGCCCCGCAGCTTCATGGCGGCCACGTTCATGCCGATGGAGGAGTCCCCCGGGGAGGAGGTGAAGATGGGCACGTCGTACTCGGCCGCGGTGGCGACGAAGCTCTTCTCGGGCAGCTTCGAGTGCTGGCGCACCAGCTGCCCGAGATAGTGGTGGAGCCGGGGTGTCGAGATGCGGCCCCGCAGGGCGGCGGGCGCCTTCTCCAGTGCCTCCCGCACGAAGGCATCCGTGTCGAGCAGCGAGTCCTCCGTGATGAAGACGTCGTAGATGCGTTCGATGCCGGCCCGGTAGAGCTCCTTGTCGTCCACTTGGAAGTGCCCCTGCACCACCGGCAGCTTCAACGCAAAGTGAAGATCGTGGTAGACGTTGGCGCCCGTGGAGATGATGAGGTCGACGAACCCGGCCTCGATCATGGCCTGGATGGCCCCGCCCATGCCGGCGGGCGTCATGGCACCGGTGACGGTGAGGGCGATGGTCGCGCCCGAGTCGATCATGCGCCCGAACAAGTCGCAGGCCTCGGCGAGGCGGCCGCCGTTGAAGGCCCCGGCCTTGCGATACACGTCGACCAGGTCCTCGACGGTCATGCCCGGCCTGAGCCGCATGGGCTCGACAGGGGGGCGGGACAGGTAAGCCTTCCGGAGCTGCTTCGCGGTCTTGGGCGCCATGGCGGGCGCGCAAGTTAGCGAGCGGCGCGGAGGTGGTCAAGGCGAGTCATTCTCCGTTCTTCGACCGCGCCGGCAGAGCCGTCGTGGTCTCGCGACCGCGCCCCTGACCGCGACGAGCGCGGCCAGGGGTCGTCGCTATACGGCTACCGCGCCTGGGCTTCCGGTCCGAGGATCTGGACGAATCCCACCTGACCGTTGACATCCGGCTTGAGCGCGAGCTCGGAGAGCTTCGATTCTCGGTAGACCTCGAGCATCTTCTCCTGGCCCCGGCGCCACACGTCGACCATGGTGCAGGCATCCGCCTTGGCGCAGGGGTCGTCGCCGTCGAGGCACACGTTGATGGCGATGGGCCCTTCGACCGCCTCGATGACCTGCAGGAAGCTGATGTCCGAGGCCGGCTGCGCCAGGGCATAACCGCCGTGCGGACCGCGGGCGGACTTCACCAATCCGTGATCCACGAGCGTCTTCAGGATCTTGGCCAGGAAGTCCTCGGGGATCATCATCTGCCGCGCGATCTCGCGGAACGGGACGACCGCCTCCGTGGAGATGGAGGCGAGGAAGATCATGGCCCTGAGGCCGTAGTCGATCTTGCGGGAGATGCGCAGGACGTGCTGCATGCGGTTCACTCGGGCGGCCGCGACTGGGGCGAGCCGGTGACGGGATATTTACTATGATAACAGGGAAGGACACCCTAATGACAGGTCGCCCCGGGTTCATCGACCTCCACTCCCATTCGACTGCCTCGGACGGTCAGTACCCGGCCGCCGAGGTGGCCGCGCGGGCAGCCGCGGCGGGCTTGGGGGTATGGGCGCTCACCGATCACGACTCGGTGGCCGGCCTGGATTCAGCACGGGAAGCGGCGGCGGTGCATGGTTTGCGCTTCGTGCCCGGAATCGAGCTGTCGGTGCACCTCGAGCGGCGGGAGGTGCACCTCCTGGGGCACTTCGTCGACGCGCGCAGCGTGGCGCTCAAGCAGTTCGAGGACCTCCTGGCGGAGAAGCGGCGGATCCGGATGGGCGAGATCATCAGCAAGCTCGCCGAACTCGGCGTCGCCCTCATGCCGCACGAGATCGAGAAGTTCAGCGGCGGCAAGACGCTGGGCCGTCCGCACGTGGCGCGCGCGATGGTGGAGAAGGGCGTGGTCAGCACCGTCAAGGAGGCCTTCGATCGCTTTCTCGGAGAGGGCCGTCCAGCCTACGTCGGCCGCTATCGCATCACGGTGAGGGATGCCATCGACCTCCTGCGGGGCGCCGGCGGCGTCGCCACCATCGCCCACCCGGGCGTGAGCGGCATCGAGCGGGGAGACGTCGAGCGCATGAAGGGCTGGGGTCTGGCGGGTGTGGAGACGTACCACCCCGACCACAACCCGTCCCTGCGCGACAAGTACCTGCGCATCGCGAAGGAGTACGACCTGGTCCCCACCGCCGGCTCGGATTTCCACGGAGAAGCCGTGGCGCCCGACCGCCATCTCGGCGACGAGAACATGGCGGCGGAGGAGCTGGCGCGGCTGGAGGAGCGGAGGGGATAGGGCCAGGCTGTGCGGATCGGGGGCCCGGAGGCGGAGCCCCTTGGATCCGAAGACCGCCAAGCCGGCGGCCCGCTCGCGCCAGCGAGCGAAAAGCGCCGAAGGCGCTGCCGCCGCTCACAGGGTTGCTCAAAATACCGGGGACCGAGCCAGGCGAGCGAGACGCAAGCAGGGCGAGGCGCGACGACCGAGCTTAGCCAGCGGCCATGTGAGGGAGGTCGCAACGAAGCTATGCGCCGCGGATCGTTCGCCGCGGCGACGGGACCGGTGTTTTGGACAACCCTCTCAGCCGCGCAGCATCACCAGCGACCGCTGCGACCACTCCACGATGGGCGCCCACCAGATGCCGAAGACGAGGATGGCCGCCGAGAAGGTGCCCAGCATGAGCTGGTAGCCGAGCTTCGGCACGACCTGTGTCGTGACGTAGGGTGCCTCGAGGAACATCGCCCGGATGATGCGCGCGTAGTAGTAGAGCGACACGGCCGTGTTGAGCGCGCCGATGAGGGCGAGCGCGCCGTACCAGAAGCCGCCCGGCCCCGAAGCCCGCTCGATCACCGCGTAGAACAGGTACCACTTGCCCGTGAAGCCCGCGAAGGGCGGCAGGCCGGTCAGGGAGAAGAGGAAGATGCCGAACGCGATCGCCGCCATCGGGTGACGGCGTACCAGCCCGCGGTACTCGAAGATGGACTCCGATCCGGTCGCCTCCGCCACCACGATGACCACGAGGAAGGCCCCGAGGTTCATCACGAGGTAGATGAGCATGTAGATCATGACGCCCTGCGTGCCCAGCGTGGAGACGGCCGCGAGGCCCATGAGCATGTAGCCGGCGTGCGCGATGGAGGAGTAGGCGAGGAGGCGCTTCAGGTTCGTCTGGACGATGGCGGTGAAGTTGCCGAGCGTCATCGTGACGGCCGAGAGCACGCCGATCACGGCGGGCCACGGGATGCCCGCGATGGACTCCCCGAGGCCGTTCGCGCCCATGGGGCCGGCGAACGATCCCAGGAAGAACCGGAGCGCCAGCGCGAACCCCGCCGCCTTGGGGCCGACCGACAGGAACGCCGTGAAGGGCGTCGGTGCCCCCTCGTACACGTCCGGGCACCACATGTGCCACGGCACGCTCGCGATCTTGTAGCCGACCCCCGACGAGACGAACACCACCGCCACCACGAGAGCGAGCTTCGTCGCCGCCGCGGCGGCGCCGGTCGTCGCCGAGAGCGCCGCGATCTTGGGCCCGAACGACAGCACGTCGAAGGTGCCGAGCAGACCGTAGAGATAGCTCATCCCGAAGAGCATCACACCGGACGCGACGGAGCCGTAGATGACGTACTTGAGCGAGGCCTCCGCCGCCTTGCGGTCGCTCTTGCGGAAGCCGGCCAGGACGTAGCTCACCATCGAGACGAGCTCGATGGCCATGTACATGGAGAGCAGGTTCGTGGCGCTCGCCATGAGGAACATGCCCAGCACGACCGCCATCAGGAGCGCGTAGAACTCGCCCACGCGCGGCGAGGGGAAGTCGTCGCCCTGCGCCACGATGAGCACGGTGAGCAGGCCTGCTGCGAGGAAGAGCCACTTGAAGAAGGTGGCGAAGGCGTCGCTCGCGATCATCCCGTTGAAGAGCGGCATGCTGCCGGCCGGCTGCGCGGCGAGGAACGCGCCCGCGAGCCCGAACACCAGCACGGCGGCGCCGGTGAGGAGCGCGCGCCGCGCCGGCGAGCGGCGCCAGATCAGGTCGAGAGCGAAGAGCGCGATCGACCCGAAGGTGAGCACCAGCTCCGGCCGGAACCCGGCCATGCTCGCGAGGTTGTTCTCGATGAGCTGTTCCATGGTTGGTTCCGCTCTCCTACAGGCGGACGTTCTGGACGAGCGTGTGCAACGTGGTGTTGATCGCGCCGAGGATCGCCTGCGGGTAGAACCCGAGGAAGATCGCGATCGCGCCGAGCGGATAGAGGGTGAAGCGCTCCCGCCAGTTGAGGTCCGGGAAGCCGCGGTAAGCCTCGTTGAGCTTGCCCAGGAACATGCGGTGAATGGCGTAGAGGTAGTACGCCGCGGTGATGATGACGCTCGTCGCGGAGATGATGACGTAGTTCATGTAGACCGGGAACGAGCCCGAGAAGACCATGAACTCCGAGATGAAGCCGCACAGGCCGGGCAGGCCGAGCGATGCGAAGAAGGCGAGGCCCATGATGGTGGTGTACTCGGGCAGCGCCTGTGCCAGGCCGCCGAAGCGCTCGATCTCACGGTGGTGGGCGCGATCGTAGATGACGCCCACGATGAGGAACAGCATGGGGCTGATGATGCCGTGGGTGAAGAGGTTCAGGACAGCGCCGGAGATGGCCGTCGGCGTCAGGGCCGCCATGCCGAGGAGCGAGAAGCCCATGTGCGACACGGAGGAGTAGGCGATGAGCTTCTTGATGTCCTTCTGCGCGAGGCAGACGAACGCCGCGTAGACGATGTTGATGACGCCAAAGAGAGCCATGGCGTTGGCGGCCCAGCGGGTCGCGTCGGGCAGGATGGCGAAGTTGAAGCGGAGGATGCCGTAGATGCCCATCTTGAGGAGCACGCCGGCCAGGATGACCGAGATGGGCGTCGGCGCCTCGACGTGGGCATCGGGCAGCCAGGTGTGGAACGGGAACATCGGGATCTTGATGGCGAACCCGATGAAGAAGGCCACGAAGACGATCTTGGTGAACTGGAAGCCGAGGATCGGCGCGGCCGACAGGAACTGGCCCGCCTGGCCCTGGGCCGCGAGCTGGAGAAGATTGAAGGTGTGCTGGGTGGAGGTTCCGTCCACCAGGGTCGAGGCGGCGCTGTTGTAGTAGACGGCGATGAGCGCGAGCAGCATCAGCACCGAGCCGGCCAGCGTGTAGAGGAAGAACTTGATGGCCGCGTACTCCTTGCGCGGCCCGCCCCAGACGCCGATGAGGAAGTACATCGGCAGGAGCATCACCTCCCAGAACACGTAGAAGAGGAACATGTCCAGGGCGACGAAGGTCCCCATCATGCCGGTCTGAAGCAGGAGCAGCATGACCATGTAGCCGGGCACCATGCGCACCGAGAAGTGCTTGGGATGGTGCGCGTCGCCGTGGCCCGAGCCGTGCGCGTCGCCGTCGTCCTCGATCATGCCCGCCATCTCGCGATCCTTGGCGCCCGACCACCAGGGCATGGACGCGATGGTGGCGATGAACGAGATGAGGGCGGAGAGGAGGACCATCGAGATGGAGAGCCCGTCCACGCCGACGAAGTACTCGACGCTGAAGCCCCGGATCCAGACCGCGCGCTGCGCGAGCTGCACGCCCACGTCTTTCCCGGCCACGATCATGCCCGGGGCGTGCGGGTCGTAGAACGACCAGGCGTAGATGGCGGCCACGAGCGAGATGCCGCTCGCGACGAGCGCGATGGCACGCGAAGCCTGGTCGAGCGTGCGCTTCGACATGCCGGCGGCGTAGCGCGCGGCCGCCAGGAGAACGATCAGGATGGCGCCGCCGACCGGCGCGAACGTTGCCCAGCTGAGGACGTTGTTGGGACCGAACATGTGCGCGTCGCTCCTGGTTGGGCGAGGCTTCCCCGCCCGTAGCGCGGGGGCTCGCCCCCCGCTTGTGTTCAGTGAATCAGGAAGTTGAGGAGGATGACGGCGAGCCCGCCCGCGAGCGCGCCGTAGAGGTAGGTCTGGATGCGGCCGGTCTGGATGTGCCGCAGAGCCCGGCCACTATCGATGGTGAGCGTCGCGACCGCATTCACCGCGCCGTCCACGAACCACTTGTCGATCCAGCCGTCGATGCCCGCGAAGCCGCGCGTGATCGTCCCGGCCATGTTCACGAGCCAGTCGATGATGCGGCCATCGAACCAGGACATCGCGCGCGCGAAGGCGAGCGACGGCCGGATGACGACGAGGTCGTACAGCTCGTCGACGTAGTACTTGTTGTAGACCACCGTCCACGCGCCGAGGAAGCGCTCCTTGACCCGGGCGGGGACCGCGCTCTTTCCGTCCTTGTAGAAGAGCCAGGCGAAGAAGAACCCGACTGCCCCGGCGCCGACGCCGATCGCCTGGAACAGGAACTCCATCGAATGCGGCTTCTCGGTGAAGGCGATCTCCGCCGGCACCGAGGGTGACAGCCAGCTCTCGAGCAGCGGCTCGTGGCCGGTCCAGGCGGCGGGCAGGCCGAGGAGTCCGGCCAGCACCGCGCCCGCGGCGAGCACCACCAGCACGAGTGTGATCGTCCACGGTGACTCGTGGGGCGTGTGGCCGTGGCCTCCGTGCTCGGCGTGTGCGGGGGCGTGCGCATCATGCGCGTGTACGGCGTGCGCCGGCGCGGGGTCGGGAGCCGGATGGGCATCGTGGTGCCCGTGCGGATCGGCGTGGTGCGGCGCCGCAACCGAGGCGTGCGGGTCCTCGCCGTGCTCGTGTCCATGGCCCTGGCCGCCGCGATACTCGCCGGTGAAGG
>JBGQLS010000202.1:0-10341 GCA_041500205.1 Anaeromyxobacteraceae bacterium | reverse complement strand
TTCACCGACGCACTCGCGGCCGGGAAGCACTTCCCCCCGCGCTCGAAGGCCTGGTTCTTCGGGAAGGATGGCTACTTCGGGCGCAAGAAGGCCTGCATCGAGTGCCTGGCCACGGACGTGTGCCTGAACCGCGCCAGCGGCTTCAAGGAGAGCTTCTGCATCACGGACGTGCGTCTTGCTGCCGCCATCAAGGGCGACATGGAGAACGGGCTCTTCTACACGGGCCAGAGCGTGACGCGCATCCCCGAGCGGTCGGCCCGGGCGCTCCCCAGCGTGGGCGAGATCTTCGAGATGTTCGAGGACGCGCTCGAAGCCGCGGAAACGGCTGCAGCGCCTCAGCCGCGCGACGATCCAGGCAGCGCCATCGTCGCCGAGGCTTCGCGCGCGGCGTAGCGGACCACGTTCGCTGGAGAGGGGGACGGCCATGCTCTCTACGGGGCCGGTGCACCCCAAGCCGCTCCTGCGGGGCGTCTCGCACGAGGTCGCCGTCTCTCTCGCCCTGGCCGCGGTGGTGCTGCTCGCGCGCTCGGCGGCCCCGGGGCAGGCCACGGTCGCGGCCCTGGTCTACGGTGCTAGCCTCGTCACGCTCTTCGCGGTGAGCGCCCTCTATCACCGCGTGACCTGGTTGCCCCGCGGCCGCGCGGTCATGCGCAGGCTGGACCACGCTGCCATCTTCCTCCTCATCGCGGGCACCTACACACCGTTCTGCCTGCTGCTGGGCGGTACGCGCGGGTTCGTGATGCTGGCGGCGGTGTGGGCGGGCGCCGTGCTCGGAATCGTGCAGGCGGTATTCTGGACCTCTGCCCCCAAGGTGCTCGTCGCGGGCTTGTGCGTAGGGTTGGGATGGATGGTCGTGGTCGTGGTGCGTCCGCTGGTCGCGACGGTGGGCACCGGTGGGCTCGCGCTCCTTGTCGCGGGAGGCTTGCTGTACAGCGCCGGTGCAGCCGTCTACGCGGCCCGGCGCCCCGATCCCGCTCCTGCGACCTTCGGGTACCACGAGATCTTTCACGCGCTCGTCATCGCGGCCGCCGCCTGTCACTTCATGGTTGTCGCTCGCGCCGTGACGGCGCTGCGCTGACGTCGCGCGGCTCCTGGCCGGTGCCCGTGGTCCGGTCCGTGCGGCTGCCTGCAGGTCCTGTGTCAGCGTCGATGCCGGGCCGACCAGCAGCGGGGGCGAGCGCGCGCCGCTTCCTGGGTGGCAGGTCCTCGCGCAGCCAGCGAAGTACAGGTTGCGGCCACCGTGCTCGTCCTCGAAGAATTCGTTCTCGTAGTCGGCCACGGCGGCGATTATGAGCACGGCGCCCTTCGGCCGCTGCCGTGCCGGACCACTCGTCATTCACACCTTCGATCTCGTGGGCGACCGCGGAGACAAGGACCACAAGACCCTCGTTCGCGCCCAGCCCGCGCCGGCGCCAGCCGCGCGAATGTAGCTCGCCGCGCACCGCGAGAGGCTCGACGACGACGTCCTCGCGACAGGCGGCATGGTGCTCACCGAGTACCAGTCGAACGCACTGTTCCTCTCGGCTGACATGGCCGGCATCGAGGAGGTGCGAGACGAACGACCGTCGGAGGTCGTGGGGCGTAGACCGCGCCACTCTCGCCCGAGCTCCGCGCCGGAGGAGGATGGCGTAGTCGGGGTCCACCGCTCGCACCAGTCCTCGGCGACGAGCTGGCCGAGGCGAAGGCCTGGCGTAGGAGGCCGCGGAGCGCGGCGAGGTGCGCTTGTACCGAGTCGGGCGGGCCGACCCGTGGCGGCGCCAATCCCACCGCTGCTCGCGGTGGCCGCCACGGGAGGTGGGGGCTACCAGGCGGCGTTGACCGTCGCAGTCGCCGTGTGACCGGGCTGGTGGATGCGTCGAACGCGAGGATCCAGGGCAACTACCTCCTGCACGACTATCACGGCGGGTTCAGCCAGGGCTTCAACCTGTGGCTCCAGGGCACCTCCGGGAGCGAGCTGGCCGAGCACAACGTCGTTATCGGGGGGTCCTGGCCGATCCAGAGCTTCGGCGGCGAGTTCCGCTACAACCTGGTGGTCGACAGCGGGCACAACTTCTGGCGCAGCGCCGCCGACGACACGCGCATCCACCACAACTTGTTCGTCCACGCCACCGGGACCAACACCGGCTACAACGGGGCCATCCTGGTCTACGGTGGCGAGAGCGGCCTGGACATTTTCAACAACACCTTCGACGCCGGCGGCGCGGTGAGCGACTTGGACGCGCCGGCCTTCACCATCGGAGCCGGCTCGCTCTTCCGGTCCATCCGGAACAACCTCTTCACCGCCTTCAGCGACGTGTCGGCCACCTACGGGAAGGCCTTCGTGTCGGCGGACGGCGGGGCGGTCTCGGCGCCCCGGGTGACCTCGGCCGATTACAACGGCTGGTACAACCCGCTCGCCTCCAGCTCTGCGCGCTACCTCCCCGGCATCGCGCAGGGCACGCCGGGTGCTCACGACGTCCAGGCGGACCCGAAGCTCTCCGGGAAGCCGGAGATCCCGTTCGCGGTTCCGCAGGGCTGCGTCTGGCTCGGCACGTACACGACCGGCCATGTCCTGGCGCGCTACCGGCACCTGTATCTGGTCCGCTCCTCGGGGCGGGCGATCCGGCGGACGGCCTCGGGACGGTCATCGGCGCGATCGGCCCGGATGGACAGGGCGCGGATCAGTTCGGGCGCGTCGTGCCCTGATGGCGAGGCGCGATACGGCGTGCCAGGACGGTTTCGCGCAGGTCGTGGCGGCGCGCCGTCAGCTACGACGCCGGCGGATTCTCCCGCGCCAACGCGGACGCGGTGGTGGCCGTGGGCAAGGACTACCTGTTCGCATTGAAGAACGCTCCCACCGGCACCGGAATCGTCGGGGAGATGCACGCCCGCCCGGGAACCGGGTGAACTCAGGCCGCTTCGCGCGTGACCTGGTCCGGCGAAGCGTGGTGCGTGATCGGCAACAGGACCCGGAAGGTGCTGCCCTTGCCCATCTCGCTCTCGACCGTGATCTCGCCGCCCATCGAGCGCACGATGCCGTGGCAGATGGAGAGCCCGAGGCCAGTGCCGACCCCGACCTGCTTGGTCGTGAAGAACGGCTCGAAGATGCGATCCTTGAGCTCGGGTGGAATCCCGCAGCCGGTGTCGGAGACCTCGATCGCAACGCGATCGGCCGCGTGCCGCCGCGTCACGAGCCGGATCTCGTTCTCGGAGGGGCGGCCCTCGGGGATGGCCTGCGCCGCGTTGACGAGCAGGTTGAGGACAACTTGGCCGAGGCGCGATTCATCCGCCTGCACCGGCGGCAGGTCCGCGTAGTCTTTCACCAACCGGGCACGGTGCCGGATCTGGCCGGCTGCGATCTTGATGGCGAGCTCGAAGACCCAGCGGACGTCGACGGGGCCGACCTGCTCGCGCGGACGCGCGAAGACGCGCAGGTCCTCCACAATGCGCCGGACGCGATCGGCGCCTTGGATGGCCTCCCCTAGCACCTGCTTCGCCTCCGCGAGCCGCTCCCCAGGGGGGAGGAAGTCGGGGTCGGCCAACTCGCCGGACACAAACCGGAGGTTGCTCAGGACGTAGGAGAGCGGGTTGTTAATCTCGTGGGCGACCCCGCCCGCGAGCGTGCCGAGCGACGCCATGCGCTCGGCGACGACTAGCTTGGCCTGCATCTGCTTGTGCTCCGAGACGTCCCGGCACGTCCCTACCATCTTGATCGGCTGTCCGGAGCCGTCCATGAGGACCTTCCCGGAGCTGTGCACCCACCGCACCTGGCCGTCGGCCCGGACGACACGGTGCTCCATCTCGGAGGCACCCCGCTCCCGCAACGTACGATCGACAGTCTGTTGCACGGCGTCCCTGTCTTCGGGGTGGACATGTTGCAGGAAGCGTTCATAGCTGGGCTTCAAGCATGGCTCGACGCCGAAGATCCGGTAGAGCTCAGCCGACCAGGAGACCTCTCCGGTGGCGAGGTCCACCACGTAGCTGCCGGTGCGAGAGGCCTCCTGCGCCAGCGCGAGCTGCATCTCGCGGTCCTTGAGCGCGATGGATGTCTCGGTCTCGTGCCGAAGCGCGATCTCCAGGCTCGCCTGCCTGGCGTCCAGGGCAAGGCGCATGTCCCGAAGGCGGCCAACTACGGCGCCAGCCAGGGCGAATGCGAGCGAGGCGACGACGTGAATGGGGAGCGTGTCCTCGAAGCTCGCTACGAGCCCAAATAGCAATGCATTCAGCGGGGCGATCACGAAGAAGGTGAGCGCGCCCGCGGTCCTGCCTAGCAGCGCCCCCGTGGTGAGGACCGGCAGGATCGTAAGGGCCGCGGTCGGGTTTCCTATGCGACGGTAAACCGGGAGGAAAGCCAGGGCGTAGGCGGCGAACGCAACGACCGAGAGGAGTAGCCGCAAGCGCAGGGGCATGCTGGACCCCAGTGAGAGGCAGGAACCTGCCCCTCTGGCGTTGGCCCGCAACGCACGCCACTTACGCTTCGCGACTGGGTCCCGGGTACGTTGGAAACCTTCCATGCCGGCTTCGAGTCTCGCCACCGGGGTAGAGAGGGCAAGAAGCTTGCCCGGCCGGCCGTCCGGAATTCGAGTGCTTACCCCGTGGTCGGCCGGGTGCCGGCGACTCCGCCGCGGGTTGGAACCCACCCTAGCGTACGAGCTGCACCCATCGCGACGAGTCTCTTCGTCGCGTGAGTTCGCGGCACCCTCTTGCCACCGCGGCAGGCTCCGGGCCGAGGGGGAGTACCACCCGCCCGAGATCCACCTGGAGGCGATCACGCCCTTCGATCCGAGGGGGTAGGAATTCCAACCTGCGGATCGGGTCCGGTAACGGGTATTCCGTAATCCGGACTGGTGCATCACGGACCCGTGTGTAGCCCCAGCTCGGATTCTCCGAGGCGAACCTGACAACGGAAGTGACGCGGCCGTTCCAGGACGGCCAGCCCGCGCCGAGCAGAACCGTCTTACTTGGTCGCGATGAGCTCACGGTACCAGCGAAGAATCGTGTCGGGCGTTACAAGTCCGGCGAGCCCGTCCTGCGCGCTCGGCCCTTCGCCGCGAGGCGGCGGCGCTGGTCGTCGGTGAACCGCAGCTTGCCGCCACCCTGCTGCTCGCGGAGCACGCGGTTCTCTTCCTTCAGGCAGTCGATCATCGCGAGCTGCCGCCGGTTGACCCAACCGGCGAACGTCAGCAGCAGGAACTGCAGCGGCGCGGCGCTCATGGTGAGGCACCATACCGTGCCGGAAGCCGAGTTCAGATCGGCCCGTATCCCGCCGCGAGCGACGATGCAAGGCCCGAAGATGCCAAGGTCTTTTCGCCGATCGTATTCTGGCACCAGACGCGGTGCGTTCGCTTATAGTGATGTCGTCGCGCTCTGGGCGCAACACGGAGCGCACGCGGTGGCGGCCACCGCGATGTCCGTCGCGCGCCTGGGGAATGCCACGGTGAAGCTAGTCCGCTCTTCGCCCGAGCGGACCGAGACGGTGCCGCCGTGCGCGCGCGCGACCTCGCTCACGATAAAGAGCCCCAGCCCGAAACTTCCCGCTGCGTCGCCAGGCCGAAAGGGATCGAAGAGGGTAGGCGCAAGGTGCTGCGGGATGGGAGCACCCTGGTTCGTGACCTCAAGCCGGACGCCCGCTCCGTCCTCTGTGACGTTTACTCTCACGGGCGCGCCCGCAGCACCGTGCTTGAGTGCGTTCGTCACGAGGTTGGACACGACCTGCTCGACGCGCGCGGGATCGAGCGTTGCTGAGTCGTCGCCGGTCACGTCGAGGAGGATGGCCCGGTTCGGCAGGGCGGTCCGGACCTCTTCAAGGGCAGAGCGGCAGATTTCACCCAGACGTGCGGGCTGAAGTTGCACCGGAATGCCGATCCCGTGCCGCACGCGGGCAAAGTCGAGCAGGTCGTGGATCATCGACTCCATGCGTCGTGCGCTATTCACGATTCGTGACAAGACTTTGGCTTGGCCCTCCGACGCATCCAGTTGGAGGTGCTGGGCGCTCACGGTGATCGCGTTGAGGGGGCTTCGCAGATCGTGGCTGACGACCGTGACGAGCCGTTCCTGCTGGACACCGATCAATCTAGCTTCGGTTTCTGCTGCCTCCGCTCTGGCCTGCGCCGCCTCGGCCACTGTCATGAGGCGTTCTTGCTGGGCACCGAGCAACTTCGCTTCGGTCTCGGCCGCCTCCGCTCTGGCCTGCGACGCCTCCGCCTTGGCCTGCGCCGCCTCGGCCTTGGCCTGCGACGCCTCGGCCACCGCGACGAGCCCTTCTTGCTGGGCGTCGATCAGCTTCGCTTCGGTCTCGGACGCCTCCGCCCTGGCTGCCTCCGCCCTGTACTGCGACGCTTCCGCCTTGGCCTGCGACGTCTCAGCCTCTCCCTTGGCGCGGCGCATCCTGGCCGTCAGCCATACGAAACAGACCGACAAGATTGCAAAGCTCGCAAGGCGATGCGCCTCGTATCCTTCGGGTGCCGGAGGGAGGAACATCGCGTAGAACCCTGCGCAAGACAGAACCATCGTGAGGAGGCCGGGCCCGAACCCTCCGTAGAGGCCAGCGCCCACAACCGCAGCGAACTGAGGGATCAGGAACGGACCAGCGAGCGGCTTCACCGCCAGCGCCGTCAGCGCCAGACCGGCGAGCGCGGTAAGGATGGCGACGCCATACGCGCCTATCCTGCCGCCGAACACAGACTCCGCACGTGGGCTCACGTTCCTCCGTGGTCTCGGTGTTGGGCCGACGAGCATTCCGGTCAGGGACCGCTCCCCCGCAACGCCGCAGTGTCCGGCCAGAGGCCATTGCGCACCCATTTCACGATCATCGTCATTTTATGGAGGGTCACCGTCGCGATGCCGAGGGCCACAAACGGTCGCGATGAACAAGAAAGGAGCATACACCCTTTCTGGGTATCCCGTTGCGGCGTGTTGCGGCGCGGTCTCGCTGAATGGTCTTCTCAGCCAACGGCGCGTGCTTTCCCGCGAACCGCGAAGGCCCCAGCCCTGATCCCGGTAAGGCCAACCGAAGTTGAACGCTGTACGACGCTGGGCGTGCTGGGGCACGCCAAGGAACTGACGGGCTTCGCGATCACCGGGAGTCCACTCTGCTCGAAGGCAGCACGCACCACCGGTGTAACCAGGCCCCCGGTCATGAGGACGATGCGACCCGCAAGGTCGGGGCGTGCCTGGGCGACTACTCGCCTCGCGAACACGACGCCGTCTATGCCGGGCATCATCACGTCAGAGAGGATGATATGGAAGGATTCACCGACCGTGATACACCGCGGTGCCTCGACGGGGCACGAGCAGGTTCTCACATCGTACTGTAAGCGGAGAGCCGTGGCGAGAGCGCGAAGGACTATCAGTTCATCGTCCACGATCAGAAGACGCTTGCGCGCCCCTGCGATCTTGCGCAGCCGCATCAGCACGGCGGGTGCCTCGGCGTTGTAGCAGCTCCGGCACTCGCCGCCATACGTCGCCACGTTGGACAGACGACTCTCCAGCGCATGGAGAATCAAGTCATGCTGACCCTATTGGTTAGTTGGGGTCCCTGCCCTGATCGTCATCGCGTTCTTACAAGGCGGGCTGGGTAACCGCGTTCTGCTGAAGAGTAACCGCAGTCTGCGCGAACAGCCTGCCGTGCACCGATGCTCCAGTGTTCACGGCGACCACCGTTTTGGAGAGCACGACGCCTTCAAAATGAGCAGTCGTTCCAATGGTCACAGCGCCCCCGACCTGCCAGAAGACGTTCTTAGCCAGTGCGCCGCCTGCCAAGATCACCCGCGTGGCGTTGGCTTGGTTCAGCGCTTTCGCCACCTGGAAGATCCAGACGTCGTTCGGACCACCCGAGAGCGTAACATCCGTTGAAATCAAAACACCGGTGCCCCATTTGTACAGACCAGGAGCCAGGGTTAGCCCACCAACCTCGCCGGCGCCCAGTTCAGTGAAGTTGGGCGATACTCGTCCGGCGGCATCGAGGTACGCGAGCTCCATGTCGCCGATAGCGCCGGTCAGGAAGGGGGCGTTACTTACCGCGCAGGGAGGAGGACCAGCCGCATCGACGACATACATCTTGCCCGTCACCTCCACGCACGCGAGAAGGAGAGCAGCACCGGTGATGGGGCTCGTTCCGACATCCCCGCTAATGGCGGATGCGTAAACGTCAGTGACCCCAGATTTGCTCAGAATCGCAAAAGTGCCAGCCTTGCCAAGGCTCACTGGCGCCGGACCGGCCCGGGTTGAGCTGCTGCTTTGGATTGCACCTAAGTCGCTGCCTCCGCATCCAGCAAGCAGTAACGCCATAAGCAATGGTGAGGACTTGAATAGACTTTCGAAGCTGATCATTGGCTTTCCTTTCCATTCGAGGCCCAGAGTTCTGCCGTGGCCAATCAACTGCACGGGCATCAGGTTGATCGGCCTGTCGACCAGGCCACGTTCACACGCGGTGAAGCGCGCCTGACTTGAATAGGGAGACAAGATCTGCTGGGGATGATGGAGGCTACCAACAATCAGCGAGTGACGCCACGCCCTGACCGAGCGTTACAGCTCGGGGCCCTTGACGATGGTCAAGTTACTTGTCTCGGGTATTTGAAATCAGGGCGGATCGCAAAGCACGCCAAGTTGTCGGGATCCTGGTCTCTTCAACTTCAAATGGGACAAATGGGTAGCGTGAGCTCCTTGGCGTACGTCCTCCTCGGCACCAGCGGCCGACGCTCGGCCCCGCCCATCCAGCCACTCGTAGAAGCCGTCGGCGGGCACGAGGCAGCGCGTCTCGGAGGACGCGTGGAGACGAGCGCGCTGCCTGCCGCGAAACCAGCGGTGCCGTTCCAACGGAACCACGGCGAGAGGAGCAAGGAATCCGAAGCCGCACGCGTGTAGGGCGTCTCGGGCGGCTCGCAGCTTTCGGGCATGCTGAGAGGCAGCTCTCCGCGCACCGTGCGGCTAGGATCTATGCCATCAGTGCTCCATTTTGTTGACTTGGCTCGGATCGGCGCTGAACTACGGCCTGTCAGCGGCGAATGGAGCGAACACGTTATTTTGACGACCCTCCGGTCCGCCGTGACATGCCTCGCGTGCGCGCGGCTGGAGCCTCCAGCGAGGGACCCGGCAACCCCACGAGCACCTCGGCGGCGCCTGGGCTCACGAGCGCGTAGCTCCTAATAGCGACCGTCCTTTCCAGTGCCAATCATTGGGGCAACGGGACAACACTCCCGAGGGAGACAGAGTCAGAGATGGCAAGAACGGCAAAGGGTAAGGTTCTCAAGTTCACGGTCCCCGAGGTCTACAGGAACATCGTGAAGAAGAACGAGCACCAGACGAAGGGTCTGTACGACGTGCTGGTCTGCAAGCACTCCGTGCCGGCCGCGACGGAAAACACGTATCGGAAGGCAAGGGCGTGCCCGGAGTGCCGCCTGAAGGTGCAGGATTACGCGGACCAGCTACAGTCCGCGTGACGAATCGAAGACCAACGGACCAGCACCATCCCCAGAGACCTGGAAGCGCTACAGCTTCCCGCTTGCGATGCTGCGCAGCCGCACCAGCGCGGCACGCGCCTCGGCGTTGTGGCACGTCCTGCATTCGCCGCCATAGGTCGAGACATCCGTGAGCCGCTTCTCCAACGACGCTGCTTCTTCGGCCGCGAGCTGGCGACGTGCGCGGGCGAGTTCGGCCTGAAGTTGCTCGACCTCGTCGATGAGCTTCGGTGCAATGACCTGGGCCAGCATGGGGTCCAGGTGATCGCCATCATCAGGGAGCTGTGCGCGCCACTCCGCGAGCTGGGCGGTTGTGATCGACATGAACGCGATTCTGCGCGCCGGGTCTGACGACCTCGCAACGGTCGTTCTTTTTGGGTTCTTTTTGGGGGTCGATGGCGGGCGGGGCGACAGAAGCCGCGCGGGCTCACCCGGCCTAGCTCATGAAGGACGCGGGGCATCGAGCCGCTGATGGAGGCCGTCGATGAATTCGTCGAAGGGGCTCAGCCCTTCCCAGGAACTCAGGTGTCGATGCTCGCCCATGCGGCGTGAAACTGTCTCAGGAAGACTGTAGGCTATTTAGCTGTTCCGCATCGGCGATGGCATCTCGCAGGTTCTTGGCCGCTCGCAGAAGGCGAGCCCAGGTCGTCGATGTCTGCTCGCGCCGGACCTCTTCCAGTGCATGCTGGTAAGTCCACTGGGCGATCTCTATGCGCGTCGACAAGTCCATCGCCGGCCCTGCCCTCGTAGCACTCCAATAGTTGTGCGCCCGGCTTCTCGACGGAACTGACGAGGCCCCGGACGGCTCTCCTCTGACCCACCATGGCCGTTCCAGGCTCAACCCCCGGGCAGGACCCGGCCAGCGGCTCGCTGCTCACCCGCGCAACCCCTTCCGCGCCGATCT
>JBGQLS010000201.1:0-10349 GCA_041500205.1 Anaeromyxobacteraceae bacterium | reverse complement strand
CTTCGTCTCGCCCAGGTTCTCTCGAGCAGTGAACCTAGGGATCCGAACCCCGCGACGACGCAGATACGCCTCGCCGAGCGAGGTCGCTGGCTCGGCCTGTCTGGGGCGGCCTCGACGCTTCGCGCGTCCCCGAGCCTCCCTCACCCCGGCCCTCTCCCCCGCTGAGCCCGCGGGGGGAGAGGGAGTAATGGCTCAGGCCCCTCACCCACCTGCAACTCCACATAGCCAGGCCCTGGGTTCGCAGGAGCCATGGAAGGTACCGGAATTGGTGCGCAAGCCTCGGATGGAGCCGCGCGGCACGACGAGCTATCTACGGAGCATGCGTGCACGCGATGCGATCGAGCTCTTCGTCCTGGCCGCGGTCTGGGGAGCCTCCTTTCTCTTCATGCGGGTCGCTGCGCCGGAGCTGGGACCGGTCGCTCTCATCTGGCTCCGGGTGGGCATCGCCGCGCTCTGCCTCGTCCCCGTGGCGGCGCTGCGGAGCCGGACCGCGCTGCGCGGCCGGCTCCTGCCCGTCGCGGTCGTCGGCGCCATCAACTCGGCCATCCCCTTCTGCCTCCTCGCCTACGCGATGCTCTCCGTCACCGCGGGGCTGGCGTCGATCCTGAACGCCACGTCGCCGCTCTGGGGTGCCCTCGTAGCGCACTACTGGCTCAAGGATCGGCTCACTCGCGGGCGCGCGCTCGGGCTCGCCGTCGGATTCGGCGGGGTCATCTTCCTGGTCTGGGGGCGCGCGTCCTTCACGTCGGGCGGGGCCGGGCTGGCGGTGGTGGCCGCCATGGCGGCGACGCTCTCGTACGGCATCGCGGCGAGCTACACGAAGCGGACGCTCACGGGCGTGAACCCCCTTGCGGTGGCGGCCGGAAGCCAGCTCGCCGCAGCGCTCCTCCTGGCGCCGGCGGCGTTTCTCTTGTGGCCGGCGCATCCGGTCTCGGCGCGGGCCTGGGGAGCCGTCCTCGGGCTTGGCGTCGCCTGTACGGCGTTCGCGTACGTCCTCTACTTCCGCCTCATCGCCCACGTCGGGCCGGCCCGGGCGATCGCGGTCACCTTCCTCATCCCGCCCTTCGCCCTCACCTGGGGCGGTCTCCTCCTCGGCGAGGCGCTCACGCCACGAACGGTCGTGGGGGCGTGCGTGATCCTGGCCGGCACCGCGCTCGCGACCGGCCTCGTGAAGCTGCCCGCGCGCGCCACGCGCCGCGGCGGGGTGGAGCACAGGAGTATTCGGACGGAGGCACCATGACCGTCCTCGACGAGGAGAGCGCCTGGCAGGCCATCCAGGAGCGGGATGCGCGGCAGGACGGCCAGTTCGTGTACGGCGTGCGCACCACCGGCGTCGCGTGCCGGCCGTCGTGCCCCTCGCGCCGGCCGCTCCGCGCGAACGTGGATCTCTTCCCCACGCGAGGCGAGGCGCTCCGCGCCGGTTACCGGCCGTGCGCGCGGTGCCGGGCGGAGCCGGCCGGTGTCGACGGGGCGCTGGAGCGCGCCCTGGCGTACCTCGACGGCCACCTGGACGAGCCGGTGACCCTGGCCGCCCTGTCCAGCGCCGTGGGGCTGAGCCCCTATCACCTGCAGCGGACCTTCACCCGCGCGCTCGGCGTCTCGCCGCGGGGGTACCAGGAGCGGCGGCGGCTCGATCGTTTCAAGCGGCGCGTCCGCGACGGCGAGCCCGTGGGTGAGGCGACCTATGGCGCAGGCTTCGGGTCGAGCCGGGCGCTGTACGAGAGCGCGCGGTCGGGGCTCGGCATGACACCCGGCAAGTACCGGAGCGGCGGGCGAGGCGAGTCGATCCGATTCACCGTCCTCGCCGCCGAGCCTGGCCGCCTGCTGGTGGCGGTCACCGAGCGTGGCATCTGCGCCGTCGAGGTCGGCGACGACGACGCGGCGCTCGGAGAGGCCCTGGCGCGGGAGTTCCCGAACGCTGCGCTCCAGCGCGATGACGGTGCGCTGCGACGCTGGGCGGACCGGGTGCTCGAGGTGATCCAGGGGGCGAAGCGCATGACGCTGCCGCTCGATCTGCGAGGGACGGCCTTCCAGCTCCGCGTCTGGCGCGCGCTCCAGGAGATCCCTCGCGGCGAGACGCGGAGCTATGGCGCCATCGCGGCGAGGATCGGCAGCCCCGGCGCTTCGCGGGCGGTCGCGAAAGCCTGCGCCTCGAACCGGATCGCGCTCGTCGTCCCGTGCCACCGGGTCGTGCGGGCGGACGGCGAACCCGGCGGCTACCGCTGGGGCGCGGAGCGCAAGCAGCGCATCCTCGCCGCGGAGCGCGGAGCAGGCGCGCGACTATCTCGGAAGGTGACCCGCGCCGAGGTGCCGTGACTCGTTCTCCGAATCCGAGGACGAGGAGAGATCCTTCCTCCCGCTCGCGCGTTCCTGACAGGCGGGAGGAAATTGTCCATGCGCCTCAAGACCCTCGCCGCCGCCGCGGCCCTGCTCGCCTGCGCCGTTCCCCGTCTCGCCCCCGCCGATCCCTGGGGCCCCGCCCGCTCCGGGCAGTACGCGATCGACGCGGTGGACGAGTCCGGCGCCGTCCTCCCCACCTTTCAGCACCGTGGCCGGACGTACCTGCTCGGTGTGCAGGGCCAGCGCTACCTCCTCCGCGTCCGGAACGCGTCCGGGCGTCGCGTGGAGGTGGTCGCGTCGGTGGATGGCCGCGACGTCATCGACGGCCGGCCGGCAGCCTGGGACAAGCGCGGCTATCTCGTCGAGGCCCATGGTGAGGTGACGATCGACGGCTACCGCCTGAGCCAGGAGGCCGTCGCGGCGTTCCGGTTCAGCAGCGTGCCGCGGTCGTACGCGTCGCTGACGGGCGACGCCCGCGACGTCGGCGTCATCGGCGTGGCGATCTTCCCCGAGCGGGCGCCTCGCCCTGTCCCGCGTCTCTCGGTTCCCTACCAGCCGCCCTCGGGCGACCGCCGGTCTTCGGGGGCGGATGCCGAACGATCGGGCGAAGCAGTCGCCAGTTCGGCCCCATCGAGCCCCGCTCCCGGGAAGGCGCTCCGGGAGGAGAAGCGCGCCGATCGCCCGGGACTCGGGACCGAGTTCGGCGAGGAGCACGGCTCGCGCGTCTACCAGGTCTCCTTCGAGCGGGCGCGCTCGAAGCCCGATGCGCTGGTGACGCTTCGCTACGACGACCGTCAGGGCTTGCTCGCCATGGGCATCGACGTGGACCGCCGCTTCAGCTCGACGGACGACCCCTGGCTGCGCGAGACGGCCAACCCGTTTCGCAGGAACTCCTTCGCCGAGCCACCTCCCGGATGGAACACGAATCGCCCGTGACGAGAGGGCGCAGATCTTCAGATCGGATTCCACGGAGAACGCGCCCGTATTGTTCCCTCGCGGAATCGAGTGAATGCTGCGTCGGCTGCAGCCATGACGGGTCGCCGAAATGGGTCAACGCCCTGGTGTTGCGACGACCCGGGGTGTTGTGGAACCCTGCTCCTTACGGCGGAGAGGTTGCGGGAATCGTCAGTCGCGACGCGGGCAACGTATCTTGCGCTCGTTGGTGGAGCTCCCAGCGCGACGCGCACGGCTCTTGCCAGGGAAGGTCACGAACCCAACCAAACCGAGGCGCGTCCTCACGATGGCTCCAGTCTCCCCGGCCCGTCCCAGACCCTTGAACGAGATCCCGCTTCGCCTCGAGCGGGATCGATGAGCAGCATCCCGCCCGGACCATGCGGTGGCCATGAGTGTCACGTGCACGAGTCGGCCGTGGTAGACGCTCCCGCCCTGGCCAGAGCTGCGGGCGTCGTGGCCGTGGTCATCGGCGCGATCGTCTTGCTCGGGTGGGCTTTCGACCTCCCTCGACTGAAGAGCGTCTTTCCCGGCCTGGTCGAGATGAAGGTGAACACCGCGATCGGCTTCGCCCTCTCCGGCGCATCCTTGCTCCTCAGGGGCGGGGCTCGGACCCGGCAGCGTGCTGGGCTCGCCTGCGCCTCGGTCGTGGCGCTGATCGGTCTGTTGACGATTACCGAGTATCTCGTGGGCTGGGACCTGGGGATCGACCAGGTCCTCGTTCGCGAGGCGGCTGGGACTGTCGCCACATACAGTCCGGGCCGCATGGCGCCGACCGCTGCCGCGTGCTTTGTGCTGTGCGGCCTCGCACTGCTATGGATCGACTCGAGCAGGGCTCGGTGGAGGCATTTCGCCGAGTTCCTCGTCGTGCCCGTGGCCCTGAACTCCCTGCTCGTGGCGGCTGGATATGCCTACGGCATTCACAGCCTCGTCGGCATCGCGCCGAACATGGCGATGGCCGTGCACACGTCCCTGGCCTTTGCGAGCCTCGCCGCAGGCGTGCTGCTGGCCCGATCGGATGGAGCATTCATAGGGCTCGTCACCGCCGAGACGGCGGGTGGCGCGGCTGCGCGCCGCTTCCTGCCGGTCGCCGTCTTGCCGATCGCGACCGGCTGGCTGGGACGCGCAGGGATGCAGGCTGGCCTTTACGATGAAGGACTCCACTCGGCGCTGGTCGGGGTGGCCAACGTCGCCATCCTGTCCGGCTTCGTGTGGATCAATGCGCGCGGGCTTCATCGCGTGGACCTCGCCCGATCGCATGCCCAGCGAGAGCTCGAGAAGGCAAACGCGGAGCTGGAAACCCGGATAGCCCAGAGGACGGCGGAGCTCGCGGAGGCGAACGAGGACCTCATTCGCGAACACGGCCGTCTCCGCGCCTCGGAGGGAGCGTTGCGCGAGCGGGAGGAACACCTCGCCACGACCCTGAACAGCATCGGCGACGGTGTCATCGCCACCGACGCCGAGAACCGCGTGATCCGCATGAACCCGGTAGCCGAGCGGATCACGGGCTGGACGCTCCAGGAGGCCAGGTCGCGCTCCCTCGGCGAAGTGTTCGTGGTCATCGACGACGAAACCGGCCATCCAATCGCGAATCCCGCTGACCGGGCGTTGCGCGAGGGGGTGGTCGTGGACCTGGCCAATCACGCGGCGCTGGTGGCCAGAGACGGCACGAGGTGCCCCGTGGCGGACAGCGCTGCGCCCATCCGGGACGTGACCGGAGAGGTCAAGGGGGTGGTCCTCGTCTTTCGCGACGTCACGGCCGAGAAGGAGGCGCAGAAGGCTCTTTCTTGCGCGCATTCACAGCTCGAGCTGAGCGCGAGGATGGCGTCGCTGGGCACCCTGGCCGCTGGCGTGGGTCACGAGATCAACAACCCGCTTGCCTCCATCATCGCCAATCTCGAGTTCATGGGGAGCATGCTCCACGAGATCTCCAGCTATCTGCCGGCAGGTCGCCCGCAGGAGATCACGGAGATGGTCGATGAGATGCGCGACGGCGCGGACCGGATCCGCCTCGTCGTCCGCGATCTCAGGAACTTCTGCCGTGCCGACGACAAGCGGCTCGGGCCTGTCGACCTGAGACGCGTCGTGGAGTGGTCGATCACGATGGTGTGGAACGAGATCCGACACCGCGCAAGGCTGGTCAAGGACTTCGGCGGCGCCCCCGCAGCCATGGGTAACGAACCGCGCCTCGGCCAGGTCGTGGTCAATCTGCTCATCAACGCAGCTCAGGCAATTCGCGAAGGGAACGCCGAGGACAACGAGATCCGGATCGTCACGCGTACGGACGAGCGGGGCTGGAGCGTCCTGGAGGTCCGCGACACGGGGTGTGGTATTGCTCCGGAGAACCGGCGCAAGGTCTTCGACCCGTTCTTCACCACGAAGGACGTCGGAGCAGGTACCGGCCTCGGCCTCTTCATCTGCCACGGAATCGTGACGGATCTCGGCGGCGAGCTCTCGCTCGAGAGCGAGCTCGGAAGAGGGACGTGCTTCCGGGTCGCGCTCCCTCCCGCGCCGACCGGTGTCTCCGAGGCAGGGCAGGGCGGGACGAAGGTCGCCAAGTCCTCGCCAGACGGCCGAAGAGGCCGGGTGCTCATCATCGACGACGAGCCGCTGGTCGTGGCTGCGCTGAGGCGGTGTCTTGCCCCCGACCATGATGTCTTCACCAGCATCCATGCCGCCGAAGTGCTCGATCGTATCGAGAAGGGCGAGCGATTCGACGTCATCGTGTGCGACTTGATGATGCCCGAGATGACCGGGATGGATTTGCACTCCAGGCTGTCGCAGTCCAGGCCCGCCGATGCGGCTCGGATGGTCTTCCTGACCGGAGGAGCGTTCACGAGCGAGGCTCGAGAGTTCCTCGACCGGGTGACCAACCAGCGCGTCGAGAAGCCGTTCGATCCCCCCGCGCTGCGTGCTCTCATCCGCGATCGCCTCGCGACGAAGGACGAGCGCGGGTAGGAGTACAAGAGCACCGAACGGTTCAGGGTCTCCCTCGCCCCGCTTGCGGGGAGAGGGGATTGGTACGGATTCAAAGGCATTCCTTACTGATCGTGCTCGGCTAGGCCAGGCGCGCGCTGCCTGCCTGGGCGAGCGCCACGACGGCCGGATGGCGCAGCCGGCGCTCCACCGAGATCGCGTAGAAGCGCTCGCGCACGTCGCTCGTGCTGCCGAGGAGGACGAGGCCGTGCTCGGCGGCGATCTCCCTCGAGAGGAAGGACGGCGCCGGGAAGAACCCCATGCCTTGCGCGCCGAAGGCCTCGAGCAGGGCGCTATCGTCGAACTCGCCCGCGATGTCCGGCCGGATCTCCAGGTCCGCGAACCAAGACTAGGGGAGGGGAAGGTGCCCGGCTCACGCGTCCGCGCGGACCCGCGCCGCGGCCCGCCGGAGCCGGCCGAGGAGTGATTCCATCCCCGAGTCAGGAGGCGCGCCGCCTGCCTGGGCGCTTGCGCCGCGCCGCCGCTGCACGTGCGAAAGCGCGTGACGGCACGGCGGGCAGGAGATATTCGGTTAGATTCCCGGCTGTCCATCGCCTGTCCCCCGCCACCTATCCCGAGCGCCATGCCCCCGTACGTGATGTCGATGCTCCGCGTGAGCAAGATGGTCCCGCCCAAGCGGCAGATCATCAAGGATATCTCCCTCTCCTTCTTCCAGGGCGCCAAGATCGGGCTCCTGGGGCTCAACGGCGCCGGCAAGTCCACCGTGCTCAGGATCATGGCCGGCGCGGACGACGAGTACGAAGGCGAGGTGCAGCGGCAGGGCGGGATCCGGATCGGCTACCTGCCCCAGGAGCCGCGGCTCGACGGCGAGCGGACCGTGCGCCAGGAGGTCGAGTCCGGCATGGGCGAGGTGCTGGAGGCGCAGCAGAAGCTCGAGGCCGTCTACGCCGCCTACAGCGAGCCCGACGCGGACATGGAGAAGCTGGCCGAGGAGCAGGCGCGGCTCGAGGCCATCGTCGCCGCGGCCGGCGCCGACACGGGCAACGCGCTCGAGATCGCCGCCGACGCGCTGCGCCTGCCGCCCTGGGACGCGCCCATCCGGCACCTCTCTGGCGGGGAGAAGCGGCGGGTGGCCGTGTGCAAGCTGCTCCTCAGCAAGCCCGACATGCTGCTCCTCGACGAGCCGACCAACCACCTCGACGCCGAGTCGGTCGAGTGGCTGGAGCAGTTCCTCGCCCACTTCCCCGGCACGGTCGTGGCGATCACGCACGACCGCTACTTCCTCGACAACGCCGCCGAATGGATCCTCGAGCTCGACCGCGGGCGCGGCATCCCGTGGAAGGGAAACTACTCGAGCTGGCTCGAGCAGAAGGAGGCCCGGCTCGAGCTGGAGGCGAAGCAGGAGACCGCGCGCACCAAGGCGATGAAGCTCGAGCTGGAGTGGGTGCGGCAGAACCCGAAGGCGCGGCAGGCGAAGAGCAAGGCGCGCCTGGCCCGCTTCGAGGAGCTGTCGAGCTTCGAGTACCAGAAGCGCAACGAGACGCAGGAGATCTTCATCCCGGTGGCGGAGCGCCTCGGCGAGAAGGTCATCGAGTTCAAGGGCGTGACCAAGGGGTTCGGCGACCGCCTGCTCATGGACGGCCTCTCCTTCATCGTCCCGCCCGGCGCCATCGTCGGCATCATCGGCCCGAACGGCGCCGGCAAGTCGACGCTCTTCAAGATGATCATCGGCGTGGAACAGCCGGACTCCGGCACGGTCGCCATCGGCCCGTCGGTGAAGATGGCCTTCGTCGACCAGACGCGCGAGAACCTCGCGAGCGAGAAGACCGTCTTCGAGGAGCTCGCCGGCGGCCGCGACCAGCTCCGCGTCGGCCACTACGAGATGCCGAGCCGGGCCTACATCGGGCGCTTCAACTTCAAGGGGGCGGACCAGCAGAAGGTGGTGGGCACGCTCTCCGGCGGCGAGCGCGGCCGGCTCCACCTCGCCAAGACGCTCATGATCGGCGGGAACGTGCTGCTCCTCGACGAGCCGTCGAACGACCTCGACGTGGAGACCCTGCGCGCGCTCGAGGACGCCCTGCTGGAGTACGCCGGCAGCGCCATGGTCATCTCGCACGACCGGTGGTTCCTCGACCGCATCGCCACCCATATCCTCGCGTGCGAAGGCGACTCCCAGTGGACCTTCTTCACCGGCAATTACCAGGAGTACGAGGCCGACAAGCGGCGGCGGCTGGGCGAGGAGGGCGCCAAGCCGCGGCGCATCCGCTACAAGCCGATCAGCCGCTGATCCAGACGGTCCACCATCTACTTCTTCATGATGAGAGCCCGCAGCGCCGCCTTGTCGGCCGCGAGCAGCTCCTTCACCCGGTCCTTGTTGACGTCGGCGACGATGATCTTGCCGACCTCCAGCGCGACCGAGCCGAAGAGGGCCTCCGCCATCATCCCCTCCGCCTGGCGCTGGTTGTCCTCCGTCGGCGACACGAAGTGCACCGAGTCCACCCGGTAGCGGTGGAACAGGTAGAGCTGCACCAGCGTCATGAGCCGCTTCTTGCGCAGGCCGAGGTCGAAGTTGTTCTGGTCGCGCACCGACAGGATGCTGCGCCCGCGCCGGTCGTGGATGCTGGCGAAGACCACGTTGACCTTCTTCTCCCCGTCGGCCGAGAGCAGCGCCAGCTCGAGCAGGTCGGACCCCGCGGTGATGGGCTTGAGCGAGACCCGCAGCCTGGCCGGGATGCCATGGTGTTGACGCCAGACGTCGAGCCACTCCTCGAGCAGCTTGGGTGGCACCTCCGTCTGCACCAGGTGCTGGTGCTGGGTTGAGCCCTGGCCCATGGCCTTGGTGGTCGAGGTGCGGCCCGAGATCGACATCAGCCCGGCGTCCGCGCGCGGTCCGCCCACCAGCGTCTGCGGCGTGCGGTAGTCCGACTCGAGGAGGCGGAACTTTCGCTGCAGCCGCGCCAGCGCCAGCATGCCGTCCTGGCGGAGCGCCGTGGTGAGCTCCTCCGAGGCGAGGCCGTCGACCTGGTGGCCGCCGTACGTGATGAAGTTGAAGACGAAGCCCAGCTTGCCCAGCTCCTCCGGGAACCGCCGCATCTGCTCGTCGTCCATGCCGGTCGTGTCCCAGTTGAACGAGGGGGAGAGGTTGTAGGCCAGCATCTTGTCGGGGAAGACGGCGTGGATGGCGTCGGCGAACTCCTTCGCGTCATGCAGGTCGGCGGTCTTGGTCTCCATCCAGAGCAGGTCGGCGAAGGGCGCGGCCGCCAGCGACTTGGCGATCGCGTAGGCGATGCCGCCGCGCACCTGGTAGTAGCCGTCCGGCGTCTTGGCGTGCTCGCAGTCCCATGTGGGATCGAGGCCGATCGACCGCGCCTTCTCCCTCGCCTTGTAGAACGGGGCCCGCGCCGCGAAGGCCAGCCACTGATCCTTGCCCATCGACGGCGGGTCGCCTTCGTACTGCCGGAAGCCGATCGCCTCACCCACCGCCTCGGCGTAGGTGGAGATGCCGGCCTCCTGCTGCCAGGCGTCGACGAACGCGTCGAAGACCTTGTCGAGCGCGACGTCCACGCCGGCGATCGCCCCCTTCTTGTAGTCCGTGGCGACGCCTGCGATCCGCTTCGCGAAGCCGGCCTTCTCCAGCCACGCGTCGGCGGCGGCGTACTCCTCGTCGCAGAGCGCGTACAGGAGGTGTCCGGTCAGCTCCTCCACGCCCGCCCGCTGGAACTGCCGCAGGATGGCGAGGAGGGCCGCCCTGAACGTGGGCAGCCCGAGGTTGGTGGCGCCCAGGATGAACGGCTGGTCGCGGTCGTCGCTGCGCCCGTCGAGCAGCGTCGCCGACTCGGCGTCGGTCCGGGCGACGATGATCCCGGGTACGCCCATGATGTCGAGCTGGAAGCGCGCCGCGGAGAGGCGCTTGATCTGCTCGTCCTCCGAGACCAGCACCTTGCCGCCTTGGTGCCCGCACTTCTTCGCGCCGGGCTTCTGGTCCTCGATGTGATAGCCGGGCACGCCCGCCTCCACGAAGCGCCGAACGAGGTTGCGCACGTGCGCGTCGCCGCCGTGACCCGTGTCCGCATCGGCGATGATGAAGGGCCGGTAGTCGATCGGATCGAGCGCGCTGCGCT
>JBGQLS010000200.1:0-10367 GCA_041500205.1 Anaeromyxobacteraceae bacterium | reverse complement strand
CGGCTCGCGAGCGCCAAGCTCCCGTGCCGCCGCCTGCTTCCACGCCACCGCGATCTCACCCCGGTGCTCCTCCAGGAGCAATCCCAAGCCAGTCGAACCCACGGGTGCCTCCTTGAAGGTCGGCTTCGGCCGAACCCTCGCCAGGAACGAAGTCGCAGCAAGGAGCCTGCCACCAACCGTGCCTGGGTTTTCGAGTTGCCGGAGTGAAAGAGAGTTCCCACCCGTGCCGAAAGATGGCCATCACGGATGCTCGCCGCGGGAAGTCGCATGCGACCTGGGAGGCTGTGAAATCTAGCCGCCAGGAGTTCACGGTCTCCCTCGGGGTGAGGGGCTGGCGCCCGAGGATCGGCCCCCTCACCCTTACCCTCTCCCCCGGCGGGGGAGAGGGGATACATACGTACTCACAGGCATTTCTAACTGATCGCGGCTCTGAACTAAGCCGCCTGGCTTCGTCCGGGGGGAACTCACAGGCCTCGACGAGCCACCAGGGGATCGCCGGGTGGCGGGGGTATTGCCTTCAGTCGTGGGGACAAGCCAGCTGCGGGGCGAAGTCCCCTACCCTGCCGGTCGGCGGAGGTACGCCTCGGGGGCGGGGCGGCAGCGAGACGAGAAGACCTCGCATCAGGCCGTGCACGTACGCTTCGAATATCTCGCTGCCGGGGTGCCGTCCCGACGCCTCATCGCGGCTGCCGCGCGCAGAGCGTGGCGCGCCGCCCGCGCCCACGTCGTGCCGGACCCGACGCCGCTCTCACCCCAGGAGCTCCTCCTGGGCATGCGCGCTGGCACGCCGGCGGCCCTCGCGGACCTCCTGGGGCGACCCGGCCGCGGCCTCCTCGCGCACGACAGGGCTGGCGTCACGTCCGGGCTGGCGTCGATCTTCCCCGGCGAGGCCGCCCGCATGGTCGAGCGCGCTGCGAAGGCTGCTGCAGGTCGCCTGACCGTCTTCGGGCGCGAGATCGTCGTCACGGCGCCCGGTGAAGGCACCGACTGGCAGCTCGATCCACTACACGGTGGGCACTTCGACGAAGACGCTCCCAGCCAAGCTCTCCCTGTAGTGCCAGGAGCGGACGTCAAGGTCCCGTGGGCCATCGGACGCGGCGAGCAGTGGGTCGCGTTCGGATGCGGGGCCATCGCTGCGCCGGCGCGCGCAGACGAGTTCGCGGAGGCCTTCGTCGCCTCCCTCCACGACTTCGTCGAGCAGAACCCCATCGGCCGCGGAGTGCAGTGGGCCTCGCCCATGGAGGCGGCGCTGCGCGTCGTCTGCCTGGGACAGGCTCACGCGATGCTGGCTGGCCACCCGGCCCTGGCGCGCCCCGGATACGCGCTGGATCTGGCCGGCCTCGCCGTCGCAACTGGCCGTTTCGTCCTGTCCCGCCTGGAGGATGCCCAGGTGGTGCCGAACAACCACCTCGCCGGCGACTGGCTCGGGCTCCTCGCTTGCGCGGTGCTCGTCCCCGAGTGGCCGGAGGCGCCCAGGTGGCGCACGATCGGCTTGGCCGGTCTCGCCCGCGAGATCGCGGCCCAGACGCACGCCGACGGCACGAGCTTCGAAGGTTCGGTCCCGTACCATCGGCTCGCGATCGAGATCTTCACGGCGGGCGGGCTCCTGGCGAGGCTCGCGCACGCGCCGCTACCCGGGGCGTTCTGGAGCCGGCTCGCGCTCATGTACGCCGCCGCCCGATCGCTGCTCGCCAGCGCCGGCGAGCTGCCGCAGATCGGCGATGACGACTCGGGACGCGTCCTCGCCTTCCGCGAGCGCACCGCGCTCGACGGCGCGTACCTGCTGCCGCTCGGCGCGGCGGTCCTGGGCGACCCGGCGCTGCGAATCCGCCCCGGCGACCATGACGCGGAGGAGGTGCTCTGGCTGTGCGGACGGCCAGCCGTGGAATGGCTTCGTGCGGCCCGACCTGGACCAGCGCCGGCCTCGGCCAGCTTCCCGCAGGGTGGGTTCCACGTCCTGCGACGGGGCGGCGTCGAGGTGGCCATCTCGTGCGGGCGCAATGGGCAGTCCGGGGTCGGCGGGCACTCGCACAACGACAAGCTCGCCTTCGAGCTGCGCCTCCATGGCCGGCTCGTCGTCTGTGATCCGGGGTCGCCCTGCTACACGCGAGATTCGCGGCTGCGGGACCGCTTTCGATCGACCCGCGCCCACGCGACCCTCGTCGTGGACGGGCAGGAGCAGGCGCCCATCCCCCGGGGGCGGCCCTTCGCGCTCCCCGATGCAGCGCGAGCCACCTGTCTCGCCTTCGAGTCGAGCGCCAGCCACGAGCGCTTCCTGGGGGAACACTACGGGTACGCGTCCCTGGGCGTGGTGCACCGGCGCGAGATCGTGCTCCTCGAGGCTGCCCTGCTGGTACGGGACCAGCTCGACGGGGCAGGCGTGCACGCGATCGAGCTGCGCTTCCCCTTCCCCTCGGCCGAGGCCCGCCTGCGGCGCCTCGGGTCGAGCGAGCGGCGGCGGCTCGAGGCGCTCGGCGCCGCCGCGCGCTCCTCGGTGGTGAATGCCGTCGAATTCGGTTCTCCGTCGGCGCCGCTGGCGTTGCTGATCGTCGAGAGCGGGGAGGAGCTCGAGGCCCGCCTCGAGGGCGCGGCCTATTCACCGGGTTACGCCGAGCTCGCGCCGTCGTGCACCGCGGTGTTCACGGGTCACCTCGCTTGTCCCGCCACGCTCACGACGTTCATCCTGCCTCTCGCGGACTGAGTCGCCGGGGGCGCAGGCCGCCCCCGCCCCGCCGGCAGAGCCGTCGGGGCCCCACCCTGGCTAAGAAACCAAAGGGATTCTTCGATAGGTCTTGAGCACCCGGGGCGCAGGCCGCCCCCGCCCCACCGGGCAAAGCCCATCGGGGCCCCACCCCGGCCACGCCGCAGAGCGCTCACGGTTTTCGACAGGTCTTGAGTCCGTCTGCCCGAGGGCTCGCTGGCGGAGGTCAGCCCGGCGGGCCGGTCGAGCCAGAGGCGACTCCTTCGTGCTAGAGATCCAGGCGAAATGATGCTCGCCACCCTGCTCGCCGTGACGCTCGCCGCCTCCTCCGATGCGGAGGCCAGAGACCCGCGCCTCGCGATCCTCGACGCCATGGCGCAGGAAGGGGCCCGCTCCATGGAACGGCTCCGCCTCACCGGCTACGAGCCTCCCTATTTCCTGGCCTACCAGGTGAAGGACCTCCGGCAGGAAGAGCTGAGCGGCCGCTTCGGCGCGGTGTTCGAGGATGCTTCGCGCCACGATCGCAAGCTCCTCGTCGACGTCCGCGTCGGAAGCTACGATCTCGACTCCTCGGGCCGGGACGAGATGTCGATGTTCATGGGCCCCGAGGGGCAGACCTACTTCGCGAGCAAGGACGCGCCGCTCGAGGACCAGCCACACGCCTTGCGAAACGCGCTCTGGCTGGTCACGGACGAGAAGTACAAGGAGGCGCTGTCCAGCTACTTCAAGAAGAAGTCGAAGGGCGTCTACCGCGCCGACGAGAAGGAGCGCGCGCCCTCCTTCACGCGCGAGGCGCCGCAGCGCCACGTCGACGCGCCGAAGCCCTTCGCCTTCGACCGGGCGCGGTGGCAGGGCGAGGTGCGACGCCTGACCGCGCTCTTCCGCGATCACCCCGACATCTTCGACTCTTCCATGAAGGTGACCGCCGAGAAGCAGGTCCGGTGGTTCACCTCGAGCGAGGGTACGGCCCTCGTCACCGAGGAGGCACTGTTCGGGGTCCACGTGCAGGCGGTCGCGCGCGCCGTCGACGGCCAGCTCCTCGAGAACAGCCGCGACTTCTACGCGCGCAGCGAGGCGGCGCTTCCCGGGTCCGGAAAGCTCGACGGCGAGGTGCGGGCGCTCATCCAGGAACTGGAGGCCCTCCGGACCGCTCCCGCCCTGGACCCCTACACCGGGCCAGCCATCCTCATGCCCGAGGCGGCGGGCGTGCTCTTTCACGAAGCGGTCGGACACCGGCTCGAGGGAGAGCGCCAGGACGACGACAAGGAAGGGCAAACGTTCAAAGGGCAGATGGGGAGGCCCATCTTGCCGAGCTTCATCAGCGTCGTGGACGACCCGACGCTCGGAGCCCAGGGCGACACCGCGCTGAACGGCTTCTACGGCTTCGACGATCAGGGCGTTCCCTCGCAGCGGACGGTCCTGGTCGAGGACGGGATCCTGCGCACCTTCCTCCTCTCGCGGAAACCGGTGAAGCCCTTCACCCGGTCGAACGGCCACGGCCGCAGCCAGGGCGCGAACGCGCCGGTGGCGCGGATGGGGAACCTGCTCGTCACCTCCAAGCGCCAGGTCTCCTCGGCCGAGCTGAAACGGCGGCTCATCGCGGAGGCCAAGCGGCAGGGCAAGCCCTACGGGCTCATCATCAAGGACATCACCGGTGGTAACACCAACACCATGTCGTACGGCTACCAAGCGTTCAAAGGCACGCCGCGCCTCGCCTACCGCGTCGACGTCGCGACCGGGAAGGAGGAGCTCGTGCGCGGCATCGAGCTCATCGGGACTCCGCTCACCAGCATCAACAAGCTGGTCGCGACGAGCGACGAGGTGCGCGTGTTCAACGGGTTCTGTGGCGCCGAGAGCGGATACGTCCCGGTCTCGACCATCGCCCCGGCGACGCTCATCACCGAGATCGAGCTGCAACGCGTCGCGCGAGCGAACGAGCGCAGCCCGATCCTGCCCGCGCCCTGGAGCGAGGGGACGCGCAAGCCCTAGAGCCCATGCTGCTCACTTAGCGCCCTGGGCTTGGGGCCTCAGGACCTGTCGAAAAATGCGACCGCTCTGCGGCGTGGCCGGGGTGGGGCCCCGATGGGCTTTGCCCGGCGGGGCGGGGGCGGCCTGCGCCCCCGGGTACTCAGGCCTCGGGCTTCAGGGGAAGCCTGGATCCGCGGTCGTTCTCGTCCTGTCCCCTCGCCCCCGCAGGGGGAGAGGGCTAGGGTGAGGGGGCCGATCCTCGGGCGCCAGCCCCTCACCCCGACCCTGTCCCCATAAGCAGGGAGAGGGAGATCGTGAACTCCTGGCGGCCCGCCTGCTACGATCGCCCCCGTCATGGATGCGCTTCCATTCTCGTTACCCCCGTTGAACGCCGTGCTGCTGCGCGGCCGCGCCGAGGCGCTGGCGGCGCTCGCGCGGGCGGGCTGGCGCACCTACGCGACCCCCATCACGCTCGACCCGGAGCGGCGGCGGCTCCTGAACGTCGATCTCACCGAGCCCGAAGTGGCCTTCTACAACGGTGAGGATCTGGTCGCGGTGGCGCACCTCGAGGCCGATCGCACCGGGCGAGTGACGTTGCTCGAGCTCACGGGCGCTTCGCCGGTTCAGCCCGAGACGCTTGCGCGAGCGCTCCTCGCCGACGCTGGGGAGCCGCGCCTCCGGGGCGGCGCCGACGCGCGCGAATGGGTGTGGGGTCCCGAAACGGGCAGCGACGCGGCCGTGCACGGCGAGCCGGTGCGCCTCTGGGTCTGCGTGGAGAGGGCCTACGGAGACCGCCTGTGGGCGATCGCCTCGGTGGTGCGCAGGGAAGCACCCTGACGGCCGCCCCAGGCGTCGTTGCCCGTTCACCGTTCTCCCGCCACCCGGGGCGAGGTCGTCGCGCCCGCCAGTTCCAGCAGGAGCTGCCGGATGCACGTGAGATCGCGGACCTCGTGGACGCGGGCCGCCGCGGGCCCGAAGGCGAGCACCGGGACGGGCGCCAGGGTGTGGTTGCGAGAGGACAGGTCTTCCACGTTGCCGTGATCGCTCGCGACCAGGAGGGACCAGTCATCGGGCAGGCCCGCCACGAGCGCGCGCAGGAAGGAGTCGAGGTTCGAGAGCGCCTCGATCGCGCGTTCCATCGAGCGCAGGTGACCCGCCTCGTCACTCTCGAAGAACTCGAACAACGCGAGGTCGTGACCGGCTGCGATCCTGAGGAGGATCTCCGCTGCCTCCGCCGGTGAGCGCGGCGGTATCCTGGCCCCGAGGTCGCTCGCGCGCGCGCCGCTGATGTCGTGCGTGAGGCCGCGGCCCGCGCGCGCGTCGGCCCAGGTCAGGAACTTCCCCGAGCCCGCCGAGAAGGCGAGCGTGGTGGCAGACGCCCGCGGGCGACGCCGCCCCGAGAGCTCGGGCTCGGGCTCGCCCTGGCAGGGCAGTCCCAGCGCGCGCAGGTAGGCGACGGGATAGGCATTCGCGAAGATCGCGCTCCGCCCGGCCTCGGCGACGGCTCGGAAGACGGAGCGGCGCAGGAGGAGCTCCCGGAGCGGCGCGTTTGGAAAACCCAGCAGGTGGTGGCCGATGGCGCGCGGGGCGTTCTCGCCGGTCAGGATCGTCGTCTGCCCGGTCGCGGATTGCGGCCGCCCTGGCATGCCCAGGCAGGCGTCGGCCAGCCCGGCGCGGCCGCCCCGAGGGAGCGGCGAGCCCGTGCCGTCCCCGAAACGCGACAGGAGGAAGTCCGCCCGCGCGAGCGGGTTCACCTCCGGGTCGCGCGTGCCCGCCCCCACCCCGTCGACGAACACGAAGAGCACGGGCATCTCGTCCCTATAATCCAGGGCCATGCGCTTCACCTCACCGCTGACCGCGATCGCCCTCGCGCTCGCGCTCGCCTGTACCGGATCGCGCCCGACTCCCGCCCCGCCGCCCGCCGGTATCACCCCTCCCGGCGCGCTGGGCCCGGACGCCGCCACCGCCGCCCCACCGGTGACGCGCGGCATGGAGGCCGCGCAGGTCCGCCGCGCCCTGGGAGCTCCCAAGCACGTGGAGAAGGTCGGCTCGGTGGCAGCGCCTGGCGCCGGTTACGAGCGCTGGATCTACGCGGATCGCGAGGTGGTGCTGCTCGACGGCAAGGTGGTGGACGTGGTGCCGTGACTTCCAGCGCGGTTCACAGGGTTGTCCAAAATATCGGGGACCGAGTACCCGGGGGCGAAGGCCGCCCCCGCCCCGCCGGCAGAGCCGTCGGGGCCCCACCCGGGCCCCTGCGACCGCAGCTGATTTTTCGACAGGTCTTGAGTCAGGCGAGCGAGACGCAAGCAGGGCGAGGCGCGACGACCGAGCATAGCCAGAGGCTATGTGAGGGAGGACGCAACGAAGCGATGCGCCGCGGATCGTTCGCCGCGGCGACGGGAACGGTGTTTTGGACAACCCTCTCAAGGCGCTCCACTCCCGTGGGCGCCCGCTGCCGGGGAGCCGATGACCTCCGCGATGAGCTGCTCCATTCGCCGGCGGTGCGAGCCTCTCCAGTAGACGCGCTCGCACGAAGGGCACTGGACGAACTCGTCCTGCCGCTCGCGAACGCGCGGGGGAAGCCGCTCCGCGACGAGCTCCTTGCGGACCGGCCGGAGGAGCGCGTTGCATCGGAGGCAGCGCTGGAACGGCGTGACGGACCGGGCGAGGTCGAACCGGCGCAACACCTCCGCGAGCTGGCGCTTCGGGTGGACCTCGCGCATCCAGTAGCCATGGGTGACCGCGCGCCGCTTGAGGAGGCCGCGGTCCCGGGTGAGCAGGATCCGGTGCTCTTCCGCAGCCATCCGGGCCAGCTCCTCGTCGCCGCACGCGTTGCGCCAGCGCACGTCGAAGCCCACCATGCGCAGGTACGCGGCCAGGCGGCCCAGGTGCCCGTCGAGGACGAAGCGCGTCTCGCGCAGCGGCTCCGGTCGGACGCGCACGAGCGGGCCGATGTCGATGGCTTCGAACACCGGATACACGCTCACCCGGGCGCCGTCCCGGACGGTCCAGGCGAAATCCACCGACTCCCCGTCGGCCAGGATCAGATCGACCTCTCCGTGCGGGATGCCGAGGGCCTCGATGACGTCCTTCACCGATGGGCTGCCCTGGAACGCGTGCTCGAAAGAGACGCCTCTCCTCTCCCGCGGGAGGAAGTCGTTCAACTCCGCATAGAAGCGGAAGCGCGCCCGATGCATGCGCCTGAAGATGATACGGCTGACTCTGATCGGGTAGAGTCCGACCATGGCACTCGGAAAGACCATCGCATTCCTCGGCTCCGGCAACATGGCGGAGGCGCTCGTGAAGGGGCTCCTGCGCGCCCACGTGGCCGAGCCTCACGAGATCATCTGCGCCGATCGCCGGGCCGAGCGCGGCCCGGAGCTCACCCAGCGCTACGGCGTGCGATTCACGCGCTCGAACCGCGAGGCGGTCGAGCAGGCGGACGTGGTCGTACTTTCCGTAAAACCGCAAGTGATGAACAAGCTCCTCGACGAGATCGCGCCCGTCGTGAACGAGCGCAAGCTCGTCATCTCCATCGCCGCCGGCGTGCCGATCGCCGCCATCGAGCGCAAGGTGGGGCACGGCGTGCGCATCGTGCGGACCATGCCCAACACGCCCGCGCTGGTCGGGGCCGGCGCGACGGCGCTCTCGGCGGGCGAGCACGCCAGCGCCGACGACATGAAGCAGGCGCGCGCTCTCTTCGACGCCATCGGAAAGTCCGTGGAGGTGGACGAACCGCTCCTCGACGCGGTGACCGGCCTCTCCGGCAGCGGACCCGCCTACATCTTCCTCATCATCGAGGCGCTCAGCGACGCGGGTGTGAAGGTGGGATTGCCGCGCGCGCAGGCCCTCGAGCTCGCCGCGCAGACCGTGCTCGGCTCGGCCAAGCTCCTCATCGAGACGGGCGAGCACCCTGGGCGCCTCAAGGACCAGGTCACGAGCCCGGGCGGCACCGCCATCGCCGGACTGCACACGCTGGAGGCAGGGGGCCTGCGCACGACCCTCATGGATGCCGTGGAGGCGGCCACGCGCCGTTCGAAGGAGCTCGGCGCCAAGTTCCTCGAGAGCGACGAGTAGGGATCGTCTTCCGACCGCGTCGCCCCGGGGGCAGGCTGCTCCCGGTTCGCGTCGCGAGCCCGAACGCGCGCTCACTGCGATCCGGCCGGGGGGCGCGCGGCCTCCTGGCGGCACCAACCGGGACGCGGTAGAGAGGAAGCATGGGTCGCTTTCGCCATCATGTCTTCGTGTGCGAGAACCGCCGGCCGGCAGACGACCCACGCGGCAGCTGCGGGTGCAAGGGCAGCGAAGCGATCCGCGAAGCGCTCAAGCAGGAGCTAAAGCGGCGAGGGCTCAAGGGTGCTGTCCGGGCCAACGCGGCCGGCTGCCTCGACGCCTGCGCGTACGGCCCCACCGTCGTCGTGTACCCCGAGGGCGTATGGTACGGCCGGGTGCGCCCGGAGGACATTCCGGAGATCGTGGAGCGGCACCTCATCGGCGGGGAACCGGTGGCGCGCCTCCTGATACCCGAGATGAACGGCAAGAAGAGCTAGGAGCTCGCCGGGTCAATTCAGGAAGCTCGCTCGGGACCGGAGCCTGCCGACGAGCTCGCGCAGCTCGTCTGCGTCGCTCGCCCTCGGCTCCGCGTCCAGGTAGGCCTCCAGGTCGGAGAGCGCGGCCGCCGTGCCTCCCAGCCGCGCCTCGAACAGGCCCCGATCGCGCCGTGCAACGATGTCCTCGGGCGCGAGCAGCAGCAGCCGATCGACGACCCACAGCCCCCGGACGTGGTCGCCGCCCTCCACGTAGATCTTCTCCAGGTTGTGGAGCATCCGCCGCAGCATCTGGCGCGCGGTGACGGGTTCGAGATGACGTCGCTCCAGCGCGCGGCCAGGCGCCACCGCCTGGTAACGCGCCTCACAGTCCTCGGCGGACAGGAGCTCGCCGCCGCGGAAAGGATCGATGAAGATCTCGCGCTGCCCCGCCACGTACTTCACGAGGAAGTGCCCAGGGAACCCCACGCCTTGCACGGGTAGCCCGACGCGCGAGGCGACCTCCATGTAGAGGACGCTGAGCGTGATGGGAATACCGACCCGGCGATCGAGGACCTCGTTGAGGAAGGAGTTGCGCGGGTCGTAGTAGGCTTCGGCGTTGCCCCGGAAGCCGCCCTCCTCGAAGAGCACCGCTCGCAGGGCACGCAGCGTGCTGGCGGCGTCACGCCGTGCCTGGAGTCGCGCGGTGACCCTGGCGGCGAGCTCGTCGATCTGGCGCAGGTACGCGTCGAACGCCATCTCGGGATACTCTTCCTGCGCAACGGCCAGGGCCGCCTCGGCGAGCGGCACGAGAGGCCGCGCGATGAGCTCGGTGAAGTGCCGGCGCGCCGGGCTCTCGTCGAGGGAGATGCGCATGAAATCGAGTTATAGCTGCCCGGCGCAGGGGTCACCGCGAAGATGACCGGACGATCGCGAAGGCTTCCGCGCCTCCGGGCCGTTCGCCCTGCGTGGCCGAAGCCGTTGACACTGGGCCGCCCCCTTCGTAGGATTCGCGCCCCGGTCATTCCCCAGTAGCTCAGTTGGCAGAGCAGATGACTGTTAATCATCGGGTCGCTAGTTCGTGTCTAGCGTGGGGAGCCAGTTCACGAGGCGGCCAGGCGTGTTCCTCCGGGCCGCTCCACTGGTCTTCCTCGTCGGCCGCACCCGGCCCT
>JBGQLS010000199.1:0-10399 GCA_041500205.1 Anaeromyxobacteraceae bacterium | reverse complement strand
GCGAGCTCGTTCACGGCGAGCCGCGTCGCGAAGATGCCGGATAGCTGTACGTCGGCGGCGAGCGCCGCCTCGCGCTGCTGGAGCCTGGCCGCGGCGTGCGCGAACGCATGGGCGAGCTCGCGCAATTCGTTCGAGTGGCGGCGGGAGGGGTCCTGCTGCGATACCTCGGCGCCAGGAGCGAGCGCCAGGGCCCGGCGATAGTCGCCCTTCGCCAGCGAGCTGACAGCGACGAGCAGATCATGGACCGGGTCCGCCACCGCACGGGCGACCATGAAGGCCGTGCCCAGGATCGTGGCGAGCACGAGCAGTCCAAGGCAGGGGAGTCCCCACGTCATGCTGCGCTGGGCCGCAGCGATGCTCGCATTGATCGTCTCCAGCTTCCGCTGCTGGTACTGGGAGAACCGCCGCGCCAGGCTGAAGACCTTCTCGCGGGCAGCCGCGGTCTCGAGCTCCACGGCCGCGAGCTGCTCCGGCCTCGCGCCCGACTTCATCATCTCGAGGAGTCTCTCCTCCGCGGCCGCGTGAGCGTCGGCGACGGGTCTCATCTCGTTGACGATGGCTCGCCCCTCGGGCCTGCGCGCGAGAGCATCCAGGTCCCGGAGGGCGGACCGCGCCTCCTCGAAGGCTTCCGCCTGCGCGCGCAGGTATTGCCGCTCCTGCGTCATCCCGAAGTTCCGGAGCGAGACGCCGCGGTAGAGGATGGCCCGCTCCAGGCGGCTGGCGGCCTCCGCCCGAGGCCCCACGTCGTCGGACAGGGCGTCGCGCAGGTGGTCGAGGCGACGAAACCATACGAGGGTATAGGTCAGCTCGAGCGCGAGGAGGACGAGCAGGACGCCGAATCCGATGAAGAGGCGTTGCCGCACGCCCAGGTCACTGAGCTTCATGCTTCTCCTCGCGATGCTGGAGTTGGAGTTCGCTTGAGGCGGAAGATGCGCGCGGCCCGATCCACCACCTGCAGGAGCGGCAGGAGCGACGCGCAGGGCAGTTCCGCCTTCCCGAGGCAGAGATAGCCACCCGGCGCGAGGCTGCCGAGGAGTAGCTCCAGGACCTGTCGCTGCACGATCGGTGTCAGGTAGATGAGCACGTTGCGACAGCAGATCAGGTGAAATCCGCCTTCCCCGGGTGGGCGCGTGGCTGCGGTGAGATCGTGGAGCAGGAACGTGACCAGTGACGCGACGCCGTCAGCGACGCGATGGGAGCGGATCGGCTGTTGACTGTGGACCAGGTATCGCGACCGCAGCTCGGGGGGCGTCTCGTCGAGCGCCTCCGCGGGGTAACACCGGGCGCGGGCCACCGCCAGCGCCCGCTCGTCGATGTCCGTGGCGCAGATCGATCCCGCAGGCGTTGGGCCCGGCAACTCCGAGACGAGCATCGCCAAGCTGTAGGGCTCCTCCCCGTTCCCGCATCCTGCGCTCCAGATCTTGAACCGGTCGGCGTCGAGCGCGGCGGCTCGCCAATCCAGCATGATATCCTGTAGCCGTCTGTAGGTGGGCGCGTTGCGGAAGAACCGGCTGACCTTGATGGTGAGTCGATCCAGCAGGATGTCGATCTCGCCCGGCTCCTCCCGCAACCGGCGGAGATACTCGGCATAGCTCGGCGCACGGACGGCGAGCATCCGGCTTTGCACTCGCCGTTCCAGGGTCGAAGAGCGGTAGCCACCAAAATCGACCCCGGAGCGCTCGCGCGCGGCGGCGAGGATCTGCGACAGGTCGGGCGGGCAGTCTTCCGATCTCGACGAAGAAGCAGGACTCATCCTGGAACGGCCTCTGGCGCGGCTCCTCGACTCACACTGGGGTGGGGCCGAATTTACACCATCGTTCGTGCCAGGGAAACGGCGCGCGGAGGATCGGCTCACGGCGTGTCAGCCGGCCGCACCCAGGGAAGGTTAGCTTCCGGGTGATCGCCCGATCGTGGCGGGCGGCTTCCAGCTCACCACGAGGAGGGTGCGCTTCGCTCCTCGCCACGCTTGTTCGTCGAAGCGCGCCTTCACCTCGCGGCCGCCAGCCAGCTCGACGAGGCCCTCGAAGAACCCCATCGTCTGGTAGCACGCAGCCTCTTCGGCGTCGGGTGACATCCGATATGCGATCTCCAGGCGCACCTCGGTGTCGTGGAGCCGAGTCACGCTCGCCGCCTCGAAGTCGAAGAAGGTCCTCCTCAATACGTGGAAGCGCATCAGCGACTCGCGCGGGTCGTTCTCCACCAGCAACTTGCCGTGGAGCGTCGCGAGCGGCCGGACGGTGAGCTTTCCCCAGCGACGCACCGCCTCGAGATCGCCACCCGCGACGACCTTCAGGATAGCGAGACCGAGCCGCTCGAAGGTGGCCATGGGATACCAGGCGCCAAGATCGACCGCCTGTTCCAGATAGGGGAGATCCTCGGGCGCGAGATACCGACTCCACTCGACGTCCCGGCGGGCCTTGAGCATTCGCACATAGTCGAGGAAGAGCGAACCTCTGACCTGTGAGCTCATATGTCCTTTCAGGTGCGACCTTGTCCGCCGACAGCGGGATGCCACCACATCGCTGCGTTCCGGCACTCGAACTCGACACCGCGATCACCGCCGACGCGGCGCGGCACTGCCAGTGGGTCGGGAAGCTGACACAGGAGGACTCGTCCTCAATCGCATGCCGGGCTTCCCGTTGACAGTCGAGAGAACGCGGTACGGAGAGGCGGACCGACATCAACGGCTTCGGCCGATCGATGACGCCGCACCCACCCACCGGGCTGTCGGAGTGCGAGGTTGGAACGCGGCGCGTCTTCGCGCACGCGGCCCTGCGCGGATGGCAGCATGCTGGGAATGGAGGCATATTGCCGCGGCGCGTCAACCGGGGCATGACGCCGTCCCGCCCACTGACCGCATCCCTCACCCGAAGGACGTGCGCCCTCGGGGACCGAGGAGCGGGATCTGGCTCTGGAACGCGATCCGAGAATTGCCTCGCCGCACTTTCGTGCGTTTGCGGTGGGTTCGGCGTTCGCGAAGCAAATCTTGCGGCCGTGGCTGTGCGGCAGTTTGTCGCAGTTGCTGACTCCTACGAACCCCCTCGCGCACCGGCGGCTCGCACCGGTACGCGGATGTCTCCCGTCCGCCCTTCGGGAAGCCAAGAGGTTCCGTTCACGATGCTGAAACGCAAGCTCGATTTGAGTCGCCGAGGCTTCCTGAAGCTCACGGGAGCGGGTCTCGCCGCCGGCGCGGCAGCGGGCCCCTCCGAGGCACACGCGTTCTCGCTCGCGCCGCTCGCGGACGGGCTTCCTCCGGAGCGCCAGGTCCCCACTTTCTGCGAGCTCTGCTTCTGGAACTGCGGCGCCATCGCGCGAGTCCGGAAGAACCGTGTCCTGTCCTTGCGCGGGCACCCCGACTATCCAACCGCCCGCGGCAAGCTCTGCGGCCGCGGCAATGCCGGCGCCGCTACCACCGTCGACGAGGACCGCCTCCAGTACCCCATGGTCCGGGTCGGGAAGCGGGGGGAGGGGAAGTTCCGGCGCGCGGGCTGGAAGGAGGCCTACGCGCGCATCGCGGAAGGCTTCGGCCGGATCAAGAAGGAGCACGGGGCCAAGGCGCTGGCGCTCTTCTATCACGGCACGGGCGGGCCACTCCTCCGCACCGCCATGGTCGCGTACGGCACACCCAACTACGCCGCGCCTTCGTATGCGCAGTGCAAGGGAGCGCGCAACGTCGGTTACGCCCTCACCTTCGGCGAGAAGATGGGATCTCCGGAGCCGATCGACCTCGAGGAGACGCGCTGCATGGTCTTCTTCGGGTCGCACCTCGGCGAGAACGCGCACAACAGCCAGATGCAGGAATTCGTGAAGGCGCGGGCGCGAGGCGCAAGCCTGGTCGTCCTCGACCCGCGCTTCTCCACGGTCGCGCAGAAGGCGGACGTGTGGCTGGCGGTGAAGCCCGGCTCGGACCTGGCGGTCATCCTCGCCTGGCTGCATCTGCTCGTGAAGGAGGGCGCCTACGATCGGCGCTTCGTGGAGGAGCGCACCGTCGGGTTCGACGAGCTCCGCGCCCAAGTCGCGCCGCATACGCCCGAGTGGGCGGCGGCGCAGGCTGGCGTGCCGGTGGAGAAGATCGTCCAGGCCTATAGGCTCATGGTGAAGGCGATGCCGGCGGTGGTGGTCCACCCCGGGCGCCACACAGCCTGGTACGGCGAGGCCGACACCCAGCGGGCCCGCGGGCAGGCCATCCTGACGGCGCTCCTCGGCGCGTGGTGGAAGCCGGGCGGCATCTACCGGGCCGAGCGCGGCCGCGCCGCCGACTACCCGACGCCCGACTTCCCCGACCTGCCCGCGGACGTCGATCGGGCGGCGGGCCGCTTCCCCTTCGAGCACGAGGTCACGACCAACGGTATCCGCGACGCCACGCTCACCGGCAAGCCCTACCCGGTGAAGGGCTGGTTCGTGCACGGCACGAACCTCATCCAGGCCATGCCGAACCAGCGCGAGACCGTTGCCGCCATCGAGAAGCTCGACATGCTCGTCGTGTGCTACATCCTCCCGACCGAGATCACGAAATACGCGGACGTGCTCCTTCCCGAGGACACCTACCTCGAGCGCTACGACGACCTGCTTCTCGGCGCCACGAAGGAGCCGTTCATCGGCCTCCGCCAGCCAGCGGTCCCGTCGCCGCACGACACGCGCCCGGCCTGGCGCATCGCCAAGGAGCTCGCCGAGGCGCTCGGCGTGGGCGACTTCTTTCCGTTCGCGACCTTCGAGGAGTACCTGGAGACGCGCCTCGCAGGCTCGGGCACGACCCTCGCTCAGCTCAAGATCGACGGCATCCACGTCCAGCCGCGGAAGACGCCGCTCTACCTCGCTGACGGCGAGCCGTACGAGTTCCACACACCGTCGAAGAAGGTGGAGCTCTACTCGAAGCAGATGGCGGAAAAGGGCTTCGACCCGCTCCCGGTCTATCGCCCTCCGCGCGAGCCGGCGCCGGGCGGCTTCCGCCTGCTCTATGGCCGCAGCCCTCTCCACACCTTCGGCCGGACACAGAACAACGCCATCCTCCACGACCTCGAGCCGAACAACTGCCTGTGGATGAGCCCGGTGGCCGCCGCGGCGCTCGGGCTGCGCGACGGGGAGCCGGTGCTGGTCGCGAACGGTCGCGGCAGCGAGACGGGTCCGCTGCCGCTCAAGGTGACGGAGCGCATGCCCGACTCGTCCGTGTACATGGTCCACGGCTTCGGGCACCGGTCGCGCGCCCTCTCGCGGGCAGACGGGGTGGGCGGCGACGACGGCGCCGTCATCGACGACTACGCCACCGATCCCATCAGCGGCTCGAACGGCATGCGCACGCAGTTCGTGACGGTCCGCGCGGCGCGGGCGGGGAAGGTGGCCTGACATGCGCCAGGCGATGAGCATAGACCTCGACCTCTGCGTCGGCTGCAAGGCGTGCGTGTCCGCCTGCAAGGAGCAGTGGGACAGCGGGCCGGGCGCGGCCCGGGACTGGGTGAGCACCATCGAGACCGGAAAGCGCGGCAGGGACCTGGCCGTGACCTTCTACCCGGGGCTGTGCATGCAGTGCGAGGCGCACCCGTGCACCGTCGATTGTCCCACCGGTGCCACCTACGCCGACCCAAAGACGGGTGTCGTGATGGTGGACGCGGACGTGTGCATCGGCTGCGGGAACTGCGTCTCGAGCTGTCCCTACGGCGCGCGCCACGTGGACCCGGTGAAGAAGATCGTCGAGAAGTGCAACCTGTGCGCTCCGTTCGTTGCGCGAGGTGAGCAGCCGGCCTGCGTCGCGACCTGCCCTGCCGAGTGCCGCGTCTTCGGCGACCTCGACGATCCGGGGAGCGCGGTGTCGCGCGCCATCCGGGAGAAGGGCGCGAAGCCGCTCGTCACCGCGGGAGTGAACGTCGGGCCGAAGGCGACCTATGCCGGGGAGGCCCACCGGGAGCGCATCCTCGCCGCCGGTGCCGTGAAGCAGCCCCGGAAGAGCGGGCTCACGAGGACCTGGGGAACGACGCTGCCAGCCGTGCGCAACTTCGTCCCGGCGGTCGGGCTCGCCTTCGTCGGCGGGGGGCTGCTGGTCAATCTCAAGGCTCGAGCTGATCGCGTGAAGAGCGAGGAGGCAGGCAAACGATCCTCAGCCTCGACTCCCGTGACCGCTCCGGGATCGCTCCCCCGCCACCGTGCCGGCGTGCGCCTCCTCCACTGGTTCAACGCGCTCTCGTGGCTCATCCTCGTCGCGACAGGAACCGGCCTCATGTCGGCGGCGAGCTTCGCGCTCTTTGGTGCGGCGCTCCCGCGGGCCGCAGCGCGGCTCCTGGGCGGGACCAACCATCTTCTCCGCTTCCACGTGCTGTGGGGGCTCCTCTGGGCGGCCGTCATCGTGCCCATGTTCCTGCTCTTCAAGAAGGGGCCCCGCGAGGTCCTCGCGGAAGTGCGGCTCACGCGTGACGACCTCGCCTGGCTCTTCACGAAGCCGCTCGCGATGGCCGGTTTCCGCAAGCAGCCCCTCCCGCCGCAGGACAAGTACAACGCCGGCCAGAAGCTCTTCGCGATCCTCGTCCTCCTCGCGACGGTCCTCATCACCGCGAGCGGGCTCGTCATGGCGTTCCATCTCGGATCGGCCGATGTCGTGGCTGGCGCGATCGTGGTCCACGAGCTCGCCATCGCGCTCGTCCTCCTCGGCGCAGCGATCCACGTGACGATGGCCGCCGTCATCGCCGAGGAGCGCCCTGCGCTCCAGTCCATGATCACCGGCCGCATCGACTATTTGCACGCGAAGCATCACAGCCCGAAATGGGTGGCGGAGCTCGACGCCCGCAGGTCCGGGCCAAGGGAAGGAGAGAAGAAGTGAACGATCCCACGAAGCGATTCTGGAACCCCTACACAGCGGGGTTCGCCCTGGGGCTCGTGCTGCTCGCGAGCTTCGTCCTGACTGGCCACGGACTCGGGGCGAGCGGCACCTTCAAGCACCTCGGCGCGGTCGTCCTGCACCAGTCCAACCCGACCTGGGCCGAAGAGAACGGCAACATCGGGGCCTTCTTCGCCAACCCCGCGCGCAGCTCCCTCGACGACTGGATCGTGTTCCTCTCGCTCGGGGCCGCGATCGGTGGCGGGCTGGCCGCCTTCACCGCGCGCCGCTTCCGGATCGAGACCATCCGCGGGCCGCGCGCCTCGCGCGAGCAGCGCTGGGTCCTCGCGGGCGCGGGGGGCATCCTCGCCGGTCTCGGCGCGCAGATCGCGCGCGGCTGCACCTCAGGCCAGGCGCTCACCGGTGGCGCGCAGCTCGCCGTCGGCAGCTGGGTCTTCATGTTCTCCGTCTTCGGCGGCGCCTACGCGCTGGCCTGGTTCGTCCGCAAGCAGTGGATTTGAGGTGACGACATGGGTGGACCTCTCGTTCAGGTTTTGAGCCTCTCGCACGCCGCCGAGATGATGATCGCGGTCATGGTGGGGATGGGCTTCGGCTGGGTGCTCGAACGCGCCGGCTTCGGCCGCTCCGACAACCTCGCCTCGATCTTCTACGGCCGCGACTTCCGCGTGCTCCGCGTCATGTTCACGGCGATCGCCACCGCCATGATCGGCCTCTACTTCCTCGACCTCGCCGGCGTGATGCCGATCTCGTCGATCGGGATCCTCGACACCTACCTCGTGGCGCAGCTCGTCGGCGGCCTGCTCATCGGCTTCGGCTTCATAGTGGGCGGCTGGTGCCCCGGGACCTCGATCGTGGGGCTCGTCTCGGGCAAGGTCGACGCGCTCCTGTTCATCGGCGGCCTCGTCGCCGGGTCCATGTTCTTCACGCTCGGCTTCGACTCCTTCGGCCCCCTGCAGGACGCGGGCGCGCGGGGCCGGGTGCTACTGCACGAACAGTTCCACGTCTCCTCCGGACTGATGGTGCTCGCGGTGGCGCTCTTCGCCGTCGCCTCGTTCTGGGCGGTGGGGAAGATCGAGAAGGCGTTGCGGACCCGCCGGGCGGCGCCCGCTCCGCGCCTCGCGCCCGCACCGGAACCTGGCTCGGCCGCGCCCGCGGCGGCGGAAGGGAGCGCCTCATGAGCCGCTTCAACACGAAGCTCGGCGCAGGCGTCCTGGTGGGCGCCGCCGCGCTCTACGCGGCGCTCAGCCTGGCGACCGGCAGGACCGCCCACGCCGAGGTGCCGCCGGATCTCTCGGCGCCGGCCAAGGACGCCGCGCTCGACGTCTGGAAGGGGGCGGCGCTGGTCGTCCAGGAGGGCGCGTTCGTCGCCGACGTGCGTCCGGCCGACGCCTACGCTCGCTACCACCTCCCGGGCGCGAAGAGCATGCCGGCAGCGAGCGCAGCCGGCGTCCGCGCCGCGGCCGCAGGGCTGCCGGTGCTCGTGTACGCAGGGAAGGACGAGGTCGCCCAGAAGCTCGTGGCCGAGCTCCGCGGCGCCGGCACGCGCTGCTGGTACCTCGCCGACGGCGCGCGGGCCTGGTATCTCGCGTTCCAGCTGCCGGTCCCCCTCTTCGCCGAGAGCTCACCACCGGACGGCTACCCCGAGGCGCTGCACGCGGCCGAGGGCTGGTTCGAACGCCCCGATCCCGCGAAGCGCGCGCGCGTTGCCGAGGCGCTGCAGGTCCTCGCGAAGGCCAACTACCAGCCGACGTTGCTGAAGTCGGGGAAGAAGGCCGCGGCCGCCTCCGGTGGGAAGAAGAAGATCTCGGGGGGTTGCGGCTAGGGTCCGGGCCAACGCCTCGGACTGGCGCGCTCCGCTGCGCGGCCAGCGGGCACAGGCGCGATCTGGCGGGTCGTCGGCCCTTTCACAGACACGCGCTGCCATGCTATGCGCATCGACGTACAGCGAGCAAATGCGTCTCAGGGACGGGAGGAGAGAGTCATGGGCAAGAAGATCGTCATCATCGGCGCGGTGGCCCTGGGGCCCAAGGTCGCCTGCCGCGCACGACGGCTCGATCCGGACGCCGACATCCTCCTCGTCGATCGCGACGACCTCATCTCGTACGGGGGATGCGGTATCCCCTACTACGTCAGCGACGACGTGACTGACCTGGACCTGCTGCGCAAGACCACCTACCACGCCGTTCGCGACGAGGACTTCTTTCGCGACTTCAAGCGCATCACCGTGAAGACTCGCACGGAAGCGACGTTCGTCGATCGCAAGTCGAAGACCGTGAGGATGCGTAACCTCGACAGCGGTGCCGAGGAGATCGCGCCTTACGATGTGCTCGTCCTGGCTACCGGTTCCAGCCCCTCGGTGCCGCCGGTCGAGGGCGCTTCGCTGAAGGGCGCGTGGACCGTGGCCAACCTGCACGACGCGAAAGCCGTCAAGGCTCTCCTTCAGTCGGGCAAGATCCGTTCGGCCGTGATCGTCGGCGCCGGTGCAATCGGCCTGGAGATGGCCGAGGGCATGGCGGATCTCTGGGGTGTCGAGACGACGGTGGTGGAGATGGCTCCGCAGATTCTCCCCCAGGCCCTGGGCGCGGACATGGCCAGGCTCGCCCAGAACGAGCTCGAGAAGCACGAGGTCCGGGTCCTCACGGGCGACAGGTTGCTCAAGGTCGTGGACGACGGCGCCGGTAACGTGGCGGGCGTGCTGCTGGAGAAGGCGGGCGAAGTTCCCTGCCAGCTCGTGATCTTCGCCACCGGCGTTCGGCCCAATACGATCCTGGCTCGCGAGGCGGGGCTGGCGCTGGGGACTCTGGGCGGGATCCTGGTGGACGACCGGATGCGCACCTCCGATCCGCACATCTACGCTGGAGGCGATTGCGTCGAACTGCGGCACCTCGTGAGCGGGGAGTCCGTGTTCATGGCGCTCGGCTCCTTGGCCAACCGGCAGGGCCGCGTCATCGGCACGAACGTGGCGGGAGGGCACGCCGTCTTCAAGGGTTCCGTGGGCACGTTCTGCATCAAGCTCTTCGGCCTGGGGGTGGCGCGGGCCGGCCTCACAGAGGCCCAGGCGCGAGCCGCGGGCTTCGATCCGGTCTGTGGCCTCATGGGAATGTCCGACCGGGCTCACTTCTACCCCTCCGAGAAGATGATGTTCCTGAAGCTCATCGCCGACCGGCACACCCGCCGCATCATCGGCGTGGAGGCGCTCGGCGAGAATGGCGATGCGGTCAAGGCACGGGTCGATTCCGTGGCCGCCTTGCTGCCGCAGGGCCCGACCACGGAGGATGTCTCGAATCTCGAGGTCAGCTATTCGCCGCCGTTCGCTTCGGCCATGGACATCCTGAATGCCTGTGCCAACACCCTGGAGAACATCCTCGACGGCCGAAACAAGGCCATGAGCGCCGAGGAGTTCCTGGAACGCTTCAACAAGGGCGAATTGACGGTGGTCGACATCCGCCAAGCCGAGTCGGCCAAGGCAGGTCAGGACAAGCACGGCGACAGGTGGCTCTCCATTCCCCTGGAGACCCTGGCGGAGCGATGGGCCGAGGTCCCGCGCGAGAAGGACGCGGTGTTGTTGTGCTC
>JBGQLS010000198.1:0-10405 GCA_041500205.1 Anaeromyxobacteraceae bacterium | reverse complement strand
GGAGAGCTCGCCGATCTCGTCGATGAGCAGCGTGCCGCCGTCCGCCTTCTCGAAGAGGCCGCGCTTGTCCTGCACCGCACCCGTGAAGGCCCCCTTCTCGTGGCCGAAGAACTCCGAGGAGAAGAGATCGGCCGCGAACTCCGCGCCGTTGACGGCCAGGTACTCGCGGTCTCTCCGCCGCGAGATGCGATGGATGGCCTTGGCGATGAGCTCCTTCCCGGTTCCGCTCTCGCCCCGGACGAGGACGCTGTTGTCGCTGTCGGCGATCTTCTCGACCGTACCGAGGACCTGGAGAAGCTCGCGCGCCTGCGTGACGATGCCCTCGAAGCTCTCCCTGTGCTTGAGCTCGGGTGCGTCGCAGTGGACCGTGCGCGACGCCTCCCACGGTTCGGGAGCGGGCGGGAGCGCCCTCTCGATGCTGGAGAGCAGGGAGCGGTCGTCCACTGGCTTACATAAATAGTCATACGCGCCCAGCTTCATCGACTCCACGGCCAGCGACACGTCGTGCACGCCGGTGACGACGATGACCTGGAGGTCCGGATGATGTTCCCGCACGTGCCGCAGGATCTCGCGGCCGCCGACCTTGGGCATGTCCATGTCCAGCAAGAGGAGGTCGAACCCTCCGGAGTCGACCGCGGCGAGCGCTTCGCTGCTGCAATCGAGGACGTGGACGTCGAAACGCCGCTGCTGGATGAGAAGGAGCTTGAAGTAGGTGAGCACGGACTTGTCATCGTCGACGACCAGGATCTTGCTCATCGCGTCCGCTCCGGTCTCACACACCTCGACCGATGGGCAGCACCAGGGAGAAGGTCGATCCCTTCCCCACCTCGCTCTCCACCTCGAACCTCCCGCCGTGCTGTTCCATGATTCCGTAGGCGATGGACAGCCCCAGACCGGTACCTCCCGTCCGCTGCTTGGTGGTGAAGAACGGATCGAAGATCTTGCCCATGATCTCGGGCGGGATCCCGCAGCCGCTGTCCGTGATCGCGAGCCTCACCTGCCTGCCGTCGTGATCGGAGCGGCTCGTCATCCTGATGGTGCCGCTCGACCTGTTCCCCAGTGCTTCCACCGCGTTCAGCAAGGTGTTGACGATTACCTGAGCGAGGCGGTTCGAGTTGCCTGTGATGGTCGGGAGCGCCGGTTCCAGCTCGTCCACCAGCTGGAAGCGCTTGGTGGTGCCTCGAAGGAGCCGGATACCAGCCCTGGCGACCTCGTTGAGATCGACGCGCTCGTTCAGCCCGCCCTCGTCGCGACGGGCAAATGTCTTGAGGTCCTTGACGATATCTCGAATGCGCACGGCCCCGTTGCACATGTCGGCGAGCAGGGTCGTGATCTCAGACCTGAAGCACGGGTAGGTCAGGCGGGCGATGGTCAGATCCTCCCGGGTGCTGGCGTGCTCATCCAGGATGGGGATGATGTCGGTGATTGCCTCCTTGATGATCTGCATGTTGCCGTGGATGAACTGGATGGGGTTGTTGACCTCGTGGGCAATTCCCGCGGCAATCTGGCCGAGGGATGAGAGCTTCTCGGCCTGCACGAGCTGCGTGTGCTGGGAAACCAGGGCCTCGTTGGCTCGCCGCAGCTCAGCGGTGCTCTTCTCGAGCATGCTGCGGGCCTGGGCGAGGTCCTTCTCCCGGACGCGCAGGCTATGGACGATGGAGGACGCCAGGTAGATCGTCGCCAGCAGGATGAAGACGAGGGCCAGCGCGACCACCGCGATGTAATGCATGTTGTGGTGGCGTGGGCTGAGGAAGAGCGCCTTCATGTGATGGTGAGGCAGGCGCGAGAAGTACTCGAGCGCTATGGTCGAGAGGAACAGGCCGGACGCCGCCACCCCGAAGATCGCCGCCTCGAGTCGCGAAAGGAGGATGGCGGCCACGACTGCATGGAAGAGATAGAAGGGTGGGAAGGGGCTCTCGATCCCGCCTGTCAGGTGGATGAAGACGGTCAGGAATATCGTGTCGAGGTAGACCTGTAGATGCGCCTCAAGGCGGCTGGCGTTGACCGCGCCGGGGTCGCGGCCGCTCCCTCGGCGGTGGTGGAAACGGAAGGCGGCGTTGTACAGGAGGATCGCGCCGCTTACCGCGAGCGCCTCGCGGGTGGGGAAGTCGGCGCTCAGGAACCGGCTGCCGAGCGCGGTCGTGGCGGCGAGCCCCACCAGAAACGCCCAGCGCAGGCGGACGAGCCAGGCCAGCCTCCGGGGGAGCTCCTCTTCCCTGAACGTGCGATCAGGCATTGCGCTGTGCCGTTCTCTGCGAACACTCCATATTGTACGCCCAATTGGAGTGGCGGGCGTGGTGCAATCCGTCGCAGGCTGCTCGGCGCCGGGTCCGGTCACGCGCACTGGTCGTGCGTGGACAACCCGTTTCTGGCATTCCGGATCTGGGGACATCGCCACGCTCTTCCGCCCGTCGCCGGAGGACGCCGCGCCTTCTCGAGACGTCCGCAACTGCGATGGGTTCGGTGGTCTCCCTCGTTCATCCTTCACGCCTGGCGGCGACATCACCCTGCGTGTCTGGGCGTCGCCGGGAAGGACGGCGCCGCGCGCGCCATCTCGCCGCGGCTCTGCAGTGGCGACCGGGCACGCGGACGCCTACTTTCGGGGGAGATGAGCGGGTGCGACCGCGCTTGCGAGTGGCGGAACGCCGCTCCGCCCATCGGACGAGGAATTGCGTCCGCAGGCGGCGGTGGCCGCTTCCCGCAAGAGAGAGCGTCCCTGGCAGGGCGGCTCTCTCTCCACGGGAGTACGGCCCGTATGGCCCAGCCGTCCAGACGTTCCAACATTGACCTCGAACATGGTCTGATCATCGACATGAGCGAGAACTGGAAGAGCTACATCGCTTCCCTGGAGCCTTGCGCAGCATTCCGCCCAGCAGCGAGCGCCGAAGACCTTCTACGTCTCGAGGCGGCTTTCAAGGTCGCCTTGCCACCGGACCTTCGTTCGCTCCTGTCGTGTTCGGACGGAGTCGAGGGCATCCACGGCTCCAGCCTGGTATGGCCATGCGCCCGCATCCTGAAGGACAATACGGAGTTCAGAGCCTCGCTCAGCTTTCGAGAGCTCTACATGCCATTCGATCCGCTCCTCTTCTTCGCGGACGCAGGAAACGGCGATCAGTTTGCGTACACCATCTGTGACGGCCATGTCCGGCCGGACATCTTCGTCTGGAACCACGAGGACGACAGCAGGACCTGGGTCGCCTCCAGGCTCGAGCAGTACTTGGAGTGGCTACTCACGGGGAAGTTGAAGGTCTAGCCGCGGCTCAGGCCTTCTCGTCAGCTCCAGCGGGCGGCGGCGAGGCGAGGCTCGCCCGGCACTGGGGGCACGTCGCTCGCTCGGGATCGCCTGTCTGGTTCCAGTTGGACCGCCAGCTCCCGCAGAGCGGGAAGCGGCGTCCGTCGCTCGGCATGAAGTGGATCCCGCCGCCTCGGTCGATGGCCGGCATCATCGCCTCGAACCTCCGTGCGCGGTCGAATCGGGCACATCGCGTACGAACAGGGTGGCCGGGTCGTCGTTCACCATGACAGGCTCCGATGGAGCCGCCACGGCGCGAGCTGGATTGCAGGTGGGGGCGACCTCGGTGGTGATCATATCATCGCGAGGGCCGTCCCGCCCGCCCGCGCCAAAGCCGAGCATTTCCTGATGCAGCGCCTGGCGCGGATCGGTACGCGGGCGCAGGTTGAGCAGCAGCGAGGCCGGCGTCGCTGCCTCGTAGACGAGGCTGCATCCGACGCGGACAAGGAGGTCGATCTGGGGCACGGCAAGGGCTTTCGTCACCGCTGCCAACCTTTCGCGTGCGGTCGGAGCGGCTCAGACGGTCGCGTCCTCTCCTTCGCTTTCCTTCAGGGCCGCCGTGAACGCGGCCTGGGCCGCGCTCGACGCTTTGCGGATGGCCTGAGGCACGCGCGAGGCGACCTCCTTCGTGTCATTGGCTGCGCCGGTGATGCGCCGCCGCGTCTCCTCGCCGGAGCGGGGCGCGAGCAACAGCGCTGCGGCACCGCCGACCAGAGCGCCTCCGGCGAATGCGAGGAACAGCATGAGACCTCCGTTACGGGGCTGCTCTGTCTGCGTCATGGCACGGCCTGCTTTCTTGGCTCGGGTTCTACCGCTCCGGAATCGACTTCATCGGCGTTCAGCGGCGCAGGCGCGGCCTCCTCGCGATCCTCTCGGAAGGCGCGGACCGCCGCCGCGACCGCCGGGCCCACCGCGGCGCCCACGGCGGACGCGACGCGGAGGGTGTCCCGCAGCTGATTCACCATCCGGCTCACGGCCGCGACGCCGTCGACGAGCTGCTCGATCCGGCCCCCCTCCTCCAGCCGCACGACCAGCGCCTCGATCTTCCCGGCGGCCGCGGTGGTCGCGCCCAGAGCCTGGTCGAGCCGCGCACCGGATTGCCGAATCGTCTTCTCCATCGCGCGCAGCGTCGCACGCAGCTGGACGAGCACGGGGATGGCAGCTCCCACCAGGACGGCCGCGAGGACCACCAGCGCTATCCCCCAGCTTTCCATCGTCACACGCCCTCCCTCGCTTCGTGAGCGCCTGCCGGGGCGGCAGGCTCACTGTCTACTCCCCCAAGACCCTGTTCACCCGGCCTTCCACCAAAGCTTCAGCCGGCGATCCCGTGGTCGTTCCCGGCAGCCTCCAGCTTGCGCGGTCCGATGACGATCCCCGCGATCCCCCCCCTGACACCGGCGCCGCTCGGTTCGCCTGTGGACATCACCACCCTCCGCAACAGTGCCTGGAGCTCGGCATCGGCGAGCGTCTCCTTCGCGAGGAGCTCCTTCGCTCCCTCCTCGAGCAGTTCGCGGTTGTCCTCCAGGATGTTGCGTGCCCGCGCCTGAGCGGCCTCGACCAGCCCGCGGATCGCCACGTCGATCTCGCGCGCCGTCTCCTCGCTGTACAGCCTGCGCTGCGCCTGAGGGATGCCGGCCAGGAAGCCGTTCGGCTCGGTCTCGTAGGCCAGCGGGCCCAGCTCCCGCAACATGCCGTAGCGCGTGACCATGCTGCGTGCGATGTCGGTGACCTTGGAGAGGTCGTCGGCGGCGCCCGTCGAGAGGTGACCGAAGATGGTCTCCTCCGCCGCGCGGCCGCCGAGCAGGACCGCCATCTTGGCCTCGAGCTCCTCGCGCGTCATGAGGTAGCGATCCTCGGTGGGCCGCTGGATCGTGTACCCGAGCGCGCCGATTCCACGCGGGATGATGGAGATCTTGTGCACCGGGTCGCAGCCGGCCTGCGCCGCCGCCACGATCGCGTGGCCCATCTCGTGGTGGGCCACCACGCCCCGTTCCATGGGGTTGAGCAGCCGGTTCTTCTTTTCCAGTCCGGCGACGATCCGCTCGATGGCCGCCGTGAAGTCGCCTGTCGAGACCTGGTCGGCGGCGCGGCGGGTCGCGACCAGCGCCGCCTCGTTGACCAGGTTCGCGAGGTCGGCGCCGGTGAAGCCCGGCGTCAGCGCGGCCACCTCCTCGAGCTTCACGTCGGGCGCGAGGACGACCTTCTTGGCGTGGATGGCGAGGATCTGGGCGCGCCCGATCCGGTCCGGCCGATCCACCAGCACCTGCCGGTCGAAGCGGCCCGCGCGCAGCAGCGCTGGGTCGAGGACCTCGGGCCGGTTCGTGGCGCCGAGGAGCACGATCCCGGTGGTCGGGTCGAAGCCGTCGAGCTCCGCCAGGAGCTGGTTCAGCGTCTGCTCCTTCTCGTCGTGCCCGCCCATGCCCGGGTAGGCGCCGCGGGCGCGCCCCAGGGCGTCGAGCTCGTCGATGAAGATGACGCAGGGGGCCTTGAGCCGCGCCTGCTGGAAGAGGTCGCGGACGCGGGCCGCGCCCACTCCGACGAACATCTCCACGAACTCGGAGCCGCTGATGGAGAAGAAGGACACCGCCGCCTCGCCCGCCACCGCCCTGGCGAGGAGCGTCTTGCCGGTACCTGGCGGACCGACGAGCAGGACGCCCTTGGGCATGCGCGCGCCGAGCCGACCGTACGACTTCGGGTCCTTGAGGAAGGAAACCACCTCCTCCAGCTCCGCCTTCGCCTCGTCCACGCCGGCGACGTCCGCGAAGCGCACCGGGACGCCGGTCTCGACGAAGACCTTGGCCTTGCTCTTCCCGATGGACATGAGCCCGGCGCCGGGGCCGCCAGGTCCGCCCACCCGCCGGGCGAGCCACATCCACATCACGCCGAACAGCGCGACGGGGATCACCCACGACAGGATCGTGTGGAGCCATGGACTCTCGATCCGGCCCGTGAACGTGACACCGTACTTCTCCAGGGTGGTGGCGAGCTCGGGACGGACCTGCGTCGTGACGAAGCGGCTCCGCCCCTTGTACGGAGGCCCCTGGAACGGCTCCTTCAGCACGCCCTGGATCGAGTCCGCGTCGATGACCACCTCCTGCACCTTCCCCTGCGTGAGGAGCTGCTGGAACAGGCTGTACGGGATGACCGCCACGGTCTGGGAGCGATCCCACAGCTCGTGGGCCACCAGCACTCCAGACATCGCGATGAGCACGTACAGAAGATTGAAACGCGTGGTCTTGTTCATCGGTCCCTCGGCGCTCGCAGGAACGCGCCACTCGCCGTCGGTCTTCGCAAGCTGCTCGTGAAAGGACCTCCTCGGAAGAGACGCGAAGACATCCCGCAGCTATCCACAAGCATGCGGCGCGCCAGGCCCTTGATTGATCCGGATTGACGCAGCGCCGAACCGAGCGGCGCTCTCAAGACCTGTCGAAAAATGTGATCGCTCTGCGGCGGGGGCGGGGGGGGCCCCGGGGGGGGTTGGCGGGGCGGGGGGGGGGCGCCCGCCCCCCCCCGCGACTCAGTCACCGGAGCCGCGCAGCGGCATGCCCGTTGCTACGAGAAGCGATGAGGAGTCGGGGAACTGCCGAGGCGCAGCGGATGAGCGGGACCGATCGCGCGCTCTGCAGGACCAACTGTTCGCGGACGTTCGCGAACGTTCGAGAGAGGCCATGAGCAAGGGACGTCCCAGCAGCACCAGGCTGAAGCTGCTCGGCCCAGCGCGCTCCTCCGGCCCACGCCCGGGCCCGGCGACCGCCTCGTTCCCGGTGGTGGGTGTAGGCGCTTCGGCCGGTGGTCTTGACGCGTTCCGGCAACTCCTCGCGCACGTTCCGGCGAACGCCGGGCTCGCGCTCGTGCTCGTGCAGCACCTCGAGCCGAAGCGGCCGAGCACGCTGAGCGACGCCCTCGGTCGCGCGACCAAGATGAAGGTGGCGCAGGCCGAGGAGGGCGTCCGGGTCGAGCCGAACCGCGTGTACGTCATCCCGCCCGGCACCCAGATGGCCATCGAGCGGGGCATCCTGAGGCTGGCTCCGGGCAGCGACGAGGCACGGAGACCCCACCTGCCCATCGACCATTTCCTCCGCTCGCTGGCCGCCGAGCGCGGCCGCCAGTCCATCGGCGTGGTCCTCTCCGGGACCGCGTCGGACGGGACAGAGGGGCTGGCGGCGATCCGGGCCCAGGGGGGGATCACGTTCGCGCAGGACCCCCGCTCCGCGCGCTTCGGGGAGATGCCCCAGAACGCGATCGACGCGGGAGTGGTCGACTACAGCTTGACTCTGCCCGCCCTGGGCGACGAGCTCACGCGGCTCGCCGCCCACCCCTATCTCAGCCGGCGCGAGCCGGTGCCACCCACGCCGCGTGGTGCCGCCTCGCTGGCGCGGATCTTCGGCCTCGTGCGCGCCGCCGGCGGCGTCGACTTCAGCGAATACAAGCCGGCGACCTTCAAGCGTCGGCTCGCAAGGCGGATGGCGGTCCGCAGGGCACAGGACATCGCCGCGTATCTGAAGCTGCTCCAGGAGGATCCGGGCGAGGTTCGCTCCCTGCACGATGACCTGCTCATCCACGTCACCTCGTTCTTCCGCGACGGGGAGAGCCTCGAGGAGCTCAAGGCGACGGCGCTGCCGGAGGTGCTGAAGCGCAAGGCCGCCGGCGTGCCGATTCGCGCCTGGGTGGTGGGCTGCTCCACCGGCGAGGAGGTGTACTCGCTCGCCATGTCCCTCGTCGAGTTCCTCGGCGACTCACCTTCCGTTCATCCGGTCCACATCTTCGGCTCCGATGTGAGCGACAAGGCGATCGAGCATGCGCGCGCGGGACTCTACTCCGAGGCCGCCATGCGCGAGGTCGGGGAGGAGCGCCGGAGCCGCTTCTTCGTCAAGTCCGAGCGGGGCTGGCGTGTCGCCAAGGCGCTCCGCGAGCTGTGCGTGTTCGCCCGGAACGACATCGCGCGCGACCCACCCTTCTCCCGGCTCGACCTCGTGAGCTGCCGCAACGTCCTCATCTACTTCGGCCACGCGCTCCAGAAGCGGGTGCTCGAGAGCTTGCACCATTCCCTGAACCAGCCCGGGTACCTCCTGCTCGGCAGCAGCGAGAACGTCTCCAGCGCTCCTCGGCTGTTCGCGCCGGCGACCGCGAGCGGCAAGCTCTTCGCGCGGAGGCCCGTGGCGAGCACCTTCCGGCTCGCGCCGCGGAGCGGCGACGTCCCCTTCGCGCACGGGCCGCCCGCGGGGGAGACCGCCGACCACACGCGGACCGAGGGGGCCCTGGCGCAGCACGTGGACGAACTGATCCTGGCGCGGTATGGGCCGCCCGGCGTCGTCGTCAGCGAGCGGCTGGAGATCGTCCAGTTTCGCGGCCGCACGGGACCCTATCTCGAGCCTCCCGCGGGGGAGCCGCAGACCCACCTCCTCAGGATGGCGCGCCCCCATCTCCGCGCGCCGCTCCGCATCGCGCTCTCCCAGGCGCGGAAGACCTCCGCGCCCGTGCGGAAGGAGCACGTCGTGGTGGATGACTCCGGGCGCACCTGCGACATCGTCGTCCTGCCGTCGCAGGCTCCCGGCCACGGCGACGAACGATCGTTCGTGGTGCTCTTCGAGGAGCGCGCCTCCGAGCCGGCGAAGCGCCCGGATACGAAGCCAGCGGGGCGCCGCCGGGGCGCGGCGCGGCACGACCCCGCCGCGTCCCTCCAGCTCGAGGAGGAGCTCGCCTCGACGAAGGAGTCCCTCGGCTCCCTCATCGAGGAGCATGACCGCGCGAACGACGAGCTCGCGTCCGCGAACACGGAGTTCGTCTCGGTCAACGAAGAGCTCCAGAGCATGAACGAGGAGCTCGAGACGGCCAAGGAGGAGATCCAGGCGACGAACGAGGAGCTCACGACGTTGAACGACGAGCTCAACGGCCGCAACCAGGAGCTGCAGCTCGCGAACGCCGACCTCACGAACCTCCTCGAGACCGTCGAGATGCCCATCGTCATGCTCGACGCGAATCGCCGCATCCGGCGCTTCACGCCGCAGGCGGGCGTGTTCTTGAACCTGACGCCAGCGGCGGTGGGGAAGCCGATCGGGGACATCGCGCTCGAGCTCAACGCCCCCGATCTGGAATCGTGGGTCGCGCAGACCATGAAGACCGGCGCGATGGTGGAGGCGGAGGTCCAGGACCAGGCCGAGCGCTGGCACCGGATGCGGATCCGCCCTCACCGCGCGCTGGACGGCCGTGCCGACGGCACCATCCTCTCGCTCGTGGACATCCACGCCTTGAAGCACGACGTCGCGGACGCCGAGTGGGAGCGCGACTACGCCCGCAACATCGTCGAGGCGGTACAGATGCCGCTCGTCGTCATCGACGGCCAGCTGCGCGTCCTCTCGGCGAACGAGGCCTTCTTCAAGGCCTTCGGCATCAGCCCGGCGGAGACCGAGGGGCGCGGCTTCTTCGACATCGGCCGCGGCGGCTGGGACACCCCGGAGCTGCGCCGCTCCCTCGGGGAGGTGCTCACGGAGGACGCGTGCTTCCGTGGGCTGGAGATCGAGCGCGACTTCCCGACCGGCCACCGGACCATGTCCCTCTCCGCGCGCTCGGTGAAGTCGCGGACGTCGACGCGCATGATCCTCCTCGGCATCGAGGACGTCACCGAGCGGATCCAGGGGGAGCGGCTCCGCGCCGAGCTGCTCGTCCGGGCGGAGCGGGGCCAGAACCTCGCCGAGCAGGCGAACGAGGCCAAGGACCACTTCCTCGCCATGCTCTCGCACGAGCTCCGCACCCCGCTCACGTCCCTCCTCCTGCAGGCGGAATTGCTGCGTTCCGGCGTCATCGAACCGGCAAAGCTGAAGCGCGTGAGCGCCGCCGTCGAGCGCGGCGCGAACCTCCAGCTGAGGCTCGTCGAGGAGCTGCTCGACGTCTCACGCATCGTCGCCGGCAAGCTGCGCCTCCAGGACAAGTGGGTCGACCTGGCGCCGGTGGTGGCGGCGGCTCTCGAGTTCGTGAAGGCGCTGGCAGAGGCGAAGTCGCTGCGGATCGCGACGGATGTCGCGACCGCGATCCCCCTCTTCCGCGGCGATCCCGCGCGCCTCCAGCAGGTCGTCGCGAACCTGCTCACCAACTCCATCAAGCTCACCCCCGAGG
>JBGQLS010000197.1:0-10448 GCA_041500205.1 Anaeromyxobacteraceae bacterium | reverse complement strand
GCAAGCGCGATCAGGGGTTCCCGGCAAAGCCGTCGCAGTCTCGCGCCAGCGCCCCTGATCGCGGCAAGCGCGATCAGGGGTTCCCGGCAAAGCCGTCGCAGTCTCGCCGCCCCCCCTTGACCGCGGCAAGCGCGGTCAAGGGTTCACCTCGACCGAGAAGCTACTTCTCCAGCGCGCTGATCTTGTCGACGCGGGCCTTGTGGCGGCCGCCCTCGAACGGCTGCTCGAGGAAAGCGCCCACGATGGCTGCGCCGAGGCCGAGCCCGACGATGCGCTCGCCGAGGCAGAGCACGTTTGCGTCGTTGTGGGCGCGCGCCATGCGCGCCTCGAGCTCACCGCCACAGTGCGCCGCCCGCACCCCTTTGACCTTGTTGGCGGCGATGCACATGCCGATGCCTGTGCCGCACACGAGCAGACCGAAACGAGCGCGCCCGGCCGCGACTGCCTCGCCGACGAGGCGCGCATAGTCCGGATAGTCGACGCTGTCGCTCGAGAAGGGTCCCACGTCCTCGACCTCGAATCCCCTCTCCCTCGCCACGCGCACCGCCTCCGCCCGGAGCTTCAGGCCCGCGTGATCAGATCCCGCGACGATCCTGTCCGCCATTTCGATCTCCCCGACCGAGGGGTTCCTGGGAACTCCCCTCGACCAACCTCTTGATTCTGCCATGACTCGATCGGGACCCCTGCGGATTTCGGTTCGCCCGCGGTTTTCGGTCCGATCGGGTCGGCTCCCACTTGGGCGCGTGGCCGCCCTCGTGAGTGTCTAGTCCAAGAGACAGTCGGCAGCAGGTAGCGCCTGCAGCGTCCAACAACAGCCACGTTCTGGGGCAACGCCCGGCACGAAGGAGCGAAAATGAACTTCAAGAAGATGACGATGACGGCCGCAGTCGCGGGGCTGCTGCTCGCAGGGGCGGCTTGCAGCAAGTCTGGGCAGCTGGCGGTGAGCGCCAAGGCGGCGCAGGCAAGCGTGGACCCCGGCACGGGCGGTTCGCTCGACCTCGGCCAGGGAATCTTGGTGAGCGACGTGCAGGTGGTCGTGAAGCGAATCACGCTGCACGCGCCTGAAGCGGAAAACTCGGCGGACGGTGGGAGCAACGACGGCGCTTCGCACGCGCTGACGGCCTCGGGCAGCACGGCCGACCAGGGTGGCCAGGGTGAGAACGAGATCGAGAACGAGGCCGAGGACGACGAGGTGAAGGTCGGCCCCTTCCTGGTGGACCTGAATGGCGCCGAGCTCGCCAGCAAGACGCTCAGCAAGGTGTTCGACGGGGACGTGCCGGCGGGAACGTTCCGAGAGATCAAGATCGTCGTGGCCCCCGACACCAGCGTCGCCGCCGACGGCTCCTCCGTGACCGTCACCGGCACGATCGACACCAAGGACTTCGCCTTCAAGTCGAGCCTGCACGCAGCGCAGAAGATCGAGACTGACGTCACCGTCGCCTCCGACGGCAGCACGCAGAACGTGACCTTCACCGTCGACCCGTCGAGCTGGTTCAAGGACTCGGCCGGCAACCGCCTCGACCCGAGCGACGCCGCCAACAAGTCGGCCATCGAGGACAACATCAAGCGGTCCTTCAAGGCCTTCTGCGATCACAACCGCAACGGAGAGGACGACCAGAACGAGCACGGCAACGGCCAGGACGGCGCGAACCACACCTAGCTCTCGCGGACAGGGCCGGTAGACCTCCCCATCCCACTGGTCCAGTATGCGAGAAGGCCGGTCCCGGAGAACCGGGGCCGGCCTTTTTTCGTCGCGAGCACTCGGCGGCGGGGGACGAGCGAGCGCCCGCCCTACGCATCAGGTGAGCTGAAGCGGGGGACAAGCCCCCGCGCTACGAAATTCCGGATACCACGGGCGGTCGCTACACGCTCTTGAAGCAGAGCACCGCGTTCGTGCCACCGAACCCGAAGCTGTTCGAGAGCACCGCGTTCACGCGCTTCTCGCGAGCGACGTTGGGAATGACGTCGAGATCGCACTCGGGATCCTGCTCCTCCACGTTGATGGTCGGGGGAAGCACGCCTGTCGTGAGCGCAAGGACGCTGAACACGGCCTCTATCCCGCCCGCGGCGCCGAGCAGGTGGCCTGTCATCGACTTGGTGGAGGAGATGGCGAGGCCCTTCTTCGCATACTCGCCGAACACCTTCTTCACGGCCTGGCACTCCGCGGGGTCGCCGGCGGGCGTGGAGGTGCCATGCGTATTCACGTACCCTACCTGCTCGGGGTTGAGCCCGGCGTCGGCCAGGGCCATCTTCATGGCGCGCGCGCCGCCCTCGCCTCCGGGCGCAGGCGAGGTGATGTGGTACGCGTCCGCGGTGGCGCCGTATCCTGCCAGCTCGCAGTAGATCTTCGCCCCGCGCTTCTTGGCGTGCTCGTACTCCTCGACGACGAGGATGCCCGAGCCCTCGCCCGAGACGAAGCCGTCGCGCTGCTTGTCGAAGGGACGGCTCGCCTTCTCGGGCGCGTCGTTCCGCTCGGAGAGGGCTCGCGCGGCACAGAAGCCGCCGATGCCGAGCGGCGTGATGGTCGCCTCGGCGCCGCCGGTCAACATGACGTCGGCCATGCCGCGCTCGATGAGCATCAAGGCGTCGCCGATCGAGTGGTTGCTCGTCGCGCAGGCGGAGACGGGCGAGTAGTTCGGGCCCTTGAGGCCATACTTGAGGGCGATCTGCCCTGGAGCCAGGTTCACGATCAGGGAGGGGATGAAGAACGGCCCGATCTTCCTGACGCCCTTCTCCAGGAACTGCTTGTGAGTACCCTCGAGCGTGTCGAGCCCGCCCAGGCCCGCTCCCACGATGGCGCCGATGCGCTCGGGGTCCTCCCTGGACATGTCCAGCCCGGAGTCCTTCATGGCCATGTCGCCCGCGGCCATCGCGAGCTGGATGAAGCGGTCGTTCCGGCGGATCTCCTTCTTGTCCATGTACTTCTCGGCCTCGAAGTTCTTCACCTCGCCTGCTATGCGCGTCGGGAAGCTCGAGGCGTCGAACTGCGTGATTGGGCCGATCCCGCTCTTGCCGGCCACGATCCCGCGCCAGGACTCATCCACCCCGATACCGACGGGGCAAACGATCCCCAGCCCGGTCACGACGACGCGCCGCCTCGACATGATCCTCACCTCCGCCTTCACACCAAACCGTAAAGTCGGCGCCCGCCCCGACGCAACCGGTACGGGGCGGCGGCGCTCCGACGACTGCCCTGCCAAGCCTGGGGGCCAAGCGCCCCCTGTCTACTTCTTGTGCGTGTTGATGTAGTTCACCGCGTCCTGGACGGTCTTGATGTTCTCCGCCTCCTCGTCCGGGATCTCCACCTCGAACTCCTCTTCCATCGCCATGACGAGCTCGACGATGTCGAGCGAATCGGCGCCGAGGTCCTCGATGAAGCTCGAGGTGATCTTGATCTCCTCCTCCGAGACGCCGAGCTGCTCCGCGATGATGCCCTTGACCTTCGTCTCCACGTTCGTTGCCGTCATGTCTCTCCTCCGTCGTTGTGTGGGGGGGTTCGGGACCGCGAGGATCCGCAGCTGCGTTGGCTACATGTACATGCCGCCGTTGACGCGGATGACCGCTCCGGTCACGTACGACGCCTTGTCGCTCGAGAGCCAGGCCACGCAATCGGCGATGTCCTGGGGAGTACCGAGGCGCACGAGAGGAATGGCCTCGGACAGCTTGGTCTTCGCAGCTTCCGGCAGCGCCTGCGTCATGGGGGTGTCGATGAAGCCGGGGGCGACGGCGTTCACGCGCACGTTGCGCGAAGCGAGCTCGCGGGCAACCGTCTTCGTGAGCGCGATGAGTCCACCCTTGCTCGCGGAGTATGCCGCCTGACCCGCATTGCCCATCTCGCCCACCACCGAGGCGATGTTCACGATGGCGCCGCCCTTCGCCTTGATGAGCGGCCGGGTCGCGGAGCGCATCAGGTTGAAGGCACCGGTGAGGTTGATGTCGAGCGTCTTCTTCCAGTCCTCGTCCTTGAAGCGCATGAGCAGCGCGTCCAGGGAGATCCCGGCGTTGTTGACGAGGATGTGGAGGCCGCCGAACTCGGAGACGACGGACTCGACCGCGGCGTCACAGGCGGCCGAGTCGGCGACGTCGAACTTGTAGAACTTCGCCTTGGGTGAACCGGCCTTCTGGGCGAGCTCTATCGCCTCGTTCGCCGCCGCCTCGTTCACGTCGTTGAGCGCGAGGCTCGCCCCACCCCGCGCCAGCTCGAGCGCGATAGCGCGTCCGATACCGCGGGCGGCTCCGGTGACGAGCGCGGTCTTGCCCTTGAAGTCGTACATCGGTCACGCCTCCTTGAACGCGGCGAGCGTCTTCTCGAGCGAGGCCTTGTCCTCGACGTTGAAGACCTCCACCGACTTGTCAATGCGCTTGGCCAGGCCGGAGAGCACCTTGCCGGGTCCGACCTCGACGAACCGGGTCACCCCAAGCCGGACCAGTTCCTGGACGCACTCGATCCAGCGCACGGGCGACGTCACCTGCTCGATGAGCAGGGGCACGATGCGGGTGACGTCCCGGTTGGCCTTGGCCTCGACGTTGGTGACCACCGGAAAGCGCGGCTCCTTCCACGCGATCTGGCGCAGCACGGGCTCGAGGCGCGGCTTGACGGGCTCCATCATGGCGCAGTGGAAGGGGGCGGACACCGGCAGCGGCAGGACGCGCTTGGCCCCGGCGCGCTTCAGCTCGACGCCCGCCTTCTCGACCGCGCTCGCCTCGCCCGCGATGACGGTCTGAGCGGGGTCGTTGTAGTTGGCCGGCGAGCAGGTCTTGCCGGTCGCGGCCTCGATCGACTCGCAGATCGCCTTCACCCGGCCCGGCTCGAGCCCGAGCACCGCCGACATGGCGCCCTGCCCGGCAGGCACCGCCTCCTGCATGAAGGTGCCGCGCGCCCGGACCGCCCTGGCCGCGTCGGGCGCGCTCAGCGCTCCCGCGGCGACGAGCGCCGAGTATTCGCCGAGCGAGTGGCCGGCGACCAGATCGGGCTTGAGACCGCGCTCGACCAGGACCGCCACGGCGGCCGCCGACACCGTGAGGATGGCGGGCTGCGTGTTCGCCGTGAGCTTGAGCTGGTCGTCCGGTCCGTTGAAGCAGAGCGCGGAGAGCTTCTCCTGCAGCGCCGCGTCGACGGCGTCGAACACGGCGCGAGCGGTCGGGAACGCCTCGGCGAGCTCCTTGCCCATGCCCGAGGACTGCGAGCCCTGTCCCGGGAAGATGAACGCGAGTTTTCCCATCGCGACCCTACCAGCGGAGGATGCCGGCGCCCCAGGCCATGCCGGCGCCGATGGCGGTCACGAGGATGACGTCACCCGGCGAGAACCAGCCGGCGCGGTTCGCCTCGTCCATCGTCGTGGGGACGCTCGCCGCGGACGTGTTGCCATACTTCTCGAGGTTCATCCAGCACTTCGAGGCCGGGATCTCGAGCCGATCGAGCGTCGCGTCGAGGATTCGCTTGTTGGCCTGGTGGGCGATGACGTACTTGACGTCGCTCACCGTGAGCTGGTTCGCCGCGAGCGCCTCGCGGCAGGAGTCCACGAGCGCGCGCACGGCGAACTTGTAGACCTCGCGCCCGTTCATGAACAGGTACTGCTGGCGCTTCTCGAGGAGCTCCGGCGAGAGCGGGATGCGGGATCCGGGCCCGGGCTGGTGAAGGATGTTCCAATGCGAGCCGTCGGTGTGGAGGTGGATCGACTGCACCCCGCGATTGGGATCATCGGTGGGCGTCAGCACCATCGCGCCCGCGCCATCGCCGAACAGGATGCAGGTGTTCCGGTCCTTCCAGTCGACGATCTTCGTGAGCGTGTCGGCGCCCACCACGAGCGCCTTCTTCGCGATGCCAGTCGAGACGTACCGGTCCGCGATGGAGAGGGCGTAGAGCGAGCCCGCGCAGGCAGCCGACACGTCGAAGGCGAACGCCTTCTTGTTTCCGAGGCGCCCTTGCAGGAGCGCCGCGGTGGCGGGCCACGGCATGTCGCCCGTGATGGTGCCCATGATGATGAGGTCGAGGTCGGCAGGGGCCACGCCGGCCATCTCGAGCGCCCGCACCGATGCCGCGTAGGCGGTGTCGCTCGTTGCCTCCTCCGGCCCGGCAACGTGGCGTTCCCGGATCCCGGTGCGCTCAACGATCCACTGGTCGGTGGTGTCGACGACCTTCTCCAGGTCGGCGTTGGTGAGCACCTTCTTGGGCGAGTAGGACCCTGTTCCGACGATCAGCGAGCGCATCGATTCCTTCCCTTTCACACTTCCGGCGGCGTCGTCCTGACCCGCACTGCTTCCGTCTTCAGTTCTTGCCCCTGGCCCGTGATCGGAACGAGCAGCGCCTCTGCCCGCTCGGCGGCGCGGGCGATCTCCTCCGTCGCGTGCGCGTCAGCGGCCGCGCGCACCCGCCGCACGGCGTTGGCTATCGCGAGCGCGTCGGAGCGGCCGTGGGTGATGAAACCCACCCCCGCCACGCCCACCAGCGGCGCCCCCCCGATCTCGCGCCAGTCGATCTTCCTCTTCATGGCGACGAGCGCCTTCTTGGCGAGCAGGCCCCCGATGGCCGACGCCGGCGTCGACTTGAGCGCCTGCTTGAGCAGCTCTCCCACGACCTTGGCCGTGCCTTCCATCGTCTTCAGGGCCACGTTGCCAGTGAAGCCATCGGTGACGATCACGTCGAAGTCGCCGGTGAGGAGGTCGCGCCCCTCGCAGTAGCCCCGATAGTCGATCTCGCGGTCCCGTCGCAGCGCGGCTGCAACGGCGCGGGTGAGATCGGTGCCCTTCGAGTCTTCCTCACCGTTCGAGAGGACCGCGACCTTGGGCTTCGCTATGCCCAGCACGCGGCGGGCGTAGACCTCGCCCATGAGCGCGAACTGCACAAGGTGGATGGGCTTGCACTCGACGTTGGCCCCCATGTCGAGGAGCAGGGGGTGTCCTTTCAGCGCGGGAAGGACGGAGATGATGGCGGGGCGCTCGACCGCGGGGAGCCGGCCCAGCACGAAGATGGCGCCCGCCATCACCGCGCCGGAGTTGCCCGCCGACACCATCCCGCACGCTTCGGCCCGCTTCACCAGCTCGAAGCAGACGCGGATGGAGTTGTCCTTCTTCCGGCGCATCGCCTGGCCGGGGTGATCGTGCATCGCGACCACCTCGGAGGCGTGCTTCACGGAAATGGGCAGATCCGGTTCCGCGCCGTGCTTCGCGAGCTCCTCGCGCACCACCGCCTCGAGGCCGACCAGCACCACCGGCAGGCCCCCCCGCGCAGCATCGAGGGCGCCCTGGACGATCTCGCCTGGGGCGTTGTCGCCGCCCATGGCGTCGACCGCTACCGGTAGCGCGCGGGTCTCGCTCATTGGCCTCGGGCTACACGCCCGGGGTGATCTGCTGGCCCTTGTACGTCCCGCAAGACGGGCAAGCGCGATGGGAGAGGACAGGCTCCTTGCACTTCGGGCACTTCGTCACGTTGGCGGGTGTGATCTTGAAGTTGGCAGCGCGGCGACGATCTCGACGCATGCTGGACGTACGCTTCTTGGGAACTCCCACGTCGTCACTCCTTCCTGGATTTCTGCTTGGTCGGCTGCGAGGCAAGCGCCCCGCCCTTGCCGAACTTTTCGAGGGCTGCCCAGCGCGGGTCGGGCACGTGGCGATCGCAACCGCAGTCGCGCTCGTTGAGGTTCACCCCGCACACGGGACAGAGCCCCTTGCAACTCTCCTGGCACACCGGATAGCTCGGCAAGGCGAGCAAGAGCTGCTCCCGGACGACCGGATCGAGATCGATGACCTTGCCCGAATACGTTTCCTCGTTCACCTCGTCGGCAACGAACGTGCGAGTGCGAGCGCTCGAACGGCCTTCTTCGTCAGGTTCCTCTTGGCGCGGATGGGCGGCTTCACGCGAGCGCACGGCATCACGCGGGCGCACGGCTTCCGCCGGGACAAAGGTCATCTGAAAGTCGAGCGGTACTTCAACCACGACGGGTGACAGACAGCGCCCGCACGGCGCGACCAGCGCCGCTCGGGCGTGCGCGTCGAAGAGGACGCGTCGTTCCATCTTCAGGAGCTTGCCGTCGATATGCAGAGGACCATTCGCTCGGTAGCCGGCGTTGTCGCCCTTCACCATCTGGTCCACGGCTTCCCTAGCGAGGTCCCAGGCGCGCTGGAGCCCGCCATCCTTGATTTCGTCAATGTTAACGAGCATTTGCGCTGCTTACGCGGCCACGGAAAGGCAGCCATTATAGGGAGCCGACCTGCCAAGTCAAGGCAACACCCTCTGTCGAGACCTCTTAGTACGAACCGCCCGTGGGCTGGGATGAATTTACTTGAGCCCTTGCGGGTGCAGACCCCGGCGCGGCTGAGCCGGGGTTGGGCCTCAGGGGCGGCCTGAGCTCGCGTTGCCCGGACTAGGGCTTCACCAGGCCGCGTGCGACAGCGAGGAGCGCCGCCTCGGCCTTGGTCGAGACGTCGAGCTTCTCGTAGATCCGCTTCACGTAGGTCTGGACCGTGCCCTCGGCGATCCCGAGCGCAGACGCAACGTCGGCGTAGGTGTGGCCATGCACCAACAGTTCAAGCACTTCGAGCTCGCGCTTGGACAGCGCGGGGCCGCCGCGCTGGTCGGGCGGATCGCCGCGCAGTTCGGAGAGCAGCACCTTGGCGGCGCGCGGGCTGATGGGCGCGGCCTCGCCGGAGAGCACCTCCTCGACGGCTCGCGCCAGCTCGGCGGCATGGAAGGGCTTCAGGATATAGCCGGCCGCTCCGGCGCGCAGCGCGCCCAGCACACGGGCCGGGATGTCTACCGCCGTCAGCGCGATGCATGCGGTCTTGGGAAGCTCGGTGCGGATGGCGTGGATGACGTCCTCACCGCTCATCTTCGGCAGGCCGAGGTCCACGAGCGCGACGTCCGGCTTCTCCTTGCGGGCGAGCGCGACTCCTTCTTCACCGCTGGCTGCCGTGCCGCACACGTCGAAACCGTGCGAGGAGAGGACTTGCGCGATGAGCCGCGATACGGCTTCGTCGTCTTCGATGGCGATGGCGCGTACGGCCATGGGCGACAAGCCCTACCTTTCCTTCAGTCAGCTAGTACCAGGGTGAAGCGACACCGGTCAAGCAATGGCCCCGCTGACCCTGGACACCCACACCGGCACCCGCAGCGACGGGAATCATGAAACCTGCAAGGGGGATTTGTAGTCGGCGTGGCACACGTAGCAGCTCTGCTCACCGAACCTGTTGTTACGGCTGTGGATGGCGGCGAGGCTCTGCGACCCGGGATCCTCGGCATCGCGGACGTAGGGGCCCATCACGTGGCACGAGCCGCAAAAGGGGCGTGAGAGCGTGAGTCCGCGGGCTTCGCTCGGAACGATGGCGGCTCGCCCCCGGCATTCACGGGAGCACCATCCGGCTCCCGCCTGAGCTCTCCCGCGCAACGGTGCAGGAGCTCCTGCGCCGCGAGCGGCTCTCCGGAACCCATCAGCCCGACGATGGCCCGCGGGGACTGTGGCTGATCCGGGCATGCCCTGGCTGCAGGACCGTGAAGCTGCCGCGAAGGGCCTCGCCATGCGAGGCCCCGTCTTCATGCAAGCGATCATGGGGAGCCCACGGACATCAGGCGGCGATGCCCGCGACATCGGAATCAATATCGAGGGCTTCAGGCGCCGCGCAACGATGAGTTCCGTGTCATGGCCCGCCAGGAAGCATGAGAGCGTCCTCCGCGTACCGCCGCTCGAGCCTGCACCAGTTGGCGCGGGCTCCGAGCCTGGCGAGCACGGACATGAGGCCGAAGCGGATCCGGAAGACGAACAGCATCTCGCCCTGGAGCTGCAGGCGCAGGACCTCGCGCTTCATGGCGGCGATCGTGCGGAACGGCGTCGCGGCCCCGAGTTCGAAGGCGAGCACCTCGTCCCGGAGCATCGGCCCGTGAAACGATCGGATGAGGGTGCGGGCCGTCTCGAGATCGCGCGCCTCGCCGTCACGGACGATCCCCATGTCGAGGATCGCCCGCCGCAGCCCCTCGCGCTCGTCGGCGTGGACGGCGAGCGCGAGAGCGGCCAGCTTCCGGACGAACCCACGATCGAGCTCGCGGGTCGAGCCGTGATCGAGCATGGCGACCCGGCCGTCGGCCTGGACGATGTAGTTGCCTGGATGCGGATCCCAGTTGAAGAGGCCGTACCGGAAGAGCGAGCCCAGATAGAACTCGAAGAGGGCTGCGCCCACCCGGTCGCGGTCCGCCTGCCGCGGACTCGTGGCGAGGAATGCGTCGAAGCTCAGACCCGCGGCCCAGCCGGTGGTGAGGACGCGGCGGGAGGAGTACGGCCGGGCCACGGCCGGGACGGTAAGGGTGGGATGCCCGGCGTAGATGCTCGCGAGCCGCTCCTGGTAGCGCGCCTCGCGCCCGTAGTCGCACTCGTCGAGCACGGCGCGGCGTGCCTCGCGCACGATGGCGTCGACGCTGGCGCCGGGCACGAGCAGCCCGACGAAGCTCGTCCCCACGG
>JBGQLS010000196.1:0-10466 GCA_041500205.1 Anaeromyxobacteraceae bacterium | reverse complement strand
GCCGGGTGGTGCGCCTTCAGCCACGCGCTCGCGTACGCGATGAGCGCGAAGCTGGCCGCGTGCGACTCGGGGAAGCCGTAGAGCGCGAACGACGTGATGGATTTGACGATCTGGTCCTGGGCGGGCCCCGTGATGCCGTTTTTCGCCATGCCCGAGCGCAGCCGCTCCTCGATCGCGCCCATGCGCTCCTCCGAGCGCTTGAAGCCCATCGCGCGGCGCAGCTCCTCCGCTTCGCCGCCCGTGAAGCCCGCGGCCACCATCGCGATGCGCAGGAGCTGCTCCTGAAACAAGGGCACGCCGAGCGTGCGCTTCAGGATCGGCTCGAGGCACGGGTGCGGGTACTCGACCGGCGCCTTGCCCTGCCGCCGGTCGAAGAACGGGTGCACCATGCCGCCCACGATCGGGCCCGGCCGGATGATCGCGACCTGCACGACGATGTCGTAAAAAATCTTCGGCGCGTGGCGCGGCAGCGAGGCCATCTGCGCGCGGCTCTCCACCTGGAAGAGGCCGATCGTGTCCGCGGTCTGGAGCATTGCGTAGACATGGGCGTCGCCGGCCGGCAGGTGCGCGAGATCCACGTCCACGCCCTCGTGCGCCTTGATCGTGGGCAGCATCTTCTCGATCGCGCCCAGCATCCCGAGGCCGAGCAAGTCCACCTTCACGATGCCGAGGTCCGCGCAGTCGTCCTTGTCCCACTGGATGACGACGCGCCCTTCCATGGCCGCGGGCTCGAGCGGCACGACCTCCGACAGCCGGCCCATCGCCACGACCATCCCGCCGGAGTGCTGCCCGAGGTGGCGCGGCAGGCTCTGGACGCGCATGAAGAGCTTCCCGAAGTGGGCGACGCGCGGGTGCGCGGGATCGAACCCGACGGCCGCCATCTCCTTCGCGAGGTCGGCCGCGCCGTCCCTGTACTCGCCGAAGCTCCACTTCCCGAGGTGCTTCGCGATCGTGTCCACCTGCTCCGGCGAGAAGCCCAGCGCCTTCGCCATTTCGCGCGCCGCCGAGCGGTCGCGATACGTGATGACGTTCGCCGTCATCGCGGCCCCGTCGGGGCCGTACGTCCTGTAGACGTGCTGGATCACCTTCTCGCGCGGGTCGCCCGAGGGCAGGTCGAGGTCGATGTCGGGCCATTCCCCGCGCTCCTCCGAGAGGAAGCGCTCGAAGAGGAGTTCCATCTTCACGGGATCGACCGCCGTGATCGAAAGCGCGTAGCACACCGCGCTGTTCGCGGCCGAGCCGCGCCCCTGCACGAGGATGTGCTCCCTTTTGCAGAAGTTCACGATGTCCCAGACGATGAGGAAGTAACCCGCCAGATCGAGCTTCGCGATGAGGTCGAGCTCCCGCTGGATCTGCGCCTGCGCCTTCGCCGTGAGCGGCCGGAAGCGCGCCCGCGCGCCCTCCCACGCGACGTGCCGGAGGAACGACGACGGCGTCTCGCCCGGCGGCAGCGGGTACGCGGGGAAGCGGTAGCCGAGGTCCGCGAGCGTGAAGGACAGGCGCCCCGCGAGAGAGGCGCTCGCCTCGAGGACGCCGGGCAGGTCCGCGAAGAGGGCGTCCATGTCGCGCGCGGACTTCAGGTGGCGCTCGCGCCCGGCCTGCAGCTTCGTGCCGGCCGCGTCGAGGTGCGTGTGGTGGCGGATGCACGTGAGCGCGTCGAAGAGGTCCTTGTCTTTCCGCTCCGCGTAGCGCGCGCCGTTCGTCGCGAGGACGGGCAGCCGCGCGGCACGCGCGAGGTCGAGGAGCGCGCGGTTCACGTGCTCCTCCTCGCGCAGGAAATGTCGCTGAAGCTCCACGTGGAGGCGCCCGGGGAAGAGCGCCGTGAGGCGGTCCAGCTCGCGCCGGGCCGCGCCGAAGCCGCCCGCGTCACGCGACGTCAGCGCGCGCGTCACGGCGCTCTCCTCGCCGCCCGTCAGAACGTGCAGCCCTTCCGCGTGCGCGGCGACCTCCTCCCACGTCGCCGCGGCCTGCCCCTTCGGCTTCCCCGCGGCGGCGGCGGTGAGGAGCGAGCAGAGGTTTCGGTAGCCCTTCTGGTTCTCGGCGAGCAGCGTCAGGCGGGGAGGAGAAATTCCTGCTGGGAGGGGAGGGGGGACGATTCCGAGAGGACCGGAAAGATTTTCTTCAAATGAGTGTGCAGCCGATGCGCCGCTCCCGCGGCGCGGGGCTGAGCTGCGCGCGCCCCGCGCTTCGGCTTCCTCTCCCGTATTCACTTTCGAAGAAAAATTTGCAGACTGCCGCCCGACGAGAGCCGGATGCATTTGGATCACGACTTCCGCCCCGACGAGCGCCTTGACCCCAGCCGCTTTCGCCGCCTTCCAGAAGCGCGGGGCGCCGGAGACGCCGTTCGTGTCCACGAGCGCGACGGCGGGGAGGTCGAGCGCCGCCGCACGTTCGACGAGGTCTTCCGGCAGCGACGAACCGTTCAGGAACGAGAACGCCGAGGCGACGCGCAGCTCGGCGTACGGCCGCGCCCTCTTCGCGGCGGCGGGCGGCCGCGCGTACGCTCGCAGCCGCGCCTTCTCCTTGCGCGCTCCGGGCCCGTTGGGATGCAGACCGCATTCGTTATTGGGGCCGATGAAGTCGCGGGTCGGAGGCCCTTCCGCCATGGGGCGGCGAGCCTAGTCGCAAGTTAGACGTAAGTCAACGGGGCGATTTCGGCCTGGGCGCGCGCTCGAACGCGGTGAGCCGGGGGGCGAGATCCGCGGCGGCCCAGAAGCCCAGTCCGCACTCCAGGAGGCCCGTCTCGCGGAATTTCCGCCGGTACCACGACGCGCGGCGCATCTTGAGGCCCACGAGGTCGCCCTCGATACCGGTCTCGAGGTCGTCATCGGCCGAGAGGAAGTCGAAGTACCCCACGCCGCCGATCAGCTCGGGCAGGCTCTCCAGCCCGCGCACGACCTCGCGCGTGGCCACATAGTGGAGCGCGTCCGAGCAGACGACGAGGTCGAATGGCTCGTCGAAGCGCAGCTCGGCGACCTCGCCCCAGGAGCCCCGCCGCACGTTGCGCGAGCGGCCGAAGCGCTGCACGGCGTAGTCGCTCGTGTCGAGACCGACGTAGCGCAGCTTTGGGCGCAGCGCGCGAAGCAGCGGGAACCACGCGCCCTCGCCGCAGCCCACGTCGAGCACCGAGGCGACCGGCCGCCCGAGGAGATGCTCCGCGACGCCCACGGCCATCGCCACTTTCCGCGCCACGCCGTCGCGCCGCACGATCCGGTTCCTCGGGTCGCGGTACCACTTGCGGAAATACGCCCGGTCGTACGCTTTCGCCGTCAGGTGAGGCCTTCCTTCTTCCACCGTTCGTAGGCCGCCTGCGTGAGGATGGAAAGCTCCTTGAAGAGCGCCGGATCCGGTGTCTTGAAGTTGAAGCAGGTCTTGCCCTGCATGCGCTTCTTCAGCGCGGGGGGAATCTGTTTCGCGAGCTCGGGGCACCGGTAGATCGGCATCAGGTGGAAGCTCACGTATGCCTTGCCGACGCGCGTGCAGACGAACCAGAGCCCTTTCGGGTATTGCGGGTACTTCGCGTTCGGCGGCGCGAGCACGAGGAATTCGCCGGGCCCGTCTTTCGCCACTGTCATGCCCTTCTTCCTCGTGAAGGGGTCGAGGACCTTTCGCAGCGCGGCGTGTGTCGCGGCGAATTCGGGCGGAATGGGCGCGGCTTTGGCCTTCTTCATTTGGACCTCATGCCTTGACCATGACGAGGATCATCTTGAACGGCGTGATCGCTTTCAGGGCGTGCGGCTCGTTCGCGGGGAGGCGCAGCAGGTCGCCGGTCTTGACACGGTGCGGGACCTTAGAGATCGAGACTTCGGCCTCCCCTTCGACCCCGAGGACGATCGCGTCGAAGGGCGCGCTGTGCTCGGAGAGGGCCTCGTTCGTGTCGAACGCGAACGCCGTCACCGTGCCGCCGGGCGCCTTGACGAGCGTGCGGCTCACGACGGCGCCCGGCTGCAGCGCGACGAGCTCGGACTGTGGAACCGGAGTTTGCGGAAGGGCCGGTGTTGACATGAGCGCTCCTTGCGCGCCGACGATACCGCCCCCGGGCCGGCCGGAGGAACGGTCATCCCTTGAGCCGCGCTTTCTGCCGGATCGCCGCGAGGTGGCAGGCCGGCCTAGTCGTACACGCCGTCGGCGAACCATGCGCCGCCGGGCTCGTCGCGGAAAATGCGGTAGAGGCCGCCGGCCGAAAGCTCCACGTCCCAGTACGCGCGGAAGGCGGGCGTCTCCTGCCACCAGCCGTCTTCGAGGCGCCACGGCCCCGACGCCACGCGTACGGTACCGGCCACGTCCATCGGCTGCCCGCCGCCGCCGTCCGCGGGAGCGGGAGCGGAAGCCAGCGCGCGCAGAGACGCGGGGCGCTCGCCCTCGAGGAGCACCTCGAGCGGCACCGGCGGGCGCAGCACGCGCACCGAAAGAAGCCCGCGGCCGGTCTTCGGGGTCTTCCGTGCCGTGGGAGGCGGCGGCGGCGCAAACGGCACGAGGGCGAACCGCTCGGGGCGGTGGCCGTCCACCGCGCGCGGCGCGCCGACGCGCCCGGGCCCCAGCAGCGCGAACAGCTTCGCGAGCGCCGTCGCGAGCCGGTCGGGTGAGATCTCGGCCGGCCCGAACAGCGTGAGCTGGCCCTTCCGCGGCGCGTCGGGCTGCGCCGTGAGGGAGAAGCCCGTCACGGCGGCGCCCGGCGGCCGGCCCTCGAGGCCGAGGCGCACGAGGGTGAGCAGCGTTTTCACGTCGCGCGTGGGCGCGGGCAGCTCCAGGCTGCGCGTGTCGCAGCCCTCGGGCTCGAGCGTCAGGGAGATGTCCAGCCGCACGCAGCCCACGGCTTCCGCTTCGAGGCGCCGCGCGAGCCGCCCGAGCGCGCTCTCGGCCAGCGCGAGGAACGGCTCGAGCGTCACGAGCGGCCACTCCAGCTCCATGCCCTCCGTGAAGCCCGGCGGCGGCCGGCGCGGCACGAGGGGGCGCGGGTCGCGCCCGCGCGCGATCTCGTGCAGCGCGTGGCCACGTGCGCCGAGCCGGCTCGCGACGTCGGCCGCGGACAGCTTCGCGAGGTCGCCCACCGACGCGAGGCCCCAGCGCGCGAGCGTCTCGACGATCTCGGCCTCGGGGTCCAGCTTCGCGAGCGGCAGCGGCGCGAGGAACGCGGCCTCGCCGCCCGCGGGCACGGCCACGGGCGAGTCCGGCAGCGTCGCGGCCACGCGCGCGGCGAGCTTGCTGGACGCGAGCCCGCAGCGCGCGGGCAGCGACTCGCGCTTCGCGGCGGCGATCAGCGCGCGGCCGAGGTCGCGCTCGTCCGGGAAGAGGCGCTCGAGGCCGTCCGCGTCGAGATACACGACGCCGTCGCCCGCGTCCTCCACGCGCGGCGACACCGTGCCGGCCACGTCGAGGAGCGCCTCCATGGCGGCGCGCTCGCTCTCGGCGTCGCGCGCGCGGGTGAGAAGGTCGGGCAAAAGCGCCCGCGCCTGGGGCAGCGTGAAACCCGGGCGGATGCCGGCCTTGCGCGCCTTGCGCGTGGCCGCCACCACGTGCGCGGCCGTCCCGTTCCCCTCGCACAGGACGACGGCCTCGTCCCTCAGCGCGGGTTCGCTGCGCAGCCGCGCGGCGAGGGGGAACAGCGGCACCACGAGGCACGCGAGGCGGGGAAAATTTTTCTGCTGCTCCCCATGCGCGTCTGCCGTGCGTTCCATGCCTGCTGTGCCTCGGTCGATGTCATGCAGTTTTTCTTAGAAGGTGAATATCCCCGGACCCGGACCCTCAGTGCCCGAATGCGGACAAACGGCCCGAAAACGCAACGGCGTTGTCTTTTTCCCTTTCTAAGCAAATCTTTCTCTCTTTTCTTTCTTCCTTTCCCGCTCGAACTGCATCCAGCAGGGAAAGGTTCAACAAGCTCGTTTTTTCATTCATGTCCGTCTTCGCGTCCCGCGTCTTCTCCAGCACGAGGCGGGAGGACAGGCCGTCGAGGAGTGACAGGCTCTGCGGCCAGTCCGGGCACGCGCGGTCCCAGCTCGCGTGCGCCGCGTCGGCCGCGAGGACGACGCGCGCCGCGGTGCCCGTGACGCGGTAAGGCGCGAGGACGAGGAGCGCGGCGTCGTGAAAGCGCGCGCGCCGCGCGAGGCGCAGCCACACGGCGTCGTCGAAACGCCGCCTGAAGATGCGCGCGAGCCCGAGGTCGAGGACGACGAGCGCGAAGCCCGTCGCCAGGACGGTCTCGGCCGCGGCGAGCGCGGGTTTCAGTCCGCGCGGGCGCAGCCACAGCACCCGCGAAAGCTCGGCGCCTGCGGCGGCCGCGCCCTGCGGGTCGAAGTGGTCGCCGGGGTCCACGAGCGCGGCGGCCTCACCCGCCTGTGTGGTCGCGGCGAGCGCGGAGAGCGCCACGGAGAAGCGCCCCGAGGACGCGCGCCCCGACATCTCCACGAGCGCCCCGCGCGGCAGCCCGCCCCCGAGGAGGCGGTCCAGCCCCTCGATGCGTGTGGGCAGGAACTCCGGCGCGAACCGCCCGCGCGAAAGCCCGGCGGCGGCGGTCAGCCGGGCGGCGATGTCCTGCGGCAGGTTCGGCGGGACCGGCAGGGCGGGGAGAGAGAGTGCGGACACGCGGCAAACGTAGGTCCGTCTGAAGCGTAAGTCAAGCGTAAGTTTTTACGGTTGCCGCGCGCTGCAGTCGCTACGGCCTCTCCGTGGGCGGCTTCTCCCCCGGGCCCGGCAGCTCCGGCCACTCGCCGCCGGCATCCTCGGCGGCGAGGAGATGCTCGAGCGAGCGGTAGCGATAGATCGTCGGGGCCTTGTTGAGAAAGAGCCCGCCCGTGTCGGCCGTCGGCCCATACGTCGAGTAGAGCGAGCGGCCGAGGAGGCGCAGATAGATCGTGAGCTGGCCGCGGTGGTGCGACGAGTGCGTCAGCCGCCGGAGGAACACCCACGAGCGCGTCTCACCCACGTCGAAGAAGCGCGTCTTTCCGTCCCACCAATCCGCGGCCTTCGTCGCGAGGATCTCGCGCCGTTTTCCGGACGCTTCGGCGTAGTGGTGCAGGAAGCCGAGCCGATCCTCGCGTGCGGGCAGCGCGGGGAGCGCGATCTCGATGCCGAGCATGTTCTTCATCCAGGAGTCTTCCGACACGCACTGGTGGACCATGTGCTCGAGCGGCGTGCGGGCCCTCGGAGCGGGCCGGAAGCGAAGATCCGCGTCGCCGAAGCATGACCACACGCTGAGCGTCTTGAGCCGCTCGGTCTCGTAGGCCGCGACGAAGAACCCGCCGGGATTCGCGTCCGTCATGCCGCCGCCATTCTGCGCCCTTTGCCGGCCGTCGCTCGCGCCAGCCAGGCAGGCGGTCTCCCGCGTCCCTCAGACCATGAGCTGCCGAATATGGCGGGAGATGATCCGCAACTGAGCGCCATCCGTGCCACCCAGGATCGAGCGGATCATCGGGGACATGATCCTGATGGCGCCCGCCATGCCGAGGTTGGCGGTCTGTCGCGCCACGAAGCCGACCTTGGCCAGTTGGAGCGGCCTGAGGAAGTAGTAGTCCAGTCCGGCCTCGGTCAGGGAGACGACGAGAGCAGCCAGCGCATCGGCGTGTTGTGCCGGGTTCGGGTCGTGCTCGATGGCGGCAAGTAACTTGTCGGTTCTTGCTCTGAGCACGGTTGAATGGAAGAAGCGAAGGGAGGGCTTGGCTTTCGGAGGCATTTCGCGGCCTTTTGTGACGGGTGGCGGTCAGGCGGTTCCTTTCCCGTTCCTTTTGCGGGGGGTGCGGGGGTTGCGTGATCGCGAGGTGGAGGCGGGCGGCGCCTCTTCGCCCGCACTGACCCGCTCGACCACGAGGGTGCACTTCGCGACGAGCGCCGCGAGAGCGCCCACCGCTGCCCACACCGGCACGAGAACGGCGCCCGCGAGACCGACGACAAGGGGGATCTCCAGGAGCGTGATGCCCTTGGAGTTGCGGATCGAGAGGCGCCGGATGTTTCCCTCGTGAATGAGGTCCTTGATCGACCCGAGAAGCTGTTGCCCCGTGATCTGAAATTCTTCGACTCGAGGAGATTTGGAAGGCATCGCTCTCTCCTTGTGATGGATGGGACGTTGGGATGCTGACGATATCAAGTTCAACGGCGAGCGACGCGAGTCAGCTGCGAGGGTGAAGCGGCGGGCCGGGCTTGCCGGAGAAGAAGCCTGAACCGGGTCTGCAGGGGCACTCGCGCTACATGCCCTCGCGGTCCGTTTCAAGGGGCAGGAAGGCGGCGTATTTCGCGAAGAACATCACGATGCTGAAGCGTTCTGCGGGGGTGGGGGTGACTCCACCGCGCCATGCCGACCACACCTCGATCGCCTCGTGTGCCTGCTCCACGCTGAGGACCTCTGACAGGGAGGGGTCGATGGCACATGTGAGACTGCCGCCCTCACTGCGCGGGCAGACCAGCGCCCGGCTGCTTCGCCCCCCATCGGCGCCACCTAGCGCGTAGAGCATCGGCGGATCAGAGCGGTCGCTGCCTCGAAGCCCGTCCAGGTCCTGGATCAGCTCGAAGAGCGTGCCCGTGCGCCTCACTGGTTCCGCCTGATGCTCACCGCGGGACCCGGTAGTTCAACGTCGTGCGCACGCGAGTCCGACCCGGGCAGCCACCCACGATCGGCTCAATCCCGTACTGCCGACACGCATCGAGCGCCTCGGACGACACACTGCCAGCCATCCGCTGCAACGAGGGTTAGCTGCCGTGACTGACGTCCCGATGGAGGAGCCGCGAGATCGCAGGGATGATCGCGCATGGGCCGGCATTTATTTTCCCGGCACAGGTCTAATCTCGAAACGTCCAGAAGAAACCAGGGCAAACACGCACTCGGCTCCGCTCGCACACTTCGCCGAGTGCGCCGTGTTGGCAGGAATCTCCGAGTAGGAGCCGGGACCGAGCCTCTTCTCGGTAGATCCCGCGTAGCTCACCAGGACCGTTCCTGAAATGACGACCAGCCGCTCCACCGAAGGGTGGGTGTGGAGCGGAGGCGTGAAGCCAGCCGGAAACTTCCGAAGCATTCCGTGCTCTCCAGTGTGCGGATCTCCCCACAACAGGACGCTCTTCACACCCGGTAGCCGCTTGTCTTCCTCCCACCTCATCTCATCGGCAGCCCAGAGCTTGGGTGTTTTGGCCGGCTCCTCGGCAGTACCGGTAGCGCTCGCCAATGCCCACGCGCACCACGCCAACGCGACCCAACCCGTAATTCGCCGAGCTTCACGGATAGTATCCATAGATTCCTCCTTGCTTTGCTGGTCTTAGGACTATTGAAAGCGAAAACACGAAGCTCTCCAAAGCCCGGGCGTCTGGCCAACCCGCTGCACCAGGCAGCTAACGGGACCCACCAGGACGCGGGACCGTGTCCGCTGGAACGAGGGGTTAGACGTCGGTTCTCCTCGCGAGTAACCGATCTTCATTGCCCTTGTAGCGGTTGCCAGAGTTCAACCTTGTTGCCCTCTGGATCCATGACCCATCCGAATTTCCCGTACTCCGAGTCGTCGGTCTTCTCGAGCACATTGCAACCTTCCTCGCGCAGTGCTTTGAGAAGTGCTGCCAGATCTTCGACGCGATAGTTGACCATGAAGGTCGACTTGCTCGGCGCGAAGTGCTTGCCGTCCGCTGGACCGATCGACCAGGCCGTAGTTCCCTTGGTCGGGTTGCCTTCGGAGTCAGTCCAGTCGAAGGCTGCTCCACCCCAGGGCTGAACGTCGATCCCGAGGTGCTTCTTGTACCAATCGCATAGCGCCTTGGAATCCTTGGCGCTCATGAAGATGCCGCCAATGCCTGTGACTCTTCGCATTCTGACCTCCGATGTTGGTTGAAGCCTGCAAGAGTAGCACTTCCGACGTCTAACGATATCGAGTTCAGCGGCGAGCGCAAGCGAGTCCGCCTGCCCCGGCGGGCTGGGGCTCGGCCATGGGCGCTAGAGGAAGCGCTTGACCTTGATTTCTTGACGCCCGATGCCGCTCGCTTCATACCAGTGAATCTCCGCCCGATAGGTTAAGCCATCCGAGGCCCGTACGAAAGCGACGCTCTTCAGTTTCCGCCAACGCCCGGGACCGTAGCGCTGGTGCAGCCGCGGGTTAGGCGGCGAGCCGGACGTCGTGAGAAACGCTGCCGTACCTATGGCTTCGGCTCTTCGTAGAGCCCGAACTCGTTGCCGACCGGGTCGGTAAAGGCTGCAAACGCTCCCATGTTCTGCCCAATGTTCGTGCGGGGCGTGACGACTTTGCCGCCGGCCTGCTCAATCCGTTTCAGCGATTCTGTGATGTTGTCGACCATGATGTAGGTCCGAGTGCGCTCATCGGGCGTTCGGTCCCCCTCCTTGACCCACGTCCCGCTCACGCCCCCCGCGTCATCGAAGGCCAAGTTGCCGTCCCCGCGTTCCCGCACCTTCCATCCGAAGATGTCCGAGTAGAAGCGCGCGGAATCCTCGGCGCGGTTAGCCGGGATTTCGAGATAACAGATCCTGCCGTGGGGCATCT